>NZ_JAMJFM010000043.1:0-86193 GCF_023544705.1 Streptomyces sp. MCA2
CCTAGCCGTCGGACGCACTGCCCCCGCGGGGACTCCTCGCCCCTCCGGTAACGGCCTTCTCCGCCGCGGAGAAATCCCCGGATGCCGGATGCCGGATGCCTCATGCCGCATGCCGGATGCGTCCGCTTCTGCTTGGCTTGCCGATGTATGCGCGCGGCGTGTACGGACGGCGTCGCACGTCGCCGGCACCCGCACAATGTGGAGGTGGGAGATGGACCCGCACAGCAGCCCGAAGACGGCCCGGCGCGGCGGGACGCGATGAGCGGGCAGTTGGCGGCCGGCGTCAGGAGAGACGGCCCCCAGCCGCTGCCGGTGCCCCGTATCGTCGCCCCCGCGATCCAGGGCCCCGAGGATGTGGTGGCCGACGCCGACGGCAGCTTCCTCGCCGGCGCGGCGGACGGCGCGATCTGGCGGCTGCGGCTCTCGGCGTCGGGCGCGGAGGAGGGAGCGGAGGTCGTGGCACACACCGGTGGCCGGCCGCTCGGTCTTCAGCCCCTCGCGGGCGGCGAGTTCCTCGTCTGTGACGCCGAGCGAGGGCTGCTGCGCATCAGCCCGCGGCACGGCACCGTACGCGTCCTCGCCGACGAGGTGGCCGGCGCGCCCCTGCGGTTCGCCAGCAACGTCACCGCGGCTGCGGACGGCACGCTCTACTTCACCGTCTCCAGCCGCCGCTACGGCCTCGACGAGTGGCTGGGCGACTTCCTGGAGCACACCGGAACCGGGCAGCTGCTGCGCCTGCGCCCCGACGCGACGACCCCCGAAGTCCTGCTGGACGGGCTCCAGTTCGCCAATGGGGTGGCCCTGGGCCCGGACGAGTCCTTCCTCGTCGTGGCCGAGACCGGGGCACGCCGCCTTCGCCGCTACCGGCTGACCGGCCCGCGGGCCGGCACCGCCGACATCTGGGCCGGTGATCTGCCCGGCTACCCCGACAACATCTCGCGTGGCCCCGACGGCGCGTTCTGGGTCGCCCTGGCGGCACCGCGGGCGGCCGGCCTGGAGCTGCTGCACGGCATGCCGCGCGCCTTCCGGCGGATGTCATGGCAGATGTGCAAGCGGTTGCGTCTGCGCCCGCCCGTGCGGCAGACGGTGCGCGTGCTGGCACTGCGGCCCGACGGCGGCACGGCGCGCGACCTGCGCGCCGTCAACTCCCCGTACCGGATGGTCACCAGTGTCTGCCGGACGGAAAACCTCCTGCTCATGAGCAGCGTCGAGGAACGCGGCATCGCCGTCTGCACCCTTCCCGGGCCGGACGGCGTGGGCAGCGGGAGCCCGGCTGCCGGACAGTGACCGGCGCACCGGTGACGGGCGCGCACCGACGGACCGACCGGCCTCAGGGGCCGGCCGCGGGGCCGCCTACTGCACCCGTTCCGGCTCTTCCTCCTCCTCGGGGAGCCATACATCGCTGACCGCGATATTGACCTCCACGACTTCGAGACCCGTCATCCGCTCGACCGAGGAAATCACGTTCTCGCGCACGGCTTTCCCCACCTCGGGGATGACCTCGCCGTAATCGACGACGACGTCCAGATCGACCGCCGCCTGTTTCTCGCCGACTTCGACCTTGACGCCGTGCGTGCTGGTCGTGCCCCCGGGTACGCGTTTGCGCAGGGCTCCCACCGATCTCGAAATCCCGCTGCCCAGGGCATGGACCCCTACGACCTCACCGGCTGCCAGAAAGGCGATCTTCGCGACCACACCGTCGGCGATGGTCGTGCGCCCCAGGTCCCCGGCTTTCCGCGACCCGCGCTCTGCGATCTCGGTCATCGCGCATCACCCCTTTGCTCCGTTGCGGGGAAGTTTTCCGCCCGTCTCTTCACGCTATGGCCGGACGGGTGACGCTGCCTCCCGAAACGGGGCGGGGCGGACCGGGGCCGGGGCGGGGACCGGGATGTGGGCCGTGGCCGAGGCATGACACCCTCTCCTTTGCCGTTTCAGCAAGTACCTTTGCGCGACCTGAGAGGGTGTCCTCGACCCGCGTACGCAGCACCCCCTCTCGGCTCGTGACACCGGTCAGCGGGTCAGCCGGTCAGCGGGTCAGCGGGTCAGCAGCAGGACGTCGAGGAACGTCAGGACCGACAGCAGGGCCAACGCGGTGACCAGGACGCGTCGTTTGAGGACGTCATAGCGTTGCTGGTACTCCCGGCGGAGCTGGAGTGCGCGGGTGGCGATACGGGTGACGGCCCTCCGTGAGAGGTCGAGCTGACGACGGGCCAAGAGGGCCACCAGCTCGTCCCGTTGGGCGGATGTCGGCCAGTCGAGGGCGTCGACGAAGGCTTCGGCGTCGGTGCGGGCGCGGTCGATCTCCGCCTGCCACAGGAGGTAGCCCTCCATGCGGGCGATCCCCGCCTCGACGGAGCGGCTGTCCGGCGTTCGGCTGTGGGTCATGGCGCGGCCGGCTCAGCGCGGCTCGTCCCCCGAGGGGCGGTCGCCGCGATGTGGCTCTTCGGGTTCGACCACATCGCGCCGCGCGCCCTTCCTGGCCAGTTCCAGGGCGGCGACGTCGGGATGATGCAGGTCGAAGGCCGGCGACTCGGAGCGGATCCGGGGCAGCGTGGTGAAGTTGTGCCGCGGCGGCGGGCACGAGGTGGCCCACTCCAGGGAGCGTGCGTAGCCCCACGGGTCGTCGGCGGTCACCTTCGGTGCGTACTTCGCCGTCTTCCAGACGTTGTAGAGGAACGGCAGCACCGACAGGCCCAGCAGGAACGAGCCGATGCTGGAGATCGTATTCAGCGTGGTGAAGCCATCGGACGCCAGATAGTCCGCATAGCGGCGCGGCATGCCTTCGACGCCGAGCCAGTGCTGGATGAGAAAGGTGAGGTGGAAGCCGATGAACAGGGTCCAGAAGTGGATTTTCCCGAGCCGTTCGTCGAGCATTTTGCCGCTGAACTTGGGCCACCAGAAGTAGAAGCCGGCGAACATCGCGAAGACCACGGTGCCGAACACGGTGTAGTGGAAGTGGGCGACGACGAAGTACGAATCGGACACATGGAAATCCATCGGCGGCGAGGCCAGCAGAACGCCGGTGAGTCCGCCGAAGAGAAAGGTCACCAGGAACCCGATCGACCAGAGCATGGGCGTCTCGAAGGACAGCGAACCGTGCCACATCGTGCCGACCCAGTTGAAGAACTTCACTCCGGTCGGTACCGCGATGAGGAAGGACATGAAGGAGAAGAACGGCAGAAGCACCGCGCCCGTCACGAACATATGGTGCGCCCAGACCGTGACCGAGAGCCCCGCGATGGAGATCGTCGCCGCGATGAGTCCGATATAGCCGAAGATGGGCTTGCGGCTGAACACGGGGAAGATCTCGGTGACGATGCCGAAGAACGGCAGCGCGATGATGTACACCTCGGGGTGGCCGAAGAACCAGAAGAGGTGCTGCCAGAGCAGCGAGCCCCCGTTCGCGGGGTCGAAGACATGCGCGCCGAACTTCCGGTCCGCCTCCAGCACCAGCAGCGCGGCGGCCAGCACGGGAAAGGCGAACAGCACGAGCACGGCCGTCAGCAGGATGTTCCAGGTGAAGATCGGCATCCGGAACATCGTCATGCCGGGCGCGCGCATACAGATGATCGTGGTGATGAAGTTGACCGACCCCAGGATCGTCCCGAATCCGGAAAAGGCCAGGCCCATCACCCACAGGTCGCCACCGATTCCGGGGGTACGGAGAGGACCCGACAGCGGGGTGTACGCGGTCCACCCGAAGTCGGCGGCCCCGTCCGGTGTGATGAAGGCGCCGAGTGCGATCAGGGAACCGAACAGATAGAGCCAGTAGGCGAACATGTTGAGCCGCGGAAAGGCCACATCAGGCGCGCCGATCTGCAAGGGCATGATCCAGTTCGCGAACCCGGCGAACAGCGGCGTCGCGAAGATCAGCAGCATGATGGTGCCGTGCATCGTGAAAGCCTGGTTGAACTGCTCGTTCGAGAGAATCTGGAGACCCGGCCGGGCGAGCTCCGCCCGAATGGCCAGCGCCAGAACTCCGCCGACCATGAAGAATCCGAACGCGGTACTCAGATAGAGCGTGCCGATGGTCTTGTGGTCGGTGGTCGTCAGCCAATCCACCACCACCCGTCCGGCATTCTTCCGCCGCCTGGCTGGTTGCAACGATTCCGTCTGCTGAACGGCAGTCACGGTCCGGGCTCCTCATCGCACGTGGTCGCCCCCCTCGCCGGGCTGACGGTACAGACAGCTCACAAGACGCCAAAGAGGCTCGCCGCCGCGCCCCATCAGTCACATCAAGGGCGGGCACGGGAATTCTCCGTCGTGCGTCGCACACCGTGCGGACGGCGACCCAGTGCACGGACGGGTTCGGCGGGGCCCCACGCATACCCGAGATGCCGGGAATACTGGAATAGGCGGATCACGCAATGTGTTGTATCTGGCGTGGAAGACCGTACCGAGAGCGCCGGGGGCTCACGCGCACAACGGACTGCCGCGGCAGAGCGGATCGCGGAGGACCGGGCCAGTACCGAGCGGCTGATCGACTCGTTGACGCGCCTGTGGGACGGGGTCGTCGAGGCGGCGAGTCTGACGGCCAACGACGACGAGCACGACCCCGAGGGCGCCACGGTCGCGTTCGAACGGGCCCACCTGCGCGACATGTTGAAGCAGGCACACGCCGACCTGGACGACCTCGAACGTGCCGCCCAGCGGATAGCCACCGGCACCTACGGCAGCTGTGAGCGCTGCGGCGGGCCGATCTCCGCAGGACGGCTCACCGCCCGCCCGACGGCGAGGACCTGCATCGACTGCGCCAACAAGGCCGGCAGATGACCGGCCGGGAGCCCCTCAGCCGCGTGAACACCCCTGCGGGTCGATACACCTAGTAACTGAGCGCGGCGGACCAGTCCCCCCGGCCCCGGCGGGTGAGGTCGAGGAGGTGCCATACGGGGCTCAACAGGTCGATGCCTCGTTGGTCGATGTCGTCGGACATCCGGGGGTGACCTGAGTAGACGTGGCGCACCGATCCGTCGTCGTCGCGGGTGAACACCGACACCGTCGAGTCCTGGGTGCCCTCGGCGTCCTCGCTGCCCAGGTCGTACTTGAAGGAACCGGACCCGGCGCTGAGCAGACGCAGATTCGTCCACTTCCGGTCCCGGGCGTGCGCGCGGAGCGTGGGCAGGTCGGCCGCGGCGACGATCGCGAGGTCGACGTTCTGCGCGACGTGGTGCGCCACTCCGTTGAACCCGTCGCACCACATCGTGCACATGGGGCACGGCTCGCTCTGCTTCTTGCCGTACATGAGGTGGTAGACGACCAGGTCACGCCCGGGTCCGGTGAACAGGTCGCCCAGGCGCACGGTCCGCGTCGGCGCGTCACCGGCCTGAAGATCGGCAGGGCCCTCCTCGAACGTGTAGTCCTCGACGACGGGGCCCAGCGGCAACTTGCGACGCAGCTCGGCGACGCGTTCACGGTGGCGCATCAGCTCGATCTCGGCTTGTTGCAGCTCCTCGCGGGCGCTGACGTAGTCGGCCGACTCCCCGGTGAGATGGGTTGGACGCATCGCTACTCCCGGCCTGGCTGTTGTCGGGTGGCCACCACCTGCTCTGGCCCGCCACCGTATGTCCGTGCACCGGGCTCGTCGGGCAGCGAAATGACGCGGCTCCGGTCAGTGCACTCCTATGGATCAACCGGGATCCACCGGACATGTCCCAGGCCCGGGCCCAGGACCCAGGCCCCAGGGCCCGCCGGAGAGCGGCGTTCGCGTCAGCCGGCCCCGCTCACCCGCTTCCGCTCACCCGGCCCCCTCACCCCGCCCCCACCGCTCGCTCCGCGACGCCCAGGGCCGCGGCCATGATGCTCAACTGCGGGTTCACTTCGGGGCAGCCGGGGAGCAGTGAGCCGTCGGCGATCAGGACCCCGTGGACGCCGCGCAGGCGGCCTTCCCCGTCGGCGGGGCATCGGTGCGGGTCCGACCCCGCGGCCACTGTTCCGGTGGGATGGAAGGCCGAGAGGTGGAGCCGGCGGGCGCTCACCCCGTCCAGCAGTGCGGACAGCTCGGCCAGGGAGCGGGCGCGCGGTGCGGTGGGGATGCCGGTCACTACCTCCTGGGCGCCGGCCGCGAAGAGCAGTTCGCCCATGGCACGTACCGCGGTCATCAGACGGCCCGCGTCGCGGGGATCGAGGTCGTAGCGGAGCACGGTGCGGTC
The DNA here is from genome assembly GCF_023544705.1 of Streptomyces sp. MCA2. NCBI lineage: Bacteria > Bacillati > Actinomycetota > Actinomycetes > Kitasatosporales > Streptomycetaceae > Streptomyces > Streptomyces sp. MCA2. The sequence goes on from NZ_JAMJFM010000043.1 coordinate 6,150, forward strand.
CCGGCCCAGGACCCGGCCCGATGGGCGGTCCGCGATCATGGCGCCGAGGGTGGCCAGCCGGTCGGCGTCGTCCAGTTCGCGGCGCAGCTCGCGGCCCACGCCCGGGAGGACGAAGCTGCCCATGCCCGGTGGGGTGGCGGTCGCTTCGATGAGGATTCCGGCGCTGTGCAGCTCCTCGACGCCGACGCTCTGCAACACCCCCTCCCAGGCTGTCACCGGCTCGGCGAAGCGGCCCGCCACGCTGGTCGCCGGATGGACGCTGAGGTTGCGGCCGAGCCGGGGATGGGTGCCCAGCCCGGAGCGCCGCAGCAGCGGCGGCGACTGAAGGGCGCCTGCCGCGACCACCACCAGCGGGCTCAGAATCTCCAGGTCACCACCGTCCGGACGCTGGACGGACACCCCCGCCGCCCGCGGACCGCCGGGCCGGTCGGCATCCACCAGAATGCGCCGCACCCGGGCCCCGGTGACGATCCGGGCCCCGGCGGCGCAGGCGTCCGGCAGCACCGACAACTGCACGCTCTGCTTGGCGCCGTTGGGGCAGCCCACGACGCACTGACAGGAGCCTTGGCAGCCAGGGGCGTTGCGGCGCAGCGGTGCGGCGCGCCAGCCGAGGCGTTCCGCCCCGGCGAGGGTGAGCAGACCGTTGTTGCCGAGGACGTCGAGGGGCTGGGTGGCCACGCCCAGGGTGCGTTCCGCCTCGTCGAGATGCGCCGCGAAGCCGTCGGCGAGGTCGAGTCCGAAGGCGGTGCGCCAGCGCTCCAGCACGTGGTCCGGGGTCCGGTAGCAGGTGCCGGAGTTGACGAGGGTGGTCCCGCCCACGGCCCGTCCGGTGGGCAGCAGCAAGGGTGGGCGGCCGGCCGCCACGGTGGCGCCGCCGTCGCGGTAGAGGTCCGCGAACCGCTCCAGGGGCGTGCGCCGTCCGAAGGAGGCGGTGGTGTGGTGGTCGCCCTCCTCCAGGACGACGGTACGCAATCCGGCCCGGGCCAGGACCCGCGCCGCCATGGCGCCGCCCGCGCCGGAGCCGATCACCACCGCGTCCGCGGTGCTGCGCGCGGGCCAGTGCCGCGCCGGTGTGCAGTCCAGCGGCGGATCGCGCGGCGGTGCGAAGGCGAGCGGCAGCGCTCCCCCGGCACCGGCACCGCGTCTCGCGCGGGCCCGGTCGTCGAGCATCCGCTCCGTGCCCGCGGCCAGCAGCACCGGAACCTTCAGCAGGTCCAGCAGCGGGGCCAGGCGCGGCCGGGCGGCGAGCGCAGTCATCAGCCGGTCGCGCTCCGCCGGGCCGAGGGCGGCGAGCGGGCGTCCGGTGCGGGCCAGCGCATAGGCGTCGACGGCCCGTGCGGCGCCGCGTACCCCGGCGCGGGCCGGTGCGGGCATCGAGGCCAGGACGCCGTCGAGCCGGCGGGGCACCCTGGCCGGCCAGCGTGCGCTGCCGTCGTCGGCGAGGAGGGCGGCAACGAGTGCGGCGGCGCTCATCGCTCCCCCACCTCCGCGTGCGCGGTTCCTTCGAGGAGCCACTCCGCCTCCGGGCGCCAGCGCCCCCACCAGCGTTCCAGGCGGACGACGGCGTCGGCGGTCTCGCTGTTGTGGCAGCGGGCCGGACTGCCGTCGGGGTCCGCGTAGTCGAGTCGCAGGGTGCGTTCGGCGGGCAGGCTCACCTCGACCCGGATACGGCGCAGCCCGGCGCGTCCTGTGACGCTCCAGTCCGGACGCCCGAGGGCGGCGCGGAAGCGGCCGAGTCCCGCCCAGCCGAGCGCGGCGCGCTCCGCCCGCCGGGGCCAGGTGCGGCCGCCGCGGCGCAGCCGCAGGAAGACCAACGGCGGCAGTCGGCGCAGTCCCGGTCGCATCGAGACGGCGGCGACGATCTCCAGTACGTCGCCCTCGCCGAGATCCGCGTGCAGCCAGGCCCAGCGGCGCGCGTTGCCGTGCCCGTAGATGCGGGCGGAGGCGCCCGGCGCACCCTGAAGGGTCAGTTTCTCGCCGCCGTAGGTGACCGTGCCGTCGTACGAGGCGCGGGCCGCCGGGAGCATCTGGGCGGCGGGCAGCCGGGGGCGGCGCCAGGACCAGCGGGGGAAGGTGAACAGCGGGCCGTCCTCGGGGCGTTCGGTCAGCTCCCAGCGGAAGTCACCGGCCGCGCCTTCGAGATGCCCGGCACGGGCGACGATGCCGTCCGCACGGAAGCCGTCCGGGCCGCCGTGCCAGGGCTCGGGTCCGAAGCGCACGTGCCGCGCCGCGCCCCGCGTGCCGTCCGGTTCCGCCCGGGGGAAGACGGCGGCCCAGCCGTGCACGAAGGGCGGTGAACCGTCGGTGGGCGCGGTCAGCTCGTGGTGCAGCCACAAGCCGTGGCCGGTCGCCGGGTCGGTGACGGTGGTGTACCAGACCTCGGTGCGGCCGGGCTCTCCGCGCCAGCGCGGCGCCAGGTGCCGGCTGCCGTCCTCGCGGCGCGGAAAGCGGACGCTGCCCAGGAAGGGGGCCAGGCCGGTGGCCAGGGGGAAGCGCAGGGTGCCGGTGCCAACGCGCTCTTCTCCGTCATGGAGCGTGTAGGGCAGCACCGTCATCGAGCGGACGGGGTGGCGCGGCGAGACGGATTTCCAGCCGTCCAGGGTCAGCCGGCGCCCTTGCGCGGTGCAGGCCAGCCGGTAGCGGATACGGCGCCGGGCGAACGGCGAGATCTCCATCTCGCCCGTGACGTACGGGTCGTCGGCCCATCCGGCGATGCGCAGGCGCCCGCTCAGCCTGGCCTTGGTGGTCCCCAGCGGACGCAGTACGTCCTGTGCCGCCACCCGCAGATCGAGCCGGGCCGGCCGGGTCCCGTCCTCGCCGTCGATCCGGGCGCTGCCGAGCATGGTCTCGGTGAAGGTGGTGCCGCGGACGCTGTCGCCGTCGCTCATGCGAGCTCCTCCAGCATGATCTGTTCGGTGGCGGTCAGATAGCTCTCGGCGGCGGCGCGCGCAGCTCCCGCGTCGCCCGCCGTCACCGCCTCGACCAGGGGCGCCAGCTGGGCGTGCGCGGCGTCCGGGTCGGTGAAGGGCCGTACCAGGGCGGAGCGGACCGGCAGATAGGCCTGGAAGAGGGTGTTGGTCAGCAGCACGTAGACGCGGTTGCCGGTGGCGCGGGCCAGCGCACGGTGCACCTCGATGTCCGCGAGCTGTACGGCGTCGCCGCTCTCGGCCGTCCGTACGGCCGCCAGCAGCTCGCGCAGCTCGGCGTGCTGCGCGGCCTGCGACCGTGCGGCGGCCCGCTCGGCGATCAACGCGCCGACACCGCGCCGCACTTCGAAGATCTCACCGATCCAGTCCGGGCTGTGCCGCACCAGCATCGGCAGCAGATCGGCACCGCCGAGGCGCAGGAAGTCGCGCACCCGGGTGCCCACACCGTGCCGCGTCTCCAGCAGACCGGCCTGGAGGAGACGGCCGTAGGCGTGCTTGAGGGTGGTGCGGTTGACGCCGTACCGCTCCGCCACCCGGCGCTCGGTGGGCAGGTAGTCGCCGGTGGGATAGCGGCCGGTGAGGATCTCCTCGCGCAGCCGGTTCTCCAGGACGTCGACGACGGTCTCACGGGGCAGCGTCTCCACGATTTCCCTCCCGGGGCAGGCAGTTGCCCTTGCGCCACCCGGTGGGGCCGGGTGAGCCAGTGACTGAGTGGATGATCCACTGCACCATCACGGTGCACCCCCGTCAAGCCCTTTCACCGCGGCGCCTGTTGTCTTCGACTAGGTTCCGACGCATGGCCGACGAATCTTTCCGGGACCCACAACTGGCCGCGCTCTACGATCCGCTCGATCCCGACCGCCGCGACCTGGAGGCATACCTGCACCTCGCAGCGGAGCTCGGCGCCCGTCACGTGCTGGACATCGGCTGCGGTACAGGTGTGCTGGCGCTCCTGCTGGCCGATCGCGGGATCGAGGTCGTCGGCGTGGATCCCGCCCGGGCTTCCCTGGACGTGGCCAAGGCCAAGCCTGGCGGCGATCGGGTCCGCTGGATCTGCGGTGACGCGACGGCACTGCCGCCGCTCCGGGCCGACCTCGCCACCATGACGGCGAACGTCGCCCAGGCCATCGTCGATCCACAGACTTGGCGGCAGACACTGAAGGGCGCCCGCGAGGCACTTCGTCCGGGCGGCCATCTGGCATTCGAGACCCGCGATCCGTCCCGGCGCGCCTGGGAGGAGTGGAACCGCGAGGCCTCCTACAGCGTGACGGAGGTCCCGGGTGCCGGCTCTGTGGAGAGCTGGTTCGACCTGATCGACGTCGACGGGCCGCTGGTCACCTTCCGCTCGACCTATGTGTTCACGGCCAACGGGCAGGTGCTGACGTCGGATTCGACCCTGCGGTTTCGTGACCGGCAGGAAGTCGAGGCGGACCTGCTCGCGCACGGGTATGTGGTGAAGGAGGTGCGCGACGCCCCCGACCGGCCAGGGAGGGAGTTGGTCTTCCTCGCCCTCCGGCCCGCGCCGTGAGCGAGAGGTGCCAACTGAGGGAGCCACGGGAGCCGTTACGACTGACTTCGAGGCTCATCTCTGACGAACAGGCACACCGTTCCCTCCCCGCCCGGCCCCCGATACCGTTCGGATCATGGCTGACACTCAAGTCCTCGATGCCGTTGCCGCCATGCCGCCCATGGTGTCCTCGGAGTACCACGTCGTGGCGACCGGGATAGCGGCGCGACTGTCAGCCGCGGAGATGGACGCCCTGGAACGGTGCGTCACCGACGCGTCCGACCCCGCGCGTGGCTTCAACGCGCTGTACGTCCTGCTGGCCCGGCACCGGCGCGCCCTGGACGCCGGCCGCTTCCGGGGGCTGTACCAGCGGCACGCGGCACGCTTCGACGGCGTGCCGATGCGCGCCGTCCTGGACTCCGACATGGCGATGCTGGAACAGGCCGGGCCCGACCTGGTGACCGCGCTGCGCCACGCGGAGACGGCGCTGGCCGCCTACCCGGGGAATCTGGCGCTGGTCGCCCATCACGCCCGCGTCCTGGCGGAGTACGCCTGGAGCGGGGGTGAGACCGGACAGGAGGATCTCGCCTCGGCGACGGGCCGGATGGAGCGTGCCATCGAGACGGACCCCGAACGCCCGCGCTTCCGTGCCGTACACGCCCAACTCGCCGGTCTGCTGGGTGACTTCGCCCTCGCCCTCACCTCCATCCAGCGCGCCCTGGACCTGGAGGACTCGGAGCAGCCGGGGTATGCGATGCGGGTGGTCGAGTACCACCGGATCAGGGCGGACATCACGCTGCACCGCGAGGCAACCGCCATCCGCGGCCGCCTGGACGAGGCCACGGCCCAGTTTGCCGACACGCTCCAGGAGCGGCTGGACAAGGCCGTCGCCGGCGTCGAGGAACGGGCCAAGTCCGAGATCGGCAAGGTCAGATCGGAGACGCTCGGCACCCTCGGGCTGCTGGCGGCAGTGATCGCCTTCATCGTCACCACGACACAGATCGCCGACCGGCAGCCCGTCGACGAAGCCCTGCGTCTGCTCACCGGCTGCGCCGGCATGCTCTCGCTCGTCTTCACCGCCTTCGCCGCGGTCTTCGGGGTGGTACGCCCCACCCGGCTGATCCTGCCCGCACTCCTCGGGAGCGGCCTCCTGCTGGCCGCTTTCCTCACCTGACACACACTCAGAAGCCCTTATCGGACAAGTCTTTGTGCTCCCCGACCGCCCTCTGTTCGTCAGGCACCGGGGTCGGACGACATCCCGGCCGGCTCGGCCCTCTCGTCGAGACCGGCTCCATGCGGCGCACCCTGCCCGCCGTGTTCAGGGCGCCTTGAAGAGAGCCGGGAAGCGAGGGGCGAGCCACGGCTTACGGCCCCGGACGAGTATGCGGCCCCGGGCGAGGGCGCCCCACTGCTTGCGGCGGCCGAGTGCCATCAGGAGGAAGGTGACCGGCTCGATGAGGATGGTGCAGTCCGGACGGGCCGGCGGCTGCGGGCTCACGGACACCGCACCGTTGGTCACCGTCACGCCGAATCGGGCGCCGCCCCACAGGCGGATCGCATAGCGGGCGGAAAGCCCGGCCGTGCGGGCGGTGTCGGTCACCCGTGGCATGGCCGTGATGAGGAACGGCAGGGTCAGCTCGACCCGGGCGCGGTCGATCATGTGCGGACGCTCCAGTGCACGGGCGAGGTCGTATCCGTGACCGAGCATGTGCGTGAGCAGGTACGACCCCAGGACGTCCGGGTCCATCGGGCCCAGCGGGGTGGCGACGGTTCCGTCCGTCGCGCTCTCGTCCCGCGCCTTCAGATAGGCCTCCGCCTGGGCCACGATCATCGCGGCCAGCGCCTCGGCCCCGCGCTCGTCGAATGCGGCGAGCGCTCGCTCGTTGGCCGCGGCGAGGCTCTGCGGCGTGCCGTCCCCGTGACTGCGTACGTGCCCTGCCGCGATCTCCGCCATCAGTTCGTTGGCCTGCGCCAGATGCGCTGCCGCCTCCCCGACGCTCCACTCCGACCCGGGTACCGGAAGCCCCGTGTCGGCGCCCCCGCGAAGCAGCGCGGCGATCTCCTCGGCGGTCTCGCGTATGGCCGCACCGAGCCCCTCCGGCAGAGTGCTCCGCACATCCCGCCCAGTCGCTGATTCCACGCCGCTCTCCTCGTCGCTCCCGTGCCCGTGCCGGATGCGTACGCAAACGGGCCGCGAACGCGCTACGGATCACCCGGCGTACAGAAGACCAGCCAACGGAGCCTGCGACAAGACCCTGAGCAGGGGGGATGGACGGTTCGAAGGGGGGAACGTCCGGCGCGGGCGGCCAGGCGCACCGCCGTCAGTAGCTCGCTGCACCCGCGGCTCTTCGGAAGGTGAGGGCGGGCAGGCTCCCGATGCGAGCCAGGGGCGGCCTCTTGACCTGGTAAGGCGCAGGTCGCGAGACCGCCACTGGTCTCATCGCCGCCCGATTCGGGCGATCCCCCGCGTCGCCCGAATCAGGCAGCTTGCCCGGGTTCCGCCTGAAGACGGACATCCGGAGTCATACAGAGTATATTGGCCCTGAGCCAGTCAACGCAGGAGTTACAGGATGTCCCCCCGCAGCGCATCGGTCAATGAAGAATTGCGGCGGCGGTCCCGCGAACGGCTGCTCCAGGCGACGATCGAGCTGGTCGGAGAGCGCGGGTTCGAGGCCACGACGCTCGGCGACATCGCCCATCGGGCGGGGGCGGCGCGGGGGCTCGTCTCGTACTACTTCCCCGGTAAGCGTCAGCTGCTCCAGTCCGCCGTGCACCGTCTGATGCACCTCACCTTGCAGGCCGCGCTGGAGCGCGAGCCGCGGCCGGCCGGACCGGACGCGGGGCGGGAGCTGATGGCGCGGGCCATCGACGCGATCCTGGGGCTTGCGCATGATCACCCGTTGCTGATGCGGACGCATATGGCGGGCATTCTGACGGCCGACGGATTCATCCAGTGCCCCGAGCAGCAGCGGCTGGCCCAGTTGCTGCGGGAGACGGTCGTGGCATACGGCTCCCCGGATCCCGATGCCGACTATCCGCTGTTGCGTGCGCTGCTGATGGGGGCGGTGGTGCCGATGCTGCTGCCGGGAGCGTCGATGCCGCGGGTGCGGCTGCGTGCCGAGTTGTTCCAACGGTACGGACTGGCCTGGGAGTTGGGGGTCCCGCCGGGCGAGGAGCCGCCCGGCGGGACTGCCGACGCGAGGAGCGGTACGGGGGTGTCCGGTCAGCGGTAGTCGGGCTGGGTCTGGACGTTGAGCTCCCGCATCCGTACCGGCTCGGCACTGTCCGTGCGACGGTCGTCGATCGCGAGCACGTCGAAGCCCTTGGCCATGTCGTTCGAGTAGATGTGGCCGTTGTAGTAGTACGCGGACCACGCGCCGCCGGTGACCAGTGCGTCCGTGGAGAGCGGGCCGCGCTCGAAGTAGCCGATCTCCTTCGGGTGCGCGGAGTCGGTGAAGTCCCAGATCGAGACGCCGCCCTGGTACCACGCCTGGACCATGATGTCGCGGTTCCTGGCCGGGATCAGCGAGCCGTTGTGGGCGACGCAGTTCTCGGTGTCGGCCTGATGGCGCGGGATCTTGTAGTAGCTCTTGAAGACCAGCTTGCGATGGGAGCCCTTGCCGACGATGTCGTAGATCCCGTCGGCGCCGCGGTTCGGTCCGGTCTTCTCGTTGCAGGTGGCCGCTCCGCCGCCGCCCAGTTCATCGGTGAACACCACTTTGTTTCCACGCTCGTTGAAGGTCGCGGAGTGCCAGAAGGCGAAGTTGACGTTGTCCTGGACGCGGTCGATGACCTTGGGTGCGGCCGGGTTCGAGAGGTCCATCAGGACGCCGTCGCCCATGCAGGCGCCCGCGGCCAGCTTCAGCTTCGGGAAGGTGGTGATGTCGTGGCAGCCGGTGGTCTGCGAGACGCCCGGGTTGGTGGAGCCGCCGGGGTTGCCGCCGTCCGGGAAGAGGACGGGGAAGTCGACGACGGCGGCCTTTTCGGGCGCGGAGCGCGGCACCTTGATGACGGAGATGCCGTCGTGCGGCGGTTGGCAGTCGGGGAAGGTCGCGCTGGGCGAGTAGGACGAAACGTAGACATAGACGTTCCGGCGCTCGGGAAGCAGCGTGTGGGTGTGGGAACCGCAGGCGGTCTCGACGGCGGCGACGTACTTGGGGTTCTTCTTGTCGCTGATGTCGAAGATCTTCATGCCCTCCCAGGAGGACTTCTCCGTCGCGGGCTGTGCGGCGCTGCTACAGGAGTTGTCGCTGCGCGAGGAGTCCGTGGACAGGAAGAGCAGATTCCCGGAGACCGAGACATCGTTCTGGGAGCCGGGGCAGAGCACCTGGCTCACGGTCCTGGGCGCCTTGGGCCGGGAGATGTCGTAGATCACGAAGCCGTCGTAGTTGCCGGCGAAGGCGTACTTCCCCTGGAAGGCCAGGTCGGAGTTGGTGCCCTGGAGGGCCTGCTTCGGGATGTTCGCCAGATGGCGGACGTTGGCGCTGTGGACGACCTCGTCCACGCCGGGTATCTCGCCGTTCTTGATCGCGGCCCGGGTGTCCGCCTCCTGGCCGCGGCTCACCTCCCGGGCCCCTGAGGGGTGGTCGCCGGGGTCGGGGGTTGCGGCCGCCGGTCCGGCCACGAGAAGGGAAGCGGCGAGCCCGAAGGCCGCGGCCACCGCCCTGAGGGGTCTGCGCCGCACGCGGGGTGTGTGCAACGACGTCACGAGGACCTCCTGAAGTCCGTTCCGATGTGAACGGTTCTTGGCCCCGGTAGTATCGCGCTGCTCATGTACATATCAATAGAAGGCAATGAAGATGTGACGCCCGAGTGAGGCGGACGAGGCCGGGCGAGCTCCGGCGGAGGGTCCGACGACCGACAGGAGTGCGCGCGTTGAAGCGTCCCAGGAGAGCGATCGTCCTCGCCGCGGCCGGCTGCGGGCTGGCCATCTCCCTTGCCCTGAGCGGCTGTTCGTCCGACGACGGCGCCGGACCTAAGCGTGCCGCCGCGGCGAACGTGGTGGCGCCGGGCAAGCCGGGTGAACCCGCGAAGACCCTCACCGTCGACGAGGCCAGGAAGGCGCGCGGTGACGACTCCCCCAACTCCGCCGACTTCGGCTACGTCCAGATGATGATCCCGCACCACCGGCAGGCGCTGGTGATGACGGGCCTGGCCAAGCGGTATGCCCATAGCGAGCAGGTCGGGCGGGTGGCGGAGCGGATCGCCGCGGCCCAGGGGCCCGAAATCGGCGCCATGGAGGGCTGGTTGAGCGGCTTCGGCGGACCGCGCGCGGAGAGCGGGCACCACCATCACGGGGAGATGCCCGGCATGGCGACCGCCGCTCAGCTCGCCCAGTTGCGGGCGGCGCGCGGCGAGAAGTTCGACGCGCTCTTCCTGAAGTTGATGATCGCGCACCACCGGGGTGCGGTCTCCATGGCCACGGATCTGCTCTCCGGGGGCAGGAACACGCTCGCGGAGGAGATGGCGAACGATGTCATCGCGCAGCAGAGCGCCGAGATCGGGCGGATGCGGCGGATGCAGCCGGACGCCGGGGAGACGCCCTGACGTTGGCGGTCATCGCTTGTTGTGACGTGGCGTCAGCAGCCCTTCGTCACGGGCGCCGGCGATCAGCCGCAACGCCCTTCGGCGGTTACGGCCGGTGGCCAGCATGACGGCCAGCACCGGATCGCATCCGTCCCGCTGGGCCTGGCGGTACGCGTCCGCGGCGATCCTGCGACGCTCACCGGCCCGCGACCGGGCGAGGACGGCGGAGCGGGCGCGCTCGGACGGCTTGGCCGAGGCGGGCGGCGGCTCGTTCGATGTCACTGACCCGGCCGGCGTCGGTGACGTGGCGGGCGTGGAGGCCGGGGCGGGCGTGGACGACGCGGGCGAGGCGGCCAGGGCCGGGGACGGTTCGGCGGAGGGCTCGGCTGCCGGTTCGGCGGTCACCTCGGCGGACGGCTCGGCAGGGTGGCCGGTACCCCCGGGCGTTGCTGTCCCGTGGACTGCGCTGTCGCCCCGCGCGACGCCCGTCGGGCCTGTCGGCCCTTCGCCAGCCGCTGCCGCCCCCTGAGGCGCGGGCGCCACGCCCTCCCCTGCCGTCACTCCCGCTCCGGCACCCCTCGGTTCCGGTCGCGGCTCGCGACCCGGCGCCGTCCCGGCCATCGGCCGTGGTGTCGACGATGTCGGCCCGTTCGGCGAGTTCGGCCGCGCGCCGGTCGCCGGATCGGGTGCCGCGCCTTTCCCCGGCTCCGTTTGCGGCCCGGCCGGCGGCCTTCCGCCGCGCTCCGGCGAGGTGGCCGCCGGACCGGGCTGCCGGGGTGCGGGCCGTGTCCTGCGCGGCCGCCCGGTGGCCGCCCGGAAGGCGTCGTCCAGGGGGCCTTCGATCCAGCGGGCCAGGTCGGTGAGGCCGGTGAGCGTCAGCGGCGGATCGGCCCGCACGTCCTCGACGGTGATGCGGTCGTCGGAGACCGTCACCAGGACATCGACCCGGGCGCCGTCAGCGAAGGTCAGCCGGGCACTGCACCAGGGGCCCAGCGGATCGAGCCGGGGCAGCGGGCATCCGGGGCCGCGGGGTCCGGCCGGATCGTCGGGGGCGGCGGGGTCGGGGGCGAGAGCGGGCGCGGCGGAGCCGTGCGCCTGGAGCTCCCACGTGGGCCACTCCAATGGCGCGCCCTTGGCTTCATATCGGTGATTAACGGTATAAAAGTCACTTTCCGACACATTGAAAACCTAGCCCCCCGCTCACCCGGCCCAGTAGCGCGGCACGCTCATCCCACCGGGAGCAACCCCGATAGCGCATCTCCCGTCGCGCGCCTGCCGGTGCGATCCTGGGGGTATCCCGCGGAAGGGGCCACTCGTGCTTCGTGTCGCAGTGATCGGTTCTGGACCCAGCGGCGTCTACACCGCCCAGTCCCTGATCGAGCAGCAGACCGTGCCGGACATCGAGGTGTACGTACTCGACCGGCTGCCCTGCCCGTACGGCCTGGTGCGCTACGGCGTCGCGCCGGACCACGAGAAGATCAAATCGCTCCAGAACAATCTGCGTACGGTGCTGGAGCACCCCAAGGTACGTTTCCTGGGGAACGTCGAGGTCGGAGCGCGAGGGCTGGGCGTCGAGGAGCTGCGGGAGATCTTCGACGCGGTGGTGTTCTGCGTGGGCGCCGCCACCGACCGGCATCTGGGCATCCCCGGCGAGGATCTGCCCGGCAGCCATCCGGCGACCGAGTTCGTCGCCTGGTACAGCGCACATCCGGATGCGGCCGCGGTCCGTTTCACCCTCGCGGCACGGTCCGCCGTGGTGATCGGCGTGGGGAATGTGGCGGTGGACGTGGCGCGGATGCTGTCCCGTGGCGCCGACGAGCTCGCCGTCACCGATATGCCGCAGGGGCCGCTCGGCGCGCTCGCGGACAGCCGCGTCGAGGACGTCTGGATGGTCGGCAGACGCGGCCCCTCCCAGGCCAAGTTCACCACCAAGGAGCTACGGGAACTGGGCTCCCTTGCGGGTACGGAGGTGCTCGTACGGCCCGAGGAGCTGGCGCTGGATCCGGCGTTCCGGGATCCGGGCGGGCTGCCCGCGGCGGGACGGCGGAATGTCGAGGTGCTGCGCGGCTGGGCGGAGCGGGCGGCTGCCGCCCCGGCGGGCCCGGACGCGGGGGCCGAGGGGCGCGGGCGCCGGATTCATCTGCGGTTCTTCCTGCGACCGGTCGAGGTGCTCGGGGACGCCACCGGGGTGCGCGCGGTCCGGTTCGAGCGGACGGCGCCCGACGGGCGGGGCGGGGTCACCGGGACCGGCGAATTCGAGGACATCGAGGGGCAGTTGGTGCTGCGTTCGGTCGGCTATCGGGGGACGCCGCAGCCCGGTCTGCCGTTCGACGAGACGACCGGGACGGTGCCGCACCTGGCCGGGCGGGTGCTGCGGGACGGGACGCCGCTCCCCGGTGTGTACGTGGCGGGCTGGATCAAGCGAGGCCCCACGGGGGTGATCGGCACCAACCGGCCGTGCGCGAAGGAGACCGCGCTGTCGCTGCTGGCGGACGCCCCCACGCTCGCGGAGCGCGGCAGTTCCGGGGACCCGCTCGCCGCGCTGATCCGGGCGGGGCAGCAGCCGGTGCCGTGGCCGGGCTGGCTGGCGATCGAGGCCGCCGAGGCGGAGTGGGGCCGTGGACTGGGCCGCGGCACGGTCAAACTGCCGGACTGGGCAGGGCTGTTGGAGGCGGCGCACTCGGTGGAGATGACCCGCTGAGCCAGCGGCGGGCGAGGGCGAACGGGCCCTGGCCCGCCGGAGCGGCCCGGCCCTGCTACTCCGCCCCGAGGCGGCCGGCCTGGAGATCGGCCGCCCGCAGGACACCGTCGATCAGGCCGGGGAAGAGCTCTTCCAGATCGGCCCGGCGCAGCCCGTTCATCTTGGCCGTGCCCCGGTAGAGCTGCTGGATGACGCCGTGCTCGCGCAGCACCCTGAAGTGGTGGGTACAGGTCGACTTGCTGACCGGGAGCTCGATGTCCGCGCAGTTCAGCTCGCCCTCGGCGGCCGCCAGTGCGCACACGATCCGCAGCCGCACCGGGTCGGCGAGGGCGTGCAGCACATCGGCCAGCCGGATGTCCTCACGGGCCGGGTGCTCCAGCGACCGGGAGCCCGACGGAGCGTGCGGGGAGGTCGTTTCGGTCGGCATGAGGGCTCCTGACTGGTTCTGCGGGGCTCGGTGGGGCCTGGCGCGCCGCGCCCGCCCGCTCATTGTACGAGAAGCTTCGTAGTTTGACATCCACCGTAGTACGACGCCTATCGTATGAGTGCGGGGCCGGCCGGTACCCGTTCGCCTTCAGGTACAGGAGCCTGCCGTGAGCGCACTGTTCGAGCCCATCACCCTCCGCTCGCTGACCATCCCGAACCGCCTCTGGATGGCACCCATGTGCCAGTACTCCGCGGCTCCCGAGGGCCCGGCAGAGGGGGCGCCCGGTGACTGGCACTTCCAGCACCTGGCCGCGCGAGCGGCGGGCGGCACCGGCCTCATCCTCACGGAGGCCACCGCGGTGAGCCCCGAGGGTCGCATCAGCCCGTACGACCTCGGCCTGTGGAACGACACCCAGACCGAGGCCTTCCGGCGTATCACCGGCTTCCTCAAGGAGCAGGGCACCGTCCCTGGAATCCAGATCGCACATGCCGGCCGGAAGGCTTCCACCGAGCGCACCTGGGTGGACCGTGGCGCGCCGCTCCTGCCGGGCCAGCGGTACGGCTGGGAGCCGGTCGGGCCGAGCCCGGTGCCGTTCGGCGAGGGGTTCGCGGCCCCCGCGGAGCTGACCGTGGCGCAGATCGGCGAGATCGTCGAGCAGTTCCGCGCGACGGCGCGGCGGGCGCTGGAAGCCGGCTTCGAGGTCGCCGAGATCCACGGCGCGCACGGCTACTTGATCAACCAGTTCCTCTCCCCCTTCACCAACCGGCGCACCGACGAGTACGGCGGCTCGTACGAGAACCGGACGCGGTTCGCGCTGGAGGTCGTGGACGCCGTACGGGAGGTCTGGCCCGAGGAACTGCCGGTCTTCTTCCGGATCTCGGCGACCGACTGGCTCGCCGAGGACGAGAGCGACCCGCGCGAGGGCTGGACGGCCGACGACACCGTGCGCTTCGCCCGCGAGCTGCGGGAGCACGGGATCGACCTGCTGGACACCTCCACGGGCGGCAACGCGCCGGACGCGAAGATCACCACGGGACCCGGCTACCAGGTGCCGTTCGCGGAGCGGGTCAAGAAGGAGAGCGGTCTCGCGGTGGGCGCGGTCGGCCTGATCACCGAGGCCCGGCAGGCCGAGAAGATCATCGCGGACGGTCAGGCCGACGCCGTACTGCTCGGCCGGGAACTCCTGCGCTCCCCCAGCTTCGCGCAGCACGCGGCCCGGGAGCTGGGCGCGCGGACCGCCGTGCCGCAGCCGTACCACCGGGCCGTCTGAGGCCGTCCGAGGCTGCCCGCAAAGGGCGTGCGGGCCCGTGGCCGGAGCGGGGCCGCACCGTCCGACCTGCGCGGACACGTTCCGGGACGCCGTTGTCAGTGGCCGGGTGCAAACTTGCCCCTGTCTGAGACAACGGCGTCCCGGAGGTGTTCCGGCATGACTGACGTACTACTCGCGGTGGGCACGCGCAAAGGGCTCTTCATCGGCCGTCGACGGCATGGTGACTGGGACGTGAGCGGTCCGCATTTCCCCGCGCAGGCGGTGTACTCCCTCGCGATCGACACCCGCCGCGCCACACCCCGGCTGCTGGCCGGGGCCGACAGCGCCCATTGGGGCCCGTCGGTGTTCCACTCCGACGACCTGGGCGAAACCTGGCACGAGCCCTCCCGCGCCTCGGTCAAGTACCCGGAGTACACCGGGACTTCACTGGAGCGGGTCTGGCAGCTGCATCCGGCCGGCCCCGCCGCCCCCGATGTGGTCTACGCGGGCACCGAACCCGGCGGCCTGTTCCGCTCCGAGGACGGCGGTGAGACCTTCGAGCTCGTACGGGCGCTGTGGGACCACCCGAGCCGGGAGCAGTGGGTGCCGGGCGGCGGCGGGCTGGCCGTCCATACGGTGATCACGGATCCGCGGGACGCCGACGCGGTCACCGTCGCCGTCTCCGCGGCAGGGGTCTTCCGCACCCTCGACGGGGGCGCCAGCTGGGCCCCGTCGAACAAGGGCGTGAAGGCGGTCTTCCTGCCGGACCAGCATCCCGAGTTCGGCCAGTGCGTCCACAAGATCGCGCAGGACCCGGTGCACCGCGACCGGCTGTATCTCCAGAACCACTGGGGCGTCTACCGCAGCGACGACGCGGGCGCCGAGTGGACGGACATCGGCGGCGGGCTGCCGTCCGACTTCGGCTTCGCCGTGGCCGCCCATCCGCGCACGGGAGATGTCGCCTACCTCTTCCCGATCACCGCCGACATCGACCGGGTGCCGGCCGGGCGCCGCTGCCGGGTCTTCCGCACCGCCGACGCCGGCCGGAGCTGGCAGGCCCTGAGCGACGGACTGCCGGACGAGGACCATTACGGCACGGTGCTCAGGGACGCGCTGTCGGTCGATGATGCCGATCCCGCGGGGGTGTATTTCGGCAACCGCAACGGCGAGGTGTACGCCAGCGCGGATGACGGCGACAGCTGGCGGCAGCTCGCCTCCCATCTGCCGGATGTGCTGTGCGTACGGGCCGCGGTGGCCTGAGGGAGGCGGAGGAGCACGGGACGCGAGGCGGTGCGCGATGGCTCGCATATCAGATATCGCATAACGGATAACGGATAACGGCACCTTACGGGGCGTCAGTTGCGGTGGATCACCGTGCCGGCCGGACGAGGCTCGGGCCATCGGTTGAAGGGGAGCGGGCCGCGGCCAGTAGGGTGATCCCGTGGCTGCACGACCTCTCCAAGACATTGTCGAACCAGGCTGGGCCAAGGCACTTGAGCCCGTTGCCGGACAGATCTCCGCGATGGGCGACTTCCTGCGGGCGGAGATCGCCGCGGGACGCACCTATCTGCCGGCCGGCAGCAATGTGCTGCGCGCCTTCCAACAGCCCTTCGACGAGGTGCGGGTGCTCATCGTCGGACAGGACCCCTACCCCACACCGGGGCATGCGGTCGGGCTGAGCTTCTCGGTGGCGCCGGAGGTGCGTCCGCTGCCCGGCAGCCTGGAGAACATCTTCCGCGAGCTGCACTCCGACCTC
This sequence comes from Streptomyces sp. MCA2, assembly GCF_023544705.1. Lineage (NCBI taxonomy): Bacteria > Bacillati > Actinomycetota > Actinomycetes > Kitasatosporales > Streptomycetaceae > Streptomyces > Streptomyces sp. MCA2. Next base: position 22,243 of record NZ_JAMJFM010000043.1, read on the forward strand.
GGCCTGCCCCGCCCGTCGAACGGCGATCTGACCCCGTGGACGCACCAGGGCGTGCTGCTGCTGAACAGAGCGCTCACGACGGCGCCCCGCAAGCCCGCCGCGCACCGCGGCAAGGGCTGGGAGGAGGTCACCGAGCAGGCCATCCGCGCGCTGGTGGCGCGCGGGCGCCCACTGGTGTCGGTGCTGTGGGGGCGCGATGCGCGCAATCTGCGGCCGCTGCTCGGCGATCTGCCGGCCGTCGAGTCCGCGCACCCCTCCCCCATGTCCGCCGACCGGGGTTTCTTCGGCTCGCGGCCCTTCAGCCGGGTGAACGACCTCTTGGTGCGACAGGGCGCACAGCCCGTCGACTGGAGGCTGCCCTGACACCGGGCGATAGTGTGCCTGGCATGACGAATGCGAACATCCCTGCGGGCTGGTATGCCGACCCGCAGGGCACCCCCCACCAACTTCGTTGGTGGGACGGGTCCCAGTGGACGGAGCACACCCACCCGGGACAACAGGCTGCGGCACCGGGCCAAGGCCAGGCGCCGCAGCCGGGGGCTCAGCAGGCCCAGCAACAAGCTCCTCAGCAGCAGGCCGGCCAGCAGCCCCCGCAGCAGCAGACGCTCCAGAAGTCCGCGCCGCAGCAGCCGATGCCCCAGCAGTCCGCACCGCAGCAGCAGGCGCCGGGCCAGGCCCCGTATCCGGGCCAGCAGCAGAGCGGCGCTCCGTACGGTCAGCAGGGGTACGGCTATCCCCAGCAGGCGCCCGGCCAGCAGGCGCCGGGCCGGCCCATGCAGCAGCCGTACGGACAGCAGCCGCTGCAGCAGCCGGGCGCGCACCCGGGCGCCGTGCAGCAGCAGGTGCAGCACCAGGCAGGGGTGGCACCCGGCGGACCGGGCGGCGGCACGCTGTTCACCGAACCGGTGCTGGTGGTCAACCAGAAGGCCAAGCTCATCGAGGTCACCAACGAGTACGGCGTCTTCGACCAGCACGGCAACACGATCGGCGCGGTCGTCCAGGTCGGCCAGAGCACGGCCAAGAAGGTGCTCCGCGTCGTCTCCAGCCTCGATCAGTACATGACCCACAAGCTGGAGATCCGGGACGCCTACGGCCAGCCGCAGCTGATCCTGACCCGGCCCGCGAAGATCATCAAGTCCAAGGTGATCGTGCAGCGTCCGGACGGCTCACCGGTCGGCGAGATCGTGCAGCAGAACGCCATCGGGAAGATCAACTTCGCGATGATGGTCAACGGCCAGCAGATCGGCGCCATCAAGGCCGAGAACTGGCGCGCCTGGAACTTCGCCATCGTGGACCACGCCGAGACCGAGGTCGCCCGGATCACCAAGACCTGGGAAGGCCTGGCCAAGACGATGTTCACGAGCGCGGACAACTACGTCCTCCAGGTCCACCACCAGCTGCCCGACCCGCTGCTGAGCCTGGTCGTCGCCACGGCCCTGACCGTCGACACCGCCCTCAAGCAGGACGCCCGCGGCTTTGGCTGAGCCCGCCGGCCACAGCTCGGGTGCCCTCGGGTCCGGCCGTCTTCGCGGGGTTCTCGGGGTCGACTCGGGCGGGTCGGGGCTGCGGATCGCCGTCGCCCGCGCCGACGACGCCGAGGCCCGGCCGCCGGCCGCCCGTACCTCGCCCGAGCCGGTGCGCACCGGCCCCGCAGGGATCGACGCGGACCACATGCTGTCCCAACTCCTGCCCATGGCGGAGGAGTTGCGGCGGGAAGCGGGCGTGCACGGCTTTGCGGCGGTGTGCGTGGGCGCGGCCGGTATGGCGACGCTGGGCGACGACCTGCGTGCCCGGCTGCCGGCCGCACTGGCCGCCGCGTTCGGGGTGCACCACCTCGCCCTCGCGGCGGACGCCGTGACCGCGTACGCCGGTGCGCTGGGCCAGCGGCCCGGTGCCGTGGTGGCCGCGGGCACCGGCATGATCGCCCTGGGCACGGACCTGACCACGGAGGGCGGTTGGCGCCGCGCGGACGGCTGGGGTCATCTGCTGGGCGACTGCGGTGGCGGCGCGTGGATCGGCCGTGCCGGGCTGGAGGCCGCGATGCGGGCGCACGACGGACGGCCGGGCGGTTCGGCCGCCCTGCTGGCGCGGGCGGAAGCGATGTTCGGGCCGGTCGCCGGGCTGCCCGGAGCGCTCTACCCGCGCCCCGACCGGCCCGCCGTACTGGCCTCGTTCGCCCCGGAGGTCGCCCGCTGCGCCGCCGAGGACGACCCGGCGGCCCTCGGCATCGTGCAGGCCGCCGCGGGCCATATCGCCGACGCCGCCGCAGCGGTCTGCCCGCCGGGGACCGGCACCGCGGTGGCCTGCACCGGCGGGCTGTTCGGGCTAGGCGAACCCCTGCTGGCCCCGCTGCGTACGGCGCTGGCCGAGCGGCTGCCGGACGCCCGCCCGGCAGCGGCCGCGGGCAGCCCGCTCGACGGGGCGCTGACCATCGCCGCGGCACTGGCCGGCGACCGCCTGACACTGCCCGCCGACGCACGGTTGTTGCAGATCACACGGCCTGCGCCGGGGTAATTGGCGTGACGCGCGGGATAAATCGGGACGGATACCTCGTCGGCGAACCCTCCCTCCGCGCGGGGGTGGTCCGAACCGTTAGCATGCGGCGCCATGAGTTCCCCCACTGGGCCCGCACCTGGCTCGCCCGATTTTGACGCCGCCTCCCCGAGCCCGGGAGCCGCACCCGGCCTGCCTGTACGAATGCCGCGACGGCAGACCGGCCGCCACCGCAAGCCGGAGCCGCTCGCCGCACCCGAGGGCGCACCCGCCCTGGTGCTGGCCGTACCCGGCACCCCCTCCACCGCCTCGCGCAGCCTGGCGGAAGAGGTCTCCAGCATCGCCCGCTCGGAGCTCCCCGGCCTCGACGCCCGGATCGGCTACGTCGACGGCGGCGACGACGAGTTCCCGTCCCTGGAGGCCGTGCTGGCGCAGGCCGCCGCGGAGCACAAGGCCCGGGTGGGCGCCGACGGGCAGCCCGACCCCGGCCCCGCCGCTGTGGTGGTACCACTGCTGGCCGGACCGGACAGCGCGCTGCTGCGCCGGATACGCCAGGCCATGATGAACAGCGGCTCCGGCGCCGAGCTGACCGATGTCCTCGGCCCGCACCCGCTGCTCGCGGAGGCGCTGCACGTCCGGCTCTCCGAGGCCGGTCTGGCCCGCGCGGACCGCGCCCGGCTGTTCACCGTCGCCACGGCAGCGGACGGCATCATCCTCGCCACCGTGGGCGGCGAGGAGGCCGTGCAGGCCGCCGGGATCACCGGCATGCTGCTCTCCGCGCGGCTCGCGGTGCCGGTGCTGGCCGCCGCCCTGGACGAAGAGGGCGCCATCTCCCGTACGGCCGAGCAGCTGCGCGGGTCCGGTTCGCAGCAGCTGGCGCTGGCCCCGTACCTGATCGGCCCGGAGATCACCGACGGCCTTCTGGGGGCGGCCGCGGCGGAGGCGGGCTGCGCATCGGCCGAGGCGCTGGGCGCCTACGGCACGGTGGGCCGGCTGGCGCTGTCGAACTACGCGGCGGCGGTGGGCATCACCCTCCCGACCCAGACGCAGGGGGCGCCGGTCCGCTAGGGGACTCCCGGGCCGGACGCATCTCTCGAAGGGCCGTCTTCGCGCAGTGCGCGGGGCCGGCCCTTCGCCGTGTCCGGGTGGGGTGTCCGGGTGCGGTGGCCCGACGCCGTATCCCGGCGCGTCCACGTGCGGCGTCCAGGCGGAGGCGATACGTCCGATTCCGCTCCGAGCGGCGCAGACGCCCCTCAGGCGGCCCAGGAGCCCGCCGGTCGCGGTCCAGGCGGATGCGTGGGCGTACGTCCGCGAGAGGACCTTACAGGTGGCTTTCCGTACCCCTTGAGGGCCGACCGATGAGTCGGATGACCCGGCGGAGTCCCCCACCCTGTAGAAGCCATTCACCGGCCGCTCGCCGTTCGTGGCGCGGCCGGGCCGCCCACGGAAGGAAGTTCATGTCCCACGTCGACCTCGTCCGCGCCGCCTTCGCGGCCTATCTCGCCCAGGACCGCGCGGCCATGGAACGGCTGCTCGCCGAGGATTTCGTCTTCACCAGCCCGCAGGACGACCACATCGGCAAGGCCGCTTTCCTGGAGATCTGCTTCCCCACGGCGGACCGCTTGCGGTCGCAGGAGATCCTCGACGCCGTGGCCCTCGACGGCGAGCAGGTCTTCGTCCGGTACGAGTACGAGCTGACGACGGGCGAGCGGCATCGCAACGTCGAGGTGATGCGCGTGCGGGACGGCCGGCTCGCCGAGACGCAGGTGTACTTCGGCGGGCGCTTTCCGCAGGGGTGAGGCTGCCCCGGGGCAGCTCAGACGAAGACCACACAGGAGGCGGCAGGTGCCTCGACGGATCCGCCCCGGGCCGGGACGCCGGTCGCCGGGTCGACGGTGAACCAGGTGACGTCGCCGGAGCGCTCGTTGGCGGCGTAGAGGTGCCGGCCGTCGGGATGCAGCGCCAGGTCGCGGGGCCAATGGCCGCCGCAGGGGACGGTGGTGACGAGGGTTGCGGTGCCGCCGTGAAGGGACAGGACGGAGAGGCTGTCGTGGCCCCGGTTGGCGGCCCAGGCGAACCGGCCGTCGCGGGAGACGACCAGTTCGGAGGGGAAGGTGTCCGCCGCATCCGCCCTGGCCTCGTCCGGGAGCAGGCGGGTCTCCCCCAAGGGGGTCAGCGCACCGTGCCCGGGGTCCCAGCGGCAGACCGTGACCGTCGGGTCGAGTTCGTTGATGACATAGGCGCGGTCGCCGTCGGGGTGGAAGGCGAGATGGCGCGGGCCGCTGCCGGGCCGCAGCCGGGTCTCGGTGTGTACGGTCAGCGCCCCCTCGGTGGCCAGGGCACAGCTGCGGACCGAGTCGGTGCCCAGGTCGACGCTGAGCAGCCAGCGGCCGCTGGGGTCGGGCAGCACGGCGTGGGCGTGCGGGCCCTCCTGGCGGTCGGACCGCGGGCCGCTGCCCCGGTGGGCGAGCACGGTGGCGGGTCCGGCGAGCGTGCCGTCGGCCCGTACGGGGAGCGTACTGAGGCTGCCGGAGCTGTAGTTGGCGGTGACGAGACGGCCGCCGGCCAGGGTGAGGTGGGTGGGGTCGGCGCCGTCCACGGGGACGGCGGGTGCCAGGAGTTCCGGTCCCCTACGGGTCAGGGCGAAGGCGGCTGCGGCGCCGTCCGGGGTCTCGCTGACCGCGTAGAGGTACCGGCCGTCGGGGCTCGGGGCCAGGTAGGAGGGGTTGGGGACGGCATCCGTGGAGTGCAGCGGGGTGAGTGCGCCGGTGTCCGGGTGGACGGCAGCCGTGGTGATGCCGAGGCCGCCGGCCGCGGTGAACGATCCGATGTGCGCCCGTCGGCCGTGGTCGCTCGTCCCCACTGGTCCGCCCTTCGTCCGCCCGCCCGTTGAGGTGCCCGGGCGACGCTAACAGCCAGGGGCGGGGCGTTGGGGGTGTTGGCCGGTTACCGCTCACGGGCACGCGCGCCCGTGGGCCCGGGTGCCCGTGACCGCGGGTACGCCGGAGGGTGCTCCGGGCGCAGCGAAGAGGGCGTGGCGAGCTACGTCCGGAGGCGTCGGCCAGTGGAGAGCGCCGGGGTCAGGCGTCGACCAGTGGGGAGCGCCGGGTGCTGCGCAGGGGGGCGGCGAGTTCGGCGAGCGCCCGCTCCAGGCCGTGGAGATGGACCAGTGCGGGTTCCGCCGCGGGCGGGTGCGACTCGGCGACGGTGGCGGCTGCCGCGTCGCGTGCGCCGCGCGGTGTGGTGAGGGCCTCGACGGCCGCCTCCACCCGCTGGCAGGCGGCGGTGAGCCGGGCGTCGTGGGATGCCTCCGGGTCGGCGGCGATGGAGGCCAGCCCGCGGACCTCACGGGCGCAGTCGTCGAGCAGCGCGAGCACCTGACGCGCCCGCGCCTTGCGGGCCCGCAGCGGGCTCAGCGGGTGCACGAGCGGGGAGAGCGACAGCCGCACCCTGCCCAGCAGGAGCTCCAGGCCGGCGACGTGGGGGGCGGGGTCCGCGGTCGCGGAGCCCGCGAGGCGGGCGGCGGCCTCGGCGGTGCAGTGGTGCACACAGCGCAGGGCCCGCTGGATCCAGGCGTCGGTGGTGGCGTGGGTGGTGACGGGCAGCACCAGGAGCACCGCCAGCGCCGCCCCGAGCGCGCCCACACCGGTCTCCGCGAGACGCAACGTGAGCAGGTCGGCGTCCAGCACTCCCAGGAGCCCGTACAGCAGCGTGGCCATCAAGGTCACCGCGAGCATCATCCAGGTGTACGAGACGGCGGCCGTGTAGAAGATCCCGAAAACGCTGACCGCGACCAGCGCCACGGTGGGGACGACGGCACCGTGCAGCGGGACGGCGACGAGCAGCCCGAGGGCGATGCCGACGACCGTGCCGAGCGTCCGGCGGAAGCCGCGGACCAGCGTCTCGCCGCGCGACGCGGTGTTCACGAAGATCCACCACGTGGCGCCCACGGCCCAGTACCAGCGCTGTTCGGAGAGCAACTGGCCCAGGACGAGGGCGAAGGCGCTGCCGGCGGTGGCCTGGATCGCCTGGCGGGTGGTCGTCCGGGCGAGGCCCCGGCCGCCCGGCGGAGCGGGCAGTACGACCGGGGGCAGCCGGCGCTCGTAGCACCACACCCCGAAGCGGACGGTCGAGGAGGCGAGCAGGGAGAGGGCGACCGCGGCATACAGCTGGGGCAGCTGGTCCGGCACCGTGTGCAGGAACTGCGCGGCGAAGAACGTCATGAACGCGAACACCCCCAGGGCGTGCCCGCGCGGCCCCCAGCGGCGGGCGTAGACCCCCGCACCCACCACGGCGGCGAAGGCCACACCCCGTGCCACCGGGTGATCGTGGAGCATCGCCGCGGCGGCGAGCACCGGGAAGCCGACCGCGGGCAGCAGGCCCGTGGTGACCATCTGTTTGCCGACCGTTGCATCGGTGACCGTGAAGAGGGCGAGCAGCGCGGCGAGCCCGCCGGTGATGGCCGCGACGAGCGAGTGCTCGGCGTAGCCGCACACGGTGACCGCCAGGCCGATGCCGAGGACGGACCGGGCGGCGCTGCGCAGCCGCAGCCACCCCGGATCCGGAGCCACGAACATCCTCTTCAGCACAGCTTCCGCCCCTTCGACTTTCCCGCATGAAAAAGGCGCCGCGGGATCCGCAGCGCCATCGACGGGCCCATCACAGCATCATTGCGGCAGGTTGCTCAACAGGGGCAGTGAAGACTGTGCCATTGGTACAGCCAGGTCGGCCCACGGCGTGCCAGAAGGAGGCCAATGGGCGGGAGCGGGGGCCGGGGCAAGATCTCCGGTCCTGGGCCGCTCTCGGGGGCGCGGCCGGTGCGGGGAGCAGTCGGCCGCACCCCGGCAGTCGGCACGGTGAGCGGCCGACGGGAGAGGTCCTCCGCGGGAATCCGGCGGGAGCACGCCGGATTCCCGTCCGCCGCGGCTTCAGCTCGCGACGCCCACCGGGGGTGTGCCGGCGCGGGTGGCGGGGGCGGGGTCGGCCTCTTCGGCGGCGCAGGTCCAGAGGCGGGCCAGGGCTTCTCCTTTGAGCTGGTGGCCCTCCTGCCAGAGGCGGCAGGCGGCGGTCAGGACGGCGTGCCGGTCGGCCTCCGGGGTGGTGGGGCGGGCGGGCAGGAGGGGGACGGCGGCCGAGGCGCCCAGGCGGACGGCGCGGTGCCGGCGGGCGAAGACGGTGAGGGTCTGCCGGGGGCCCGCTTCGACGAGGAGCATGTCGTCGGCCGCCAGCAGCTGGTCGAGCGCGGGCTGGAAGAGCACCGGGTCGGTGATCTGACGGGCCCAGAAGCGGGGGCTCACCGCGTCGTCGGGCCCCAGCAGGTCGCCGGTGTAGCCGGAGTAGAGCGGCAGGGCGGGGATACGGAAGGGGATACCGGTGTAGGCGCGTTCCACCGCGGCCGCCGCCGGGGCCATGGCCGGGCTGTGGAAGGGGCTGGTGGCGGGCACCGTGACGACGGTGTGCCCATCGGCGCGCAGTGCGGCGGCGGTTTCCGCCAGCGGAGCGGTCGAACCGGCCAGCATGGTCTGACTGGTGGCGTTGACCGCGGCGATGACGACATCGGCGCGCAGGTACGGACGCAGGGTGTCGGCGCCGGCGGCCACGGCGAGCATGCCGCCCGCGGGAATCCGCACCGCCGCGACGACCCGTTCGCGCATCATCGTGACCGCGTCGCTGAGCGGGACCACTCCGGCGAGGACCGCGGCGACCAGTTCACCGGCGCTGTGGCCGAGGAACGCGGCCGGGCGGATGCCCCAGCTGAGCACCATGCACCCCAGGCCGTAGTCGACCGCGAAGAGCAGGGGCTGGGCACGGCGGACGTCGTCGATGGCGAGGGACGGGGTGTCGGTGAGCCAGTCGGCGCGGACGGCGGGCCCCTCCGGGCCCAGCAGCTCCAGTACGGCATCGACGGCGGCGGTGAAGACGGGCTCCCGGCCGTAGAGTCCGGCGGCCATCGCGGTGTGCTGGGACCCCTGGCCGGGGAAGAGCAGCGCGACCGGGCGGGGGCGGGGCGCGTACCCGGCGCGGGCGGCGGCGACCGCCGCGGGGGCCCGTTCGGCGGTGGTGACGGCCCCGGCGCGGACGGGGCCGGGGGCCTGGCCGCAGGGCATCGTGGTGGGCAGGGCGGGGAACGCCTCGGGGAACAACCCGTCGAGCAGGGGCGCCAGTTCGCGCCGTACGCGCTGTTCCTCCGCCGCGTTGCCACCGGACCAGAGCAGCAGACGGGGCGCCGCGGGGTCGGTGAGCCGGCGGCTGTGCCGGGAGGGGCGCAGGATCGGCTCGTCCGCCGGTCCCGCACAGCCCTCGAAGTCCAGCACCCCCAGCACACTGTCGTCGCCGGCGACCGCTTCGGCCGCCCGCCGGAGGGTCTGGACGGTGACTGCCCGGCCCAGGGGCTCCTGAAAGCCCGCAACCAACGCCAGGTCGGCGGTCTTGGCCTGGAGTTCGTGGTGGGCCAGGTGCAGGGCGTGCGCGGGCGAGGGGGCGGTACGCACCGGGATGCCCTCGTGGGAGGCGGGAAGCCCGGTGAGCGCGGCGGTGGATCCGATGAAGACGACGGTACGGGGCGGCAGTTCACGGGTCCGGCCGCCGAAGGCGTGCAGCACGGCGGTGACGGCGGTGGGCGGGAGGGCGCGTCCTGCGGAGGCGTCGAGGACGGTGTCGAGGGACGTGCCGGTGGCGGCACCGGGCGCCGCGTCGGTGCCGAGGGCCGGGCCGGGTGCCGTGTCGGTGCCGGTGGGTGCATCGGGCGCCGCATCGGTGCCGGTGGCTGCGCCGGGTGCCGCGGTGCCGAGGGCCGGGCCGGTGCCCGCGTCGTCGGCGGCGACCGGGGTGTCCGTGTCGCCCGGGAGCGGTGGTGCCTTGGGGGTGATCTCCAGCCTTCTGGTCACCGCGGTCTGGTTGGCGAGAGACATGGGTGCCCTCCTTCCGGGCGGGTGCACATGCGGGGTGTGGCAAGTGGTGCGCGGCGGGCGGATGCCGGGGGGCGGACTGCCCTGTGGGGGCGGACTGCCGGGCAGGGGCATGGGCGGTGCGGGGTCGGGCGTGGTGCGGGGTGAGATGTGGTGCGGGGGGGGGACCGGGGGGGACGGCGGTGGCGGCCGTCGAGCCGGCGCGCGGGAAACGTGCAGGGAAGAGGGGCCTGCGTGGCGGGAGCCGGCGGTGGTGCGGGCCCCGCCACCAGGCAGCCTCACTCCTCCTGGAGCGGCGCCGAAGGCGGCCCGTCCGGCCGGGGGAACCGGGATGGCCGCCTTCGACGCCTGATCATGCGGCCGACGTGCTGCCGGCGTTGATGAGGTCGAGCAGGGCGCGCGGGGTCTCGGCGTCGACGACCGCGTCGTCCGGGATCTCCACGCCGTACTCACGCTGGATCTCGCCGATCACCTGGAGCAGCGCGAGCGAGTCGTAGCCGAGCTCGATGAAGGGCGTGTCGATGACGTCGCCGTCCAGGTCGACGCCCTCCTCCTCGCCCGCGCTCTCGCGCAGCATCCGGGTGAGGTCGGTGAGGGTGACGTGGGTGGTGGTGGTAATGGGCATGGCGTGTCCTCTCAGTCGTTCCGGCCGGATGCCGGGTCCGTCGTCGCGGCATGCCGTCGTACGACGAGGGCCGCGTTGAAGCCACCGTGACCGCGGGCGAGCACCAGCGCGGCGCGCAGGTCCTGCTCCCTCGGTGACCCGGTGACCAGATCGAGGGGGAAGTCCGTGGCCGGGGCGGCCACGTTGACGGTGGGGGGAATGACGCCGTCGCGAAGGGCGAGCAGGGCGGTGGCCACGTCCAGGGCCGCGCCGCCGGCGAGCAGCCGGCCGGTCATGGTCTTGGGGGCGGTGACGGGCACGGCCCGCGGGCCGAAGAGGCCGGTGATCGCCTCGGCCTCCACCCGGTCCAGGTCCGGTACGCCCGCGGCGTCGGCGAAGACCACATCGATGTCGGCGGGTGTCAGGCCCGCGTCGGCCAGCGCATTGCGCGCGGCCCGGCCCAGACCGGGCGGACGGGCGGAGCCGGGGGCCGGGTCGAGAGTGGCGGCGTACCCGGCGACTTCGCCGTAGACCTGTGGTGCGCGGCGTGCGCGGGCGCTGCCGGCGTCCTCGGTGACGAGGATGGCGCCGCCCTCGCCGGGAACATATCCGCAGGCGTCCGGCGAGAAGGGCAGAAAGGCACGGGCCGGGTCACCGGCGGTGCTCATCCGCCCGGAGGCGAGCTGCGGTACCCAGCCCCAGGGGCACAGGGCCGCGTCGACGCCGCCGGCGACGACCAGCGGGATGCCCTTGCGGATGTGGCGCCGCGCGTGGCCGAGGGAGTCGATACCGCCGGCCTGTTCGGTCAGCAGCACCCCGCTGGGGCCGCGCATCTTGTGCCGGATGGAGATCTGGCCCGTGTTGACGGCGTAGAACCAGGCGAAGGACTGGTAGGCGCTGACGTACTCCTTGCCCTTGCTCCACAGGTTCTGTAGCTCGCGCTGGCCGAACTCGACGGCGCCTCCCGAGGCGGCGGTGACCACTCCCATGCCGTACTCGGGCAGGGCCGCCGCGTCGACCCCCGCGTCGTCGATGGCCCAGGCGGCGGCGGTCATGGCGAGACGGGTCATGTGGTCGGTCTGCGGCATCAGCCGGCTGGGGATGTGCTCCTCGGCGACGAAGCCGGGGACCTCGCCGGCCAGCGTCGCGGGATACTGCGAGGCGTCGAAGCGGGTGACCGGGCCGATACCGGAGCGGCCGTCCAGGATCGCCTTCCAGTAGTCCTCGGTGCCCAGGCCGTTGGGTGCGGTGATGCCGATGCCGGTCACCACGGTCGTGGCGGTCATACGGCGCTCCTCTCCGGGCGGGCCAGCACCATCGCGCTCTGGAACCCGCCGAAGCCGCTGCCGACGCTGAGGACGGTGTCGGTCTTCTGCTGACGGGCGGTGAGCGGGATGTAGTCCAGGTCGAGTTCGGGGTCGGGCTCGTGCAGATTGGCGGTGGGCGGCAGCACCGAGTGCTCCATGGCCAGCGCACAGGCGGCGATCTCCAGCGAGCCGATCGCGCCGAGCGAGTGCCCGATCATGGACTTGATGGAGCTGACCGGGGTGCGGTAGGCATGCGCGCCGAGGCTGCGTTTGAAGGCGCCGGTCTCGTGCCGGTCGTTCATCTTGGTGCCGGAGCCGTGGGCGTTGATGTAGTCGATGGCGGTGGGGTCGATCCGCGCCTCGTCCAGTGCGGCGTCGATGGCCTGCGCCATCTCCCGGCCGTCCGGCTTGAGGCCGGTCATGTGGTACGCGTTGCAGCGCGCGGCGAACCCGGCGATCTCCGCGTAGATGTGCGCACCGCGTGCCTGCGCGCTCGTCAGCTCCTCCAGCACGAGGACGGCCGCGCCCTCGCCGAGGACCAGTCCGCTGCGGGTGCGGTCGAAGGGGCGGCAGGCGCTTTCGGGGGTGTCGTTGCGCGGGGTGGTGGCGTGGATGGCGTCAAAACAGGCCGAGGTGATCGGGGAGATGGGGGCCTCGGTGGCGCCGGCGATCATCACGTCACAGGTGCCCTCGCGGATCAGCTCGACGGCATGCCCGAGGGAGTCGAGTCCGGAGGTGCACCCGGTGGAGATGACGGCCGCGGGGCCCTCGGCGCCGGCCGCCATGCCGACCTCGGCGGCCATCGAGCTGGGCACGAAGTGCCGGTAGAGCTCGGGGACCGCGTAGGTGTGGTCGACCTGCCAGCTGCGTCCGCCGTTGCTGACGACGACGTACTCGCGCTCCAGGCTGGTGGTACAGCCGACCGCGCTGCCCAGGGAAGTGCCGATCCGGCCCGGGTCGAGGCCGGCGGTGTCCAGGCCGCTGTCGGCGAGCGCCTCGCGGGTGGAGACGACTGCGAACTGCGCGGCGCGGTCCAGCCGGCGGATCTCCTGGGGCGTCAGTCCGGCCGCCACCGGGTCGAAGTCGCATTCGGCGGCGACCCGCGAGCGGAACGGGGAGGCGTCGTAGAAGGAGATCGTGCGGGTCGCCGACCGGCCGGCGGTCAGCAGGTCCCAGTAGTTCTTGATGCCCACTCCCCCGGGCGCCACGGCCCCGAGTCCTGTGATGGCGACTCTGCGCATCGCCGCTACCTCGCCTTCGACGGGGCCGGGTACCCCTGCGGGTACGGGCCTGACAGAACGTTGCGGGCCACGGTGTTCCCTTCGGTCGGTCCGCTCCTCGATGAGCCCGGCGGCCGGGGCCGGGCCGGGGGGTGGCCCCCCGGCGCCCCGCCGCCGCGGCGGACAGCTTCGGTGGCCGTTGGTGGCGCTTCCCCCGCTGCCGGCTCCGCCATGGTTCGGCCCTCGCCTCGATACCCGCTCGTATGTGCGTGGATCTGCCGACGGGGATGCCGTGTGTGCTGGTCAGCGGGCTGCCCGTGGCGCTATGTCGGGACGATGCCGTGCTTGCGGTCGGGCAGGTCGGCCTTCTTCTCGCGGAGCATGGCCAGGGACCGCACCAGCACCCGCCGGGTGTCGCCGGGGTCGATGACGTCGTCGACGAGGCCGCGTTCGGCCGCGTAATAGGGGTGCATCAGCTCGGACTTGTACTCCTTGACGAGTCGCTCGCGGGTCGCGTCCGGGTCGGGGGACGCGGCGATCTCGCGGCGGAAGACGACATTGGCCGCGCCCTCGGCGCCCATCACCGCGATCTCGTTGGTGGGCCAGGCGAAGGACAGGTCGGCGCCGATGGACCGGGAGTCCATGACGATGTACGCGCCGCCGTAGGCCTTGCGCAGCACGATGGAGATACGGGGCACGGTGGCGTTGCAGTAGGCGTGCAGGAGCTTGGCGCCGTGCCGGATGATGCCGCCGTGTTCCTGGTCGACGCCCGGCAGGAAGCCGGGCACGTCCACCAGCGTCACCAGCGGGATGTTGAAGGCGTCGCAGGTGGTGACGAAGCGGGCGGCCTTCTCCGAGGCGTGGATGTCCAGCACGCCGGCCAGCGTGTTCGGCTGGTTGGCGATCACGCCGACGGTCTGCCCGTCGAGCCGGGCCAGGGCGCACACCACGTTGCGGGCCCAGCCCTCGTGCACCTCCAGGTACTCGCCGTCGTCGACGATCTCCTCGATCACCGCGCGCATGTCGTAGGCGCGCCCGGGGTCGGCGGGGACCAGGGTGGTGAGCGCGTCGGTGCGCCGGTCCGCGGGGTCCTCGCCCCGTACGGGCGCGGCGAGTTCACGGTTGTTGCGGGGCAGCAGCGACAGCAGCCAGCGGACCTCTTCCAGGCAGGCGGCCTCGTCGTCGAAGACGAAGTGGGCGACGCCGGAGGTCCCGGCGTGCACATCCGCGCCGCCCAGACCGTTGTGGGTGATCTTCTCCCCGGTCACGGCCTGGACGACGTCCGGTCCCGTGATGAACATCTGGGCGGTCTCGCGCACCATGAACACGAAGTCGGTCAGCGCCGGGGAGTAGGCCGCGCCGCCGGCACACGGGCCGAGCATCACGGAGATCTGCGGGATCACCCCGGACGCGCGGACGTTGCGGCGGAAGATCCCGCCGTAGCCGGCGAGTGCGGTGACGCCTTCCTGGATGCGGGCGCCCGCGCCGTCGTTGAGCGAGACCAGCGGGGCGCCGGACGCCTCCGCGAGGTCCATGACCTTGTGCACCTTCGTCGCGTGCGCCTCCCCCAGCGCCCCGGCGAACACCCGGAAGTCATGGGCGTAGGCGAAGACGGTGCGGCCGTGCACCAGGCCCCAGCCGATGATCACGCCGTCGCCGTGGGGCTTGCGGGACTCCAGCCCGAAGCCGGTGGCACGGTGCCGGCGCAGCGGTTCGATCTCGGTGAAAGTGCCCTCGTCGAAGAGGAGTTCCAGCCGCTCGTGGGCGGTCAGCTTGCCCTTGTCGTGCTGCCGGCGGGTGGCGGCCGCGTCGGGGCCGCGGCTGACCTCCTCCTTGAGGCGGTGCAGTTCGTCGGTGGCCCGGCCGAGGTCGGGGCGCGGCGGGGCGAGCGGCGGGGTCGCGGTTTCCTGAAGGATCGTCATCGGCCGAACGTAGGAACGGCGGCTCGAACCCCGCTGGAGAGCGCGCGGCGGCGGCTGCCGGCCGGGCATGGCCCGGCCCGGCCGCGGCGGCGCGCGACCGCCGTCAGCCGGTGGCGGTCAGCGACTGCCCGAGGTCCACGTCACCGGACAGTACGGCGTGCTGGAGCTGCTGGAGCCGGGCCGACGGCTCGATGCCGAGCTCCCCGACGAGCGCGTCGCGCAGCCGCTGGTACGCCTCCAGCGCACGCCAGGAGCTGCCGGAGCAGTGCAGTGCGGTCATCAGCTGGGCGCAGAAGTTCTCGTGCATGGGGTGCCGGGCGGCGAGGAAGCAGAGTTCGGGCACCACCTCGGTGTGCCGGCCGAGTTTGAGGTCGGCGTCGATCCGGCGCTCCAGACAGGCCATCCGGTCCTCCTCCAGCCGGAGCACCTCCAGTTCCAGCACCCCGCCCACGGGCACATCGACCAGAGCGGGTCCCTGCCAGACCGCCAGTGCCTTGCCCAGCAGGGCGGAGGCGGCGGCATAGTCATGGGCGTCGTAGGCGCCGCGTCCCGACAGGGCGAGCTGCTCGAACTCCTGGACGTCGACCTGGCCGGGCTGGACCTGGAGGAGATAGCCGCCGTGCTGGGTGACCAGGACTTCCTTGGCGTTGCGCACGGGGTCGCCGTCCAGGGCCACCGCGATCTTGCGGCGCAGCTGGAGGATGTAGGTCTGGAGGGTGGTGGCCGCGCTGCGCGGCACGTTCTGCCCCCAGATCTCCTCCATCAGCGTGGGCACGGTCACCACATGGTCGCCCTGTAGCGCGAGCAGCGCGAGTATCTGGCGCGGTTTGGCGGCGCTCGGCACCAGCGAGACACCGTGCTCGTGGGCGGTCAGCGGGCCCAGAACCTTGATTTCCATGCGTGCTCTCCCCTCGTGAGTCACAACCGCCGGCCACGGGGCCGCGGGTCATCTCGAGCTTCAAGCGAGGTTCGCACCGGGGAGCGCACGAGCCCAGTGAGCCACTCATGAACACAATCATGAA
Organism: Streptomyces sp. MCA2; assembly: GCF_023544705.1. Taxonomy (NCBI): domain Bacteria; kingdom Bacillati; phylum Actinomycetota; class Actinomycetes; order Kitasatosporales; family Streptomycetaceae; genus Streptomyces; species Streptomyces sp. MCA2. The sequence goes on from NZ_JAMJFM010000043.1 coordinate 37,719, forward strand.
AATGTCATGCCGATGTGGTGAACCAGGCACTGGGGCCTGTGCCTCCGGCGCCCGCAGAATACTGCCTCACCGGACGCCGGGGCGTTGTGCCGAGTAGTTCAGGCCACCCCGACGGACCGTCCGACAACGGAGGGAACAGTCACATGCCCGCGACGCACCGGACCATGTCTGCCCAGACCACGACCGACACCGCCGCCGACCTCTGCCGTTTCGCCGAACTCGTCGCCCGTGCGGGCCTGGAGCCCGACCTGAAGCGCCGTTACACCAGCGACCCGGCGTCCGTGTTCGCCGAGTTCGGGCTGCTGGGCGCGGAGCCTGTCTACACCGCGCCGTCGCTCGTCATCGAGGATCTCGGACGGCCTGACGCCACGGCCACCACGCTTCTGACCGGTATCCCGTACGCCGTCTGACGCCGTGGAGACCACGGAGCCCTTCGTCGGCTTCCGCCGCCATCTGCGTGCCGAGGTGGTGCCCGACGAGGCCACCTATCTGCTGTCCGGGCGGGGGGTCACCGCGCTGTTCGGCCGGCCCGCCGAGGTCGTCGCGCCGCTGCTCGACGGGACGCGGACACTGTCGAACCTGCTGACGGAGGCGGCCAGGGAACTGCCCGCGATGCAGGCCGGTGCGGTGGTGGCCGAGCTGGCGACGGCCGGTCTCATCGGCTACCGCCCCGATCCCGGTGTGCCGTCCGACGGTGCGGCAGCGGCCTTCTGGGATCTGGCGGAGGTCTCCGGCCTGCGGTCCGCCCCGCCGCGCCTTCGTCCCACGGTCGAGATCCTGGCCGTGGGACGGTGTGCGGCCGACGGGCTGCGCGCCGCATGCACCGACTCCGGGCTCACGGTGGTCGGGCCCGGCCCCGGCGGCGGCTCGTCCCCGGGCACGGCGGACCTCTCCCTGGTGCTCTGCGACGACTACCTCGCCCCGGACCTGGCGGAGGTCGACACCTGGCACCGCTCGCAGGGCCGGCCCTGGCTGCCGGTGCGACCCGGCGGCGCCGAGCCGTGGGCCGGGCCGGTGTTCCGGCCGGACGCGGGCGCCTGCTGGCGCTGTCTGGCGGACCGGCTGCGCGGTCACCGGCGGGGCGAACTGGCCGTGCAGCGCGCCCTGGGGGCGGACCGCCCGGTGGCGGCGCCCGAGGCCTCACTGGCCGCCGGCCGCGCCATGGGCCTTCAGCTCGCCGTGCTGATGGCGGCGACCTGGCTGGGCGGGGTGCGACGGGAGAGCCATGACGCGATCTGTGCGCTGGACACCCTGACGCTGCACACCCGGCACCACACCGTGCACCGAAGACCCCAGTGCCCCGGTTGCGGGGACCCGGGACTGGTGGCGCGGACGGTGAACCGGCCGGTGGAGCCGGTCTCGCGCACCAAGGCCGCGCACGGCGGCGGCAATCACCGGGCGCTGCCCCCCGAGCAGATGCTGGCGCGCCACGGCCATCTGGTGGGGCCGGTGACCGGCGTCGTCAGCGAGATCCGGCGGGCGGACAACGCCCCCGCCGCGCTGCACTGTTACACCTCGGGGCACAACGTGGCGCTCGGCGGCGGGCTGGGCTGGCTGCGCGGCGGGCTGCGCAGCCTCAGCGGCGGCAAGGGCGTCACCGCGGTCGAGGCGCAGGTCAGTGCGCTGTGTGAGGCCGTGGAGCGCTACTCGGGGACGCGGCAGGGCGATGAGCCGGTGATCCGTGACTCGCTGCGGGCGCTGGGCGGCGACGCGCTGCACCCCAACAGCTGCCAGCTGTGGGCGGCGCGGCAGTTCCGTGACCGCGACAGGTGGAACGCGACCGCCTCCCCGCTCCAGCGGGTCGCCGCACCCTTCGACGCCGCCGCGCCCACCGACTGGACCCCGGTGTGGTCGCTGACGCAGCGCCGTCAACGGCTGCTGCCCACCTCGCTGTTGTACTTCGGCCCCGCTCCGGACGGCACTCCGCCCACGGTGCCGGCCGACTCCAACGGCAACGCGGCCGGCAGCAGCCTGGAGGACGCCATCGTGCAGGGCTTCCTGGAACTGGTGGAGCGGGACGCGGTCGCCCAGTGGTGGTACAACCGGACCCGGCATGCCGCGCTGGATCTCGATGCCTTCGACGAACCGTGGATCGCCGGGCTGCGCACGGCCTACGAACGGGATCTGCACCGCGAGGTGTGGGCGCTGGATCTCACCTCGGACTTCGGCATTCCGGTGGTGGCGGCCGTCTCCCGGCGGCGGGACAAGGCCGCGCAGGACATCACCTTCGGCTTCGGCGCGCACTTCGACCCGCGGCTGGCGCTGCGCCGCGCCCTGACCGAGATGAACCAGCTGCTGCCACCGGTGCTGGGCGCCCGCGAGGACGGCACGGGGTACCTCACCCGGGACCGCGACCTGCTCGCGTGGTGGACCGGGGCGACGGTGGGCGGACAGCCGTATCTGCTGCCCGACGGCGGTCAGACCGCGCGCACACCGGGGAGTTACGGCTACCGGCCGCGGGCCGATCTGCGCGACGACATCGAGGCGGCGGAGCGGCTGGTGGCCGAACGGGGGCTGGAATTGCTGGTCTTGGACCAGACGAGGCCGGACGTGGGTATTCCGGTGGTGGCGGTGCTGGTGCCGGGGCTGCGGCACTTCTGGGCGCGGTTCGCACCCGGCAGGCTCTTCGACGTCCCGGTGGCCGAGGGGCGGCTGGCACGGCCGACCCGCTACGAGGATCTGAACCCCGTCCCGCTCTTCGTCTAGAGCGGGACGTCCGCCCTCCCCCGAGCCATATGCCAGAGGCCCCGCCCAGCTCCTAAAACCCGCTTCACGGGGCGGTCCAGGCCTGGGTTTGGCCATACTATGCTGTCACGTCCGAGAGCCGCGCAGCCAAGGCACGGGGGGGCATATATGGGTGTCACCGGCGTTCCGTCCGATGCCGACGCGGAGCCGTCACATCAGCGTTCGCGGTGGCCCGCCCGGCTGCCCGACCGTGATCTGCCCGCGCCGCGGCTCGCCCGGACCATCACCATCGTGGTGCTCTTATGCCTGTCGATCGTGGTGTCGCTCAACTCCCTTGAGTACAGCGCCAATATGCCGACGCTGGCCGCTTCGGTGGCCATCGTGCTGGCCGTGTTCTTCCTGCAATTCCTGCACTCCTCGTCACGGGCGCAGCGCTGGACGACGCGGACGCGGGTGCTGATGCTGCTGACCCAGGCGGTGTTCACCTACGCACCCGTCCTGATCTTCCACCGCACCTGGGTCAGCATGACCGGCCCGCTTGCGGGATCGATTCTCCTGCTGGTGCCCTTTCCGCGGGCGTGGATCCCGTTCGCGGCGACCGTCGCCGTGCCCGCCTCCTTCCAGCTGGTGGTGTCGCTCAGTTGGCTGGAGACGTCGTATCTGGTGCTGTCGACGCTCTTCACGGGCCTGGTGATCTACGGACTGTCCCGGCTCACCGATCTCGTCCAGGAGGTGCACCGCTCCCGCGCCGAACTCGCCCGGCTGGCCGTCTCGCAGGAACGGCTGCGCTTCTCACGGGACCTGCACGACCTGCTGGGCTACAGCCTCTCCGCGATCACGCTCAAGAGCGAGCTGATCTACCGGCTGGTGCCCGGCCGGCCGGAGCAGGCGCGCGACGAGGTCGCCTCCCTGCTGGACATTTCGCGTCAGGCACTGTCGGATGTGCGCACGGTGGCCAGTGGGTACCGTGACATGTCGCTCGCCGCCGAGGCGGATTCCGCCGCGGCGATCCTGGCCTCGGCGGACGTACAGGCGGATGTCGAGATCGCCTGCGGACATCTGCATCCGGTCATAGACACCGTGCTCGCCACCGCACTGCGCGAGGGTGTCACCAACATCCTCCGCCACAGCAAGGTCGAGACCTGCCGCATCAGCGCCGTCACGGAGGACGAGAGAGTGACGCTGACCCTGACCAACGACGGGGTGCCCGACGATCTGCCCGCGCTCTCCCCCCACAGCGGCAGCGGGATCGGCAATCTCAAGGCCCGGCTCGGTGCGGTCGGCGGCCGGCTGGAGGCGGAACGGACGCGCGACGGGTGCTTCCGGATGGTGGCCGAGGCGCCGACGCGGCCGATCGCCGCGCGCACCACGCAAGACCGGATGGCCGCGAGACCCGCGGCCTGATCGATGCCTGCCCGGCTCCGCGCCGGGCACCTGCCGGCCGGGGGAGACCTGCCATGCTCGCCGTCAAGATCCTGCTCGCCGAGGATGTGCACATGATCCGCGGTGCGCTCATCGCCCTTCTGGAACTGGAACCGGATCTGCGGGTGATCGCTTCCGTGGACCGCGGCGACAAGATCGTGGAAGCCGCCCTCGCCAGCCGGCCCGATGTCGCCGTCGTCGACATCGACCTGCCGGGCATCGACGGGCTGACCGCCGCCGCGGAGCTGCACCAGCGCCTCCCGGACTGCCGCACCCTGATCCTCACCAGCCTCGGGCGGCCGGGGACCCTGCGCCGCGCGCTGGCCTCCCAGGTGACGGGCTTCCTGCTCAAGGACGCGCCGCCCGACCAGCTCGCCCAGGCGGTGCGGAGCGTGGCGGCGGGGCGGCGCGTCATCGACCCGCAACTGGCCCTGGCCGCCTGGGACTCCCCCGAGAATCCGCTCTCGCCCCGCGAGCTGGAGGTGCTGCGGCTGGCCGCCCGGGGCGCGGACGCCGCGGAGATCGCGGGCTGTCTGTTCCTCTCGCAGGGCACCGTCCGCAACTACCTCACCGCGATCGTCACCAAGCTCAACGCCCGCAACCGGATCGACGCGGTCCGGATCGCCGAGGAGGCCGGCTGGATCCCGTAAGGGACGGCCGGCCGGCGGCGGCCGCACGTCCGGCACGGGGTCAGCCGGCCGTGTCCAGCAGCGCGTCCAGCAGTCCGGCGTCCAGCGCCGTCTGGACGGACAGGTCGGTGCCGCCGCCGAACCCCGCGTCCTGCACGGCGGCGCTGACGACGTATTTGCCGTCGACGGCGAAGGTGGCGAAGGCCCAGTCGTCGGCGCCCGCGTCCCGGCCGTCCGGCCCGACCAGCCGGGCCCAGGTGCCGTCCAGCGCGAAGCCGAACTCGGTGAAGCGGAAGCGCAGGCCCTGCCCCAGCGCCTTGCTGTACGCCTCCTTCAGCGTCCACAGCCGCACCAGCGTGTCGTTGCGGAACCGGTCGTCCGCGGCGTCCAGCCGCTGCCGCTCGAAGGGGGTGCAGCCCTGCGCCTCCGAGCCGGTGCCGGCCATCCGGCGCGCCGCCAGTTCCACGTCGACGCCCACCCGCCCGCGGCTGGTGATGCCCACCACCATCACCTCCTCGGTGTGGCTGAGGCTGATGTCGATCTGGTCGCAGCCGCGCACGAACGGCCGGCCGCCGGGCTGGTAGGCCAGGTCCACCAGGTCCGGCGCGGTCTCGATGGCCAGCGCCGCGGCGTAGCGCAGCAGCAGCCGCGAGGCCAGGAACCGTTCCTTGGCGCGCGGGTGGGTCAGCGTCTGGTAGCGGTGCCAGTCGCGGCCGAGCACGGGGCGCACCAGGGCCACGTCCTGGATGTGCGGCAGCCACTGCGCCAGCCGCCCGTAGACGAGGACCACGCCGGTGGCGGCCAGGTCGTCATGGACGGTGTGCCACGGTCCCTGCGGGCCGGCGACGGCGCGGGGGCGGCGGAGCGGGGGCCCGGCAGCGGGGGACGCCGGTGCCATGTCAGGCCCGTACCAGCGGGTCGGACAGCGGGCCGGCGTCCAGCGCGGAGAGCACGCCGGCCAGATCGACGGCGTTGCTCTCCGGGCCGCGGCACACCCCGAGGCAGACGGGTCCGGCCGAGCCGCCCATCCGCCGTACGAACGGGGTGAGCACGACCTTCGGGCCGATCTCCACGACATGGCTGGGGGTTTCCTGGTCGAGCAGTTGCCGTGCCGCGTCGGCGAACCGTACCGGGGCGGTGATCTGCCGGCTCCAGTACGGCGCGTAGAGCGGCTGGGTGGTGAGCCTGCCGTGCACCGTGGAGTAGTAGGGCAGCCGCGGGGCGCCGCCGGGCAGCCGGCGGGCCACCGCCTCGAAGCGCGGCAGCATCGGTTCCATCAGCGGCGACTGGAAGGAGTGCGACACCTCCAGCAGGGTGCAGCGGATACCCCGCTCCTCCAGCCGGGCCCGGACCCGTTCGAGGCCGGCCAGTTCCCCGGAGAGCACGGTCGCCCGGGCGGCGTTGATCGCGCCGATGACGACGCCGGGCTCTCCGGCGATCGCCTCGGTGGCCTCGTAGGGCGCGGCGCAGGTGGCCATCATGCCGCCGTTCGACGCCGGGAGGTACTGCATGAACGCCCCGCGCAGCGCGACGAGTTTGGCGGCGTCGGCGAGCGGCAGCGCCCCGGCGGCGGTGGCCGCGGCGTACTCGCCGATGCCGTGGCCGAGCACCGCGACCGGCCGCACCCCGGCCTCCTCCAGGGTGCGGGCGAGGGCGTACTGCACGGCGAACAGCGCGGGCTGGGTGAAGGCGGTGCGGTGGATCCGGCGGTCGCCGCTGAGGATCAGGTCGACGACGGACAGGCCGGTGTAGGGCCGCAGGACGTCGGCGGCCTCGTCGAGGTAGCCGCGGTAGCCGGTGGAGTGCAGGTAGAGGCCGGCGGTCATTCCCGGGTGCTGGCAGCCCTGACCGGTGAAGACGAAGGCGGCGCGGATCCGCCGGCCGCCGCAGGGCCGGATGTCGCGGAGCTGGAGGTAGCGGGTGAGCTCCCGCACGGTGGGGTAGTCCCAGATGTCGGTCGGGTCGATCAGCGGGCCGAACTCCTCCTCGATGTCGCCGTAGAGGCTCAGCGCGGCCACCGAGTCCAGTCCGTACTCCGCGAAGGCGACATCGGCCGCGACCGGCCTGCCCAGATAGTGCCGCAGGCGTGCGGTGAGCCAGCCCTCGTAGTCCGGTTCGTTCGGCGGGGTGGACGGCGGCGTGCTGTGCATGGCGGGCTCCTCAGGGGCAGGTCGGGTACGTCGGTACGGCGACGGGGCGCGCGGGTGGTCAGGCCAGCGCGGATCCGTACAGGTCGTAGCTGCGGCGGCCGTGGAGTCTGGCCAGCACCTCGGCCAGCACCCGGTCCTCCTCCGCGGCCGGGCGGTCGGGCAGCGGCAGGCCCAGGCGGCGGCCCAGGCGGTAGAGCGCGGCGGTCGCCCAGGACGGGTCGGCGAGGAAGGCGTCGGAGCCGGCGCGCTGCTCCCGCCACACCCCCAGGCAGGCGGCCGCGGTCAGTACGAGGGAGTAGCGGTCGGCCAGCCCGAAGGCGTGCGGGCTGGCCAGCGCCTTGCGGTCGTCGGGGGCGATGTCCGTGAACGCCTCGCGCAGATCGGCGAGTTCGGTGGTGAAGGCACGGGCGAGGAACCGCAGGGTGCCGCCGGGGGACGCGGCCGTGTCGCCCTCCAATTCGTCGGTGCAGGCGACCAGGGTCGCGGCGAGCGGATCGCCGTCGCCGAGCAGCGCGGGCTCCGACAGGTCCAGCGGCGGCAGCCCGTCGTGGATGCGGAACAGCGCGGCCGGTGCCTCGGGGTCGGCGAACCAGGCGTTGCGGGCGAAGTACGGCAGCTGTGGCAGCAGGCTGACCTGGCGTCCTGCGCTGCCGGCGTGGCCGAGCGAGGTGACCGGAAGATCCCGCAGCTGCTTCTGGAACATGGCGTACGCGCCGGCCTCGGCGAAGGTCGCCTTGCCCAGCACCGCCGACATCTCGTCCATGGACTCGGCGAGCAGCTTGGGGGCCTGGTAGGCGGCAGCGGCGGCGTAGGCGCTCATCTGACGGGGCAGCAGATGCAGGGCGCGGGTGGCGACGGCGGCCAGGCAGTCGCTGAGCAGGAGGTCGAGGAACGCGCCGGTCAGCACGTCCCGCACATGTCGTACGTCGAGCGAGGAGCGGCCGTCGGCGCGGCGCCGGGTGGCGAACCGGGCGACGGTGCGCAGCGCGGTGTCCGCGCCGGACAGCACGATCGACGGGATCAGCCCGCGGATGACGAGGGAGGAGCGCAGGCTCAGCTCATAGCCGTCGCCGAGGGAGCCGACCAGGGAGTCGCGCGGGACGACGCAGTCGGTGATGCTCAGGCCGCTGAAGTCGGTGCTGCGCATGCCGTTGGTGGCGCGGCGGTCCAGGTTGCGTACCCGTCCTGCGGGGAGCCGTTCGCGGTCGAGCAGCAGCACGGAGTGGGTGCGGCCCCTGGTCTCGCCGGTGCGCGCGAACACCACCAGGCCCGCGGAGCGCGCGGCGTTGGCGATGACGGATTTGCTGCCGTTGAGCAGGAACCCTTCGTCGACGGGCGCGGCCGCGAACTCCTCGCGGACGAAGGCGTTGCCGTGGGCGACCTCGTGCCGGGCGACCGCGATCCGCCGGCCGTCGAGCAGCAGCCGGGCGGCCAGCGCGCACTGGTCGTCCTGGCCTCCGGTCCACACCGGGACGGCCGCGAAGAAGCAGTTCAGTCCGTAGCCGAAGCCCAGGGAGGCGTCGCGGCGGAAGACCGGGCGCAGCACCCGGCCCAGCACGTCCATCCGCGCCAGCCGGCCGCCGTGGCGCTCGGGCACGAACTCGGCGTCGAAGGCGTAGGAGTCCAGCACCGCTTCGGCGGCGGCCAGTGTCTCGCCGGCGGCGTCGGCGGCGAGCAGGGCGTCCTGGCCGCAGGGGTTGTGGGGGTCGTCGAGCGGGCCGAACGCGGACTCCAGGCGGTCGATGCGGTCCTGCGCCGGGCCGCTCATCGCATGCTCCCGACCGGCAGCAGCTGCTGGACCTCGGGCTCGATCTGCTGGTGCAGCGGCCGTAGCTCGCCCTGGAGGAACTGCCGTCGCATCGCGGCGCGTTCGACCTTGCCGCTGGTGGTGCGGCGGACCGTGCCGGGCCGTACCAGCAGCACCGCGCCGGCCCGTACGTCGTACTCCTCGGCGAGGGCCGCACCGATCGAGGAGGTGAGGGCGGCGAGGTCGATGTCGTAGCGGCTGCCGGCCCGCAACTCCTGCACGACGACGACGCGTTCGGGCTCGCCGGGGACCACGAAGGCGGTGCAGGCGCCGAAGAGGGCGCTGAGGCGCTGGACGGTGGTCTCCAGGTCCTGCGGATAGAGGTTGCGGCCGGCCACCACGATCATGTCCTTGAGGCGGCCGGTCACATAGAGCCGGCCGTCCTCGCGGGTGCCGAGGTCGCCGGTGCGCAGATAGCCGCCGCGGCCGGCCGCGGTGGTGCCGTTGAAGGCCGCGGCGGTCTCGGCGGGGCGGCGCCAGTAGCCGCGGGCGACGCTGTCGCCGCTCAGCCAGATCTCGCCGATCCGTCCGTCGGGGAGCGGCTTGCGGGTGGCCGGGTCGACGATCAGCAGTTCGCCGTCGGCGGGCTCCCCGCAGTCGGTGAGCAGACGCCGCGGTGCACCCTCGGCGGGGGCCCGCAGCTCATGGGTCTCCAGGGCGGCGGCGTCGGCGGTCAGCTCGCGGCGCTCGGTCCCGGCCGGTGCGCCGGACGCCAGCAGGGTCGCCTCGGCGAGGCCGTAGCAGGGGGTGAGGACCTCGGGGCGCAGGCCGGCCGGGGCGAACCGTTCGGCGAAGGCGCGCAGCGTGGCCGGGCGGACCGGCTCGCCGCCGCTGACGGCGGTCTCCCATCCGGACAGGTCGAGGGTGGCGAGCTGCTCGTCGGTGACGCGCCGTACGCACAGGTCGTAGGCGAAGTCCGGGGCGCCGCTGACGGTGACGTGGTGCTGCCCGATCGCCTCCAGCCAGCGCACCGGGCGCCGCACGAACGCCTCGGGTGAGAGCAGCACGCTGCTGCCGCCGAGCCACAGCGGGTGCAGCAACTGGCCGATCAGGCCCATGTCGTGGTGGAAGGGCAGCCAGCCGCCGAGGCGGGCGCCGGGCAGGGTGCGCAGCACCCGGCTGATCGCCCGCTGGTTGGCGAGGAGGTTGTCGTGGGTGACCACCACTCCGCGGGGTTCGCGGGTGGAGCCGGAGGTGTACTGGAGGAAGGCGACCGTGTCACCGGGCAGGTCCGGTTCCTGCCAGGCCCGGGAGGCGGGGACGACCTCGGCGGCGAGGCAGGGGATATGGCCGTGGCCGTGCCGGGCGAGCAGCCGTGAGACGTCCGGTGCACCGGCCCCGTCGGCCAGTGCGAGGAGGGGCGCGGCGTCCTTGACGATGCCGGCGAGGCGGGCTTCCAGGTTGCCGCGGCCGTCGGGCGGCGGCACCGGGACGGCGAGGGCGCCGGCGTAGAGGCAGGCCAGGAAGCTGATGGCGAACAGCCTGCGGTCACTGTGCACGATCAGCACGCGCTCGCCGGCGGCCCCCCGGTCCTGGAGCCAGCCGGCCAGCCGCCGGGCGCCCTCGTCCAGCGCCCGGTAGGTCACCACTTCGGGCTGTGCCCGCCCCTCGTATTCGGGCAGCACGATCAGCGCTTCCCGGTCGGGCGTCTGGGCGGCCCTGGAGCGGACGAGTTGGGTGAAGTTGTGGTTGCCGTTCAACGCCTCCCCCTCACATGTCGTGGTGTACGGGCCCGGTCGGCCCCTGCGGCGGTGCGTTGCGGTCGCCGGGCGCGGCCCGTCCGGCGGTGTGCGGCTGCCGGTGGTGCGGGGCGCGCGGCGGCCGCGCGGTCATGGCGTGGACCAGCCGACGGGTGAGCGGCGCGGGCCGTGTGCGCGGCCCCATCCGGCGCGGGGCGGCAGCGGCTCGCCGGCTCCGGGGCCGGCCTCTTCACCGGCCCGCAGCACGGCGAGCAACACGGCCGTGACGGCGGCCAGTTCGGCCTCGTCCGGTCTCCCCCGGACCACGGTGAACCGTATGTCGTTGGCCATGCCCGCAGGATGCGCCGGGGCACTCGAAGGGAACTCGTGTCCGGCCGCAAAGATCGCTATACGGTCCGGGCGCGGGCGGAAACGGCCGGAGCCGAGGACCGGTGGGTCCTCGGCTCCGGTGGTGCGGGTGTGCGCCGGCGTCAGCGGATGACGCGCTGGTAGGCCATGTGCACGGTCCGTTCGGTGGTGACGTCGGCGATCTCGGAGACCTCCCGCAGCCGCTCCTCGGCCTGCGGGTCGTGCAGCGCGGACACGCAGGCGTCGCCGTTGCGCCACCACGACAGCCCGAGGTAGGTCATGGGGCTGAGGGTGGAGCGCAGCAGGTCGCTGCCGCCGAAGCCGCCGAGCCGGGACCAGCGGTCCGTCAGTGCGCCGAAGCGGTGCTCGAACTCCGCGCCCGAGCCGCGGACCCGGGCATGGGTGAGCACGACATCGGCGTCACCGACGGCGGCGTCGTCGTGCAGCAGCCGGCCCACGCTGACGGCCTGGTCGGCCTCGGTCTCCACGAGCGCGCCGAGACGGCGCACCCGGTCCAGGAAGGTGTCGTCGTGGACGACGTCCAGGAAGTTGCGCAGGCTGCGCCAGTGTCCCAAGTGGACGTACACATGGGGCTGTTCGATGAGCCGCACGGTCACCAGGAAGTCGAATCCCTGTTGTCTGCGCAGGAATTGGGAGTGCTCGTGGAACTCCCGCTCGAACTTACCGGTGTCGCCCTTGACGCGGAACCGGTTGATGACGGTGACGGGCCCGTTGAGGTCACGTCCGGGCATGTGCTTCCTCCGCGAACTGCTTGGCGTGGCGCAACGTGGTCGAGCTGTTGGTCCCCAGTGCCCTGCGCACCAGGGTGCGGGCCTCTTCGAGCGTCGCCTCGGCCCCGAGCGTCTGGCGCACCCCCTCGGGATCGAGGGTGACAGTGTGCCAGGAGGTGGCGACGACACCCGTGCCGTGCGGCGCGCGTGGCGCGATTTCCCAGCGGCCGGTGTGACCGGCCATCGCGACGGGCACCCGTAGCTGCTTGTAGACGATCTCCGCGCGGTCGGCGAAGCAGACCCGCACGGAGGTGGTGTTGTGGGTGGAGCCGTCCGGACTGCGGGTGTCCATGTCCAGGTGCTGGAGGCCCGGTTCGTCCTCGGTCAGCTCCAGCCGTGCCACGTGCGGCAGCCGCTCGGGCCACCGGTCGGCGCGGTCGAGGAAGGCGTAGACATCGGCGGCGGCACCGTCGATCTCCACCGAGTCGCTGAAGGTGAAGGTGGTCTCGTGGCGCCGGCCGGCGAGTTCGGCGGCGTTCTTCAGCGCCTCCAGTTCGGCGCGGCTGTTGCGGTCGACCGCCTGCTCGATGAGGGCGACGGCGGCCGGATCGTCGCCGACGGCCCGGTAGTCATGCAGCAGCACCACCCGGCAGCCGCCGTCGTCATCGGGCTGTATCCGCCAGGTGCCGCCCATCGACGCCACCGGCGCGGCGGAGACGACCTGGCGGAAAGTGATGGTGAACGTGGCGGGATCGAGGGTGCGGCGCGACGTCCAGTTGCGCACCTCGCCGTTGGCGAACGCCCAGATGTGCAGCAGCTGTTCGCCCCGGGCCTCCTCCAGCACCTCGACATGCACGGTCGGCCCGAAGACCTGCGGCCAGGCGGTGACATCGGCGACCAGGGCGTAGACGGTGCCGGGCGGGGCGGCGACCGGGACGGTGTGCTCGGTGACATGGGTTGTGCCGGTGGTGGTAACGGTCGGCGCCACGGCGGACCTTCCCTTCGTTACGCGCCGCGCAGGCGGCGGCATCAGACTGGCAGGGAGTGCTTGAGCGGAGCTGGAGTACGGGTCGGACGGGGGCCGGACCGGCGGCGGGCGGGCCTCAGCCCCGCGCCCAGGCGGGGCGGTCGCAGATCTCCACCACAGCGGCGCCCCAGCTGTAGCCCGCGCCGACGCCGATGAGCACGACCCGGTCGCCCGGCACGGCCCGCCCCGACGTCACGAGGTGGTCCAGGCCGGCGAACTGGTCACCGGCACCGAGATGGCCGACGGTGCGGCTCCACTCCCAGGTGGTGCGGGCGGGGTCGATGCCGTACGGCCGGTAGTAGATGGCCTCCAGCCGGCGGCGGCCGAAGTGCGGCAGCACCACCCACTCCGCCTCGGCCAGCTCCAGGTCCGCGTCCGCCAGGGCCTGTTTGACGACGGTGCGCTGGCCGGTGTTGGCGCGGCTGATGGCGAAGGACATGCCGACCCGGCCGACGAAGGCGCGCTTGGCCTCCTCGAAATCGACCGGGGTGCGGTGGCTGAAGGGGGCCGGGCCGAAGGGTTCGTCGCCGCGGTGCATCGGCTCCAGTTCGGGGTCGGCGAGCAGCGCCAGCGACCGCAGCCGGGCGAAGCCGCCCTGCCGGGAGAGCACCAGGGCGCTGGCGCCGTCGGCGTAGGGGGTTCCCGGGTCGGTGCGCCAGCGGTCGATGCCGGGGGCGCAGAACCGGTCGGCGGCGCTGAGCAGGGCGTCCCGGCGGCCGGAGGCGGCGGTGAGGTAGGCGGTGGCGAGGTCGAGGGCGGCCATCCCGCCGTTGGACATCTGGCGGATCTCGATGGCCGGGCAGGTGTTGCCGACCGCCTCCCGCTGGATGTAGGAGGCGACCGGCCACAGGTCCTGGCCCTGGTGGTAGGTGTCGGCGTGCAGGATCAGCGCGATGTCGCCCGGGGCGGACGCGGCCCTGGCGAGCGCCGCGCGGGCGGCCGCCGCGCCCATCTCGGCGGCCGACTCGTCCGGCGAGTGGGCCACCGACAGCATGCCGGTCGCCCGCGCCACCTGGGGCGGGCAGCTGCCGTCGGCGACGGCGTCGGCGATCGATAACGAGGAGGGCAGCCTGGTCGCGGTCCCCCGGATGAAGATGTCGTCCACTCGCACAGCCACTCCTGGAGTGTGGTTCGCGGCCGGCGCGGCCGGGTGCCCGGCGGCGCGCCGGCGGGTTCAGTCGGCAACGGCGGCGGTCGGCAGCGCCCGGCAGCGGTCCCCGCCGGTGCGGGCACCGGACAGCAGCGCATAGCGGACCGCGTCGAGCAGGGCCCGCCAGGACGCGGCGACGGTGTTCTCGTCCACGCCGACGGTGCCCCAGCGGCGCTGCCCGTCGCTGAAGGTGATCAGCACCCGGGCGGCCGCGCCGCTGCCGCCGCCCGCTCCGGCGCTGCCGGGCAGCACCCGCACCTGGTAATCGACGACCTCCAGCGCGGTGAGCTCGGGGAAGAACGGGTCGAGTGCGGTGTGCAGCGCGCGGTCCAGGGCGTTGACCGGTCCGTTGCCCTCGCCGGCGGCGCTCAGCGGCACCCCGTCGACCCGCAGCCGTACGGAGGCCTGGGTGCGGGTGCCGCCACCCGGCTGCCGGTCCACGCCGACCCGCCAGGTCTCGACGTCGAAGGGGCACTCCAGCGATCCGGCGACGGCCCCCTGGAGCTCCTCGCGCAGCAGCAGTTCGAACGAGGCGTCCGCGGACTCGAAGCTGTAGCCGCGGCTCTCCAGGTCCTTGATGCGGGCGGCGGCGCGGGCGACCGGCTCGGAGCCGGCCTCGACGTCGTAGCCCAGTTCGCGGGCCTTGAGCTCCACGGAGGAGCGGCCTCCCATGTCGGAGACGAGGGTGTGCATCGCGTTGCCGACCAACGCCGGATCGATGTGCTGGTAGAGGCCGGGGTCGACGCGCAGTGCGGAGGCGTGCAGGCCTGCCTTGTGGGTGAAGGCGCCGGCACCGACGTACGGGGCGGCGGCGCGCACCGGAATGCCGGTCAGTTCGGCGACGGACCGGGCGGACAGGCTCATCTCCCGCAGCTGTTCGAGGGAGACCACGTCCAGGCCGCGCTGGAGCAGCAGATTGGCCGTGACGGTGAAGAGGTCGGCGTTGCCGCAGCGTTCGCCGTACCCGTGGGCGGTGCCCTGGACATGGTCGGCGCCGGCGTCGACGGCGGCGAGGGTGTTGGCGACCGCGCAGCCGGAGTCGTTGTGGCAGTGGATGCCGAGGCGGACGCCGGTCGCGGTACGGGTGTCGTCGACCACCGCGCCGATCCGGTCCGGCAGTCCCCCGCCGTTGGTGTCGCACAGCACCACCGCCTCCGCGCCCGCGTCGGCGGCGATCCGCACCACCTCCAGGGCGTATTCGCGGTTAAGGCGGTAGCCGTCGAAGTAGTGCTCGGCGTCGACGAAGACCCGCCGTCCGGCGTGCACGAGGAAGCGCACGGTGCTGCCGATCATGGCGAGGTTCTCGGCGAGGGTGGTGCGCAGGGCCAGTTCGACATGGCGCGGGTGGCTCTTGGCGACGATGGTCACCACCGGTGTGCCGGCGGAGACCAGCGCACGCACCTGCGGGTCGTTGGACACCATCGCGCCGGGCCTGCGGGTGGCGCCGAACGCGGCCAACTGCGCGGTGCGCAGGTCCAGTTCCTGTTCCGCGCGGCGGAAGAACTCGGTGTCCTTGGGGACCGCTCCCGGCCATCCCCCCTCGATGAACCCGACGCCGAAGGCGTCCAGATGGCGCGCGACGGCGAGTTTGTCCTCGACCGTGAGCACCATGCCCTCCTGCTGCGTTCCGTCGCGCAGGGTGGTGTCGTAGAGCTGGAAACGCTGCTCGGCCATGGTCCCTCCGTCCCTGACTCACGCCGCCCTCGGTCGGCGGCTCGGAGCGGTCACGGTCGGGCTGTGGGGTGGAGCGGGGATGGAGGGCCGCTCAAGCCGCCGCGGGAGGCCGCCGTGGGAGGCCGCCGTGGGGCGCCGGGCCCGGGGGGGCGACAGCACGGGCGGGGCGAGGGGCGCAGGACGGCGCGACCGGCCGCCGGCAGAAGGTGGCCAGGACGACGGGACCGGCCGTCGGCAGAAGGCGGGCAGGACGACGGACCGCCGGCCGGCGCCGGGCCGGCCGGCGGTGGACCGGAGCCCGCCGGGAACGCTGCGGTGCCTGCTCGCCGCCTCGCGCTCAGGCGGCGACCTCGACGCTGGAGTGGTCGCCGACGACGAGGCGGGAGCAGCGGGTGCGGACGGCCGACGAGACCGTCGCGTCCCGGCCGATGACCGAGCCGCGGACGCCGCCGACGCGCCGTACCGTCGCCCCGTCCAGCATGATGGAGTACTCCACCTCCGCCGCGGTCAGCACACAGTCCCGGCCGACGGAGGTGTGCGGGCCGATGTGGCTGTCCTCCACCACGGTGCCGGCACCGACGATGACCGGGCCGGTGATGCGGGAGCGGATGACCCGGGCGCCCTCCTCGATCACGACCGGTCCTGTCACCTCGCTCGCCCCGTCGACGTCGCCGAGCACGGACGGCGCGAGCCGGTCGAGGAGTTCGCGGTTGCAGTCCAGGACGTCCTCGACCTTGCCGGTGTCCTTCCAGAAGCCGGAGTAGATCCGAGCCCGCACCTCCGCGCCGTGGGACACCATCCACTGGAGCGCGTCGGTGATCTCCAGTTCGCCACGGGCGCTGGGCTCGATCGCGGCGACCGCTTCGTGCACGGCCGGGGTGAAGAAGTAGACGCCGGTCATCGCGAGATCGCTGCGCGGCTCGGCGGGCTTCTCCGCGAGCCGCACCACCCGGCCGTTCTCGTCGATCTCGGCGACCCCGAACGCCCTGGGGTCCGGCACCTTGTGCACCACCACCTGGGCGGCGGGCCGGTCCTCCCGGAACTGCCGGGCGATGTCGGCCACCCCGTCGGTGAGCATGTTGTCGCCCAGGTACATCACGAAGTCGTCGTCGCCGAGGAAGTCCTGAGCAATGGTGATGCAGTGCGCGAGGCCGAGCGGTGCGTGCTGCCGGATGTAGGTGAGCTCGACGCCGAGGCCGGTGCCGTCGCCGAGCGCGGCCGCGATCTCGTTGCCGCGGTCCCCGACGATCAGTCCGACCTGGGTGACCCCGAGGGCGCGCAGGTCTTCCATCACATGGACGAGCACCGGGCGGTTGGCAACCGGGATCAGCTGCTTGGGCATGGAATGGCTGAACGGGCGCAGCCGGCTGCCCAGCCCGCCGGCCAACACGAGTGCCTTCATGGGAAGTCCTTCCTCACCGCGTCGCCGGCCGCCGCTGCACGGCGGCGGGCGGCCTGGGACCTGCCGGCGCAGAATGCGGCGGCCGGGTCGCGGCGCGCTCAACCCCCGCTGGTTTTCCGGCCCGTTGTCCGACGGACCGGGCGGACGGGGGCTCAGCGGACCGGAGACGGCTCAGCGGTGCGCAGCCGGGCGCTCTCCGCTTCCGTCAGCCCCCAGTCGGCGAGCAGCCGTGGGCCGGGCCCGTCGGGCGCCGAAGCCGGGTCCGGCCCTGCGGGGGTGCGCCCGAACCGGGGCGCGGGGGCGGGCTCGACGCCCTCGCCGGTGCGCAGGAAGGTGCCGCGGGCCCGGTGGTGCGGGTGCCCGGCGGCCTCCCGCAGACTGAGCACGGGGGTCACACACGCCTGGGTGCCGTCGAAGGCCGCGGTCCACTCCGCGCGGGTACGGGTCGCGAACCGGTCCGCGAACTCCCGCCGCAGAGCAGCCCAGTTGGCGGGGTCGTCCCGGTCCGGCAGCCGGTCGGCGGTCAGTCCGAGACCGGCCAGCAGCGCCGTGTAGAAGCGCTCCTCCAGCGCGCCGACCGCGACATGCCCGCCGTCGGCGCAGGTGTAGACGGCGTAGAAGGGCGCCCCGCCGTCGAGGAGGTTGCCGCCCCGGTCCGCGCGCCACTGGCCCGCCTGCGCCATGGCCAGCAGCATGCCCGTCAGCGAGGCGGTGCCGTCCACGATGGCCGCGTCCACCACCTGGCCGAGCCCGGAGCGCGACCGTTCGAAGAGCGCAGCGAGGAGGCCCGCGACCAGCAGCATCCCGCCGCCGCCGAAGTCACCGAGCAGGTTGACCGGCGGGACCGGAGGGCCGCCGGCCGGCCCGATGGCGTGCAGCACGCCGGTGAGGCCGATGTAGTTGATGTCGTGCCCGGGGGCCTGCGCCAGCGGCCCGTCCTGGCCCCACCCGGTCATCCGGCCGTACACCAGCGCGGGGTTGCGGGCGCGGCACACCTCGGGTCCGACGCCGAGCCGCTCGGCCACCCCGGGCCGGAAGCCCTCGACCAGCACGTCCGCGCCGTCCACCAGCCGCAGCAACAGACCGGTGTCGGCCGGGTCCTTGAGGTCCAGGGCGACCGGGCGGCGGCCGCGGTCGAGGATGCGGTGCCATGCGGCGAAGGCACGGTCCTGGCCGGGCCGGTCGACGCGGATCACCTCGGCGCCGAGGTCGGCGAGCATCATGCAGGCGTACGGGGCGGGGCCGATCGCGGCGAGTTCGAGCACCCGCAGCCCGTGCAGCGGGCCGCCGCTCACCGTGGCTCCCGGTGGTGCGAGACGGGCGCGGCGGGTGGGACGGCAGCGGGGCGGGGCGGCGTACCGGCGGGCGGGCGTCCTGCGGAGGAGGAAGGCGGCATCCGCGGAGGGTGACAGCGGGCGCTGCACCGGGCCTTGAGGGGCTCTCGCGCCGCGCCGACACCCGCCCGCGCGCGGTTCGAGCCGGAGGCGAGTTCCCCGGTCCATAGTGGGCCTGCCCCTCCTGCACCACGACCGAAGGAATCCGATGGCCACCCGGATGCCGGCGAGCAGCCGCCCGCACAACGGCGAGGACGGCACTCCCGTCCTCAGCACCCGCGCCCTCAACCGTGCCCTGCTGGCGCGCCAGTTGCTGCTGCGGCGCCATCAACTGGGCGTTCTCGACGCGGTGACCCGGCTCATCGGACTCCAGGCCCAGGCACCCAACCCGCCCTACATCGGCCTGTGGACCCGTCTGGACGGGTTTGCGATCGGGGATCTGGCGGGTGCCCTGGAGGACCGTTCCCTGACCCGTATCGCAGTGATGCGCAGCACCGTGCATCTCGTCACGGCGCAGGACTGCCGCACGCTCCGCCCGCTGACCCAGCCGGCCCTGGACCGCGATCTGTGGGTGGGCAGCGGGTCCGGCAAGGCGGTGGACGGGGTGGTGGATCCGGCCGAACTGGCCGCCGCCGCACGCGCCGCGCTGGCCGAGGCGCCGCTGACGACCGCGGAGCTGGGCGAGGCGTTGCAGCAGCGCTGGCCCGAGGTGGCGGCGCGGCATCTGGCCTACGCGGCGCGCACGCTGCTGCCGCTGGTGCAGGTGCCGCCGCGCGGGATCTGGGGAGTGGGCGGCCGGACGCGGTACGCCACCGCCGAGTCCTGGCTCGGCGAGCCGCTGACGGACGGGCCCTCCCTCCAGGAGGTGGTGCTGCGTTATCTGGCGGCATACGGCCCGGCCACCGTCAAGGACGTGCAGCTCTGGTCGGGGCTGACCCGGCTGCGGCCCGTGCTCGACGGTCTGCGGGACCGGCTGCGCACCTTCCGGGACGGCGCCGGCCACGAGCTGTTCGACGTGCCCGGAGCGCCGCTGCCCGACCCGGACCTCCCGGCCCCCGTGCGGTTCCTGCCGGAGTTCGACAACATCCTGCTGTCGCACGCCGACCGGGGCCGCATCATCACCGACGAGGACCGCCGGCGGATCTTCACCCGCAACGGCATCGTCCGTGCCACCTTCCTCGTCGACGGCTTCGTCCGCGGCATGTGGGCCATCGACCGCGACCGCGACGGGGCGGTGCTGCGCGTCGAGCCGTTCGCTCCGCTCGGCGCGCCGGACCGTGCCGCGCTGTCGGAGGAGGGCGCCCGCCTGCTGGCGTTCGCCGCGGCCGACGCCCGCGCGCACGACATCCGCTTCGCACCGCCCGGAGGGTGACCGCACCCTCCCGTCATGGCCGGTGCGCCTGGTACGACCCCCTGCCCCGGGCGGACGAGCCGCCCGGCCTTCCCGAGAGGAACCCGCCATGCCCCACGCACCGTTCGCCGGCCGGACCGTCGTCGTCACCGGAGGCGGCACCGGCATCGGCCGCGCCACCGCGCTCGCCTTCGCCGAGCAGGGCGCCGCCGTGCTCGTCACCGGCCGCCGCAAGGAACGGCTGGCCGAGACCGCCGCCGCACACTCCGCGGTCGTCCCGGTGACCGCCGATGTCACCACCGAGTCGGGCGCCGAGGCGGTCGCCGAGGCCGTGCGCGAGCGCGGCGGGACGGTGGATGTGCTGGTGCACAACGCCGGCATCTTCCGCTTCAGCCCGCTGGCGGCCCTGGACGTGACCGCCGCCCGGGAGGTCCTCGACACCAACGTGCTCGGCCCGGTCCTGCTCACCAAGCATCTGCTGCCGCTGCTGCGTTCGCCGGGCGGCAGCCTGGTGCTGGTCTCCAGCCGCGGCGGCCACAACCCGGGCCCCGGCAGCTCGCTGTACTCGGCCAGCAAGGCGGCCGTGCACAGCCTGACGCGCAGCTGGGCGGCCGAACTGTCCGCACAGGGCATCCGGGTCAACGCGGTCGCCCCGGGCTTCGTCCGTACCGACGCCTACGCCGCCAACGGCCTGGCGCCGCAGGAGGTCGAGGGCCTCTTCGCGGGGGTCGCCCACGGCATCCCGCTGGGCCGGGTCGCCGAGACCGACGACATCACCCCCTGGATCGTGCAGCTGGCCCACCCGTCGTCCGCCCTGGTCACCGGCCAGGTCATCACCATCGACGGCGGGATGGACGTGGGCGGGCCGCAGGACGGGTGACCCGCCGCGACGCCCTGGTCCAGCCGGGCTCGACCCGGCGTTCAGGCCGCACTCCTAGCCTCGGTGCGTCCGAGGCAAGCCGCAGCGCTGGAGGGGACGTTCCTATGAGCCCGGCCATCACCCCGTACCGCATCGACATTCCGCAGCCGGAGATCGACGACCTCCGCCGGCGGCTCGCCCGGACCCGCTGGCCGGAGGCGGAGACCGTCGCCGACCGGTCCCAGGGCGTCCCGCTCGCGGTCATGAAGGACCTGTGCGCCCACTGGGCGGAGCGCTACGACTGGCGGGCCACCGAGGCCCGGCTGAACGCGCTGCCGCAGTTCCGTACGGAGATCGACGGGCTGGGCCTGCACTTCCTGCACGTGCGCTCCCCGCACCCCGGTGCCGTACCGCTGCTGATCACCCATGGCTGGCCCGGCTCGGTGGTGGAATTCCTCGACATCATCGGCCCGTTGACCGATCCCGCGGACCCGGCCGACGCGTTCCACGTGGTGTGCCCGTCGCTGCCGGGGTACGGCTTCAGCGACAAGCCGTCCGAGGCCGGCTGGGGCGCCGAGCGGATCGCGGCGGCGTGGCAGGAGCTGATGGCGCGGCTGGGGTACACCCGCTATGCGGCGCACGGGGTGGACTGGGGTTCCTTCATCTCGGCGGTGCTCGGCGAGACCGACCGCGGCAGCCTGCTGGGGCTGCATCTGACGATGCCGTTCGCCCGGCCGCCGCAGGAACAGGCCGAGCTGTCCGAGCGGGACCTGGCCGGGCTGGCCGCCATGAAGCGGTTCCAGCAGGAGGAGGGCGGCTACTCGGTCCTCCAGACCACCCGGCCGCAGACGCTCGGCTACGGGCTGACCGACTCCCCCGCCGGCCAGCTGGCCTGGATGGCCGAGAAGTACTGGGCGTGGAGCGATCACGACGGGGACCTGGAGAAGATCATCTCCCGCGACCGGCTGCTGGACGCCGTGTCGGTGGCCTGGTTCACGGCGTCGGCCGCGTCGTCGGCCCGGATCTACTGGGAGAGCCAGAACAAGCTCGCGCTGGCGCCCGTCCACGTCCCCACCGCCGTCGCCAACTACCCGAAGGACGGCCGGATGCCGCGGCCCTGGATCGAGGGCCGCTTCACCGATCTGCGGGACTGGCAGGACCACGAGCACGGTGGTCACTTCCCGGCTCTGGAACAGCCCGAGAACCTCGTCCGCGACCTGCGCGCGTTCTTCCGCACCCTGCGCTGACCCCCGCCTCTTCTGGAAAGGACTCATCGTGACGACCTCTGCCACCGGACCCGGCGCGGCCACCGACGCCAAGACGTTCCCCTATCAGCGCAGGTGCCCCTTCAGCCCGCCGGCCGAGTACGCGGCGATGACCGAGCAGGATGTCTCGGAGGTGACGCTGACCGGCTCGGGGCTGCGGATATGGACGGTGACCGGCTATCACACCATCCGCAAGCTGCTCACCGATCCGCGGGTCAGCGCCTCGCGCAAACACGCCAACTTCCCCTTCTACTTCGTGGCGCCGCCGGAGTACCGCACCGAGACCTCCTTCATCGGGTACGACGGCGCGGAGCACACCGCGACCCGGCGCAAGGCCGCGCTGACGTTCACCAACCGGCAGGTGCAGCGGCTGCGCCCGCGTATCGAGCAGATCGTCGACGAGCACCTCGACCTGATGCTGGGCATGCAGCCGCCGGTCGATATGCACCGGGTGTTCTCGCTGGCGGTGCCGATGACCGTCATCTGTGAACTCCTCGGCATCCCGCAGGACAAGCATGACTTTTTCATCAAGCACGGCACCGCCCTGCTCGGCGGCCACAGCTCCACGGAGGAGCGGCAGGCCGCCATCGTCGAGGTCAACGCCTATGTCGACGAGCTGATCCAGCTCAAGAAGCGCGAACCGGGCGACGATCTGCTGAGCCGGGCGATGGCCGACTACGCGGCGTCCGGCGAGGAGTACACCGACCGGGACCTGTTCAACATGGTGCGGCTGCTGATGAACGGCGGGCACGAGACCACCGCCAGCCAGATCTCGCTGGGCACCGCCTGCCTCCTGGAGAACCCCGACCAGCTGCAACTGCTGCTGGACGACCCGGCGCTGGTCAAGCCGGCCGTCGAGGAGCTGGTGCGGTTCGCCACCATCGGGGACACCGCGGTACCGCGCGTCGCGCTGGAGGACCTGGAGATCGGCGGGCAGGTCATCCGCAAGGGCGACGGCATCCTGTGCCTGGGGCTGGCCGCCAACCGGGACCCGGAGACCTTCCCCGAGCCGGAGAAGCTCGACATCACCCGCGGCAGCCGCAAGCACCTCGGCTTCGGTCACGGCGTGCACCACTGCATCGGCGCGGACCTGGCGCGGCTGGAGCTGGAGATCGTGTGGAGCAAGCTCTTCCGGCGCATTCCGGACCTCCGGCTGGCCAAGCCGTTCCTGGAGATCCCGCGCAAGGAAGGCGCGGTCATCTACGGGCTGTGGGAGCTGCCGGTCACCTGGTGACTCCCGGGCTCAACCGGCGTGCCACCGGCGCCCGTTGGGACCACTTCACGCTTGTCCGCCGGCCGACATCCGACGAGGAGAGCTCCATGGCCAAGATCACCTATCGGCATCCGAACGGAACCGAGACCGTCGTCGACGTCCCGGTGCCCAACACCGTGATGCGCGGCGCGAAGATCAACAACATCGACGGGATAGAGGCCCAGTGCGGCGGTTCCGCCCAGTGCGGCACCTGCCATGTGTACATCGACGAGGCCAACGCGCTGCCGCTGCCCGAGATGCACGAGTCCGAGGACGACGTCCTCTACGGCACCGCCGCCCCGCGCCGCGCGAACAGCCGCCTGAGCTGCCAGCTGCCGGTCTCCGACGAGATCGACGGGCTCGTGGTGCATCTGCCGGAGACCCAGAGCTGATGGCGGCGCCGTCGGTCGTCGTCATCGGTGCCGGGCAGGCCGGCTCGGACACCGCCGCCGCGCTGCGGTCCCAGGGCTTCGGCGGGCGGATCACTCTGGTCGGCGCCGAGGGCGTGCTGCCCTACCAACGGCCCCCGCTGTCCAAGCAGTTCCTCGCCGGCACCCGCAGCGGAACCGATCTCGCCCTGCGCCCCGCCTCGTTCCACACCGCCCAGGACATCGAGTTCGTGGGCCGGGATCCGGCCGTGCGCCTCGACCGGGCCGGCGCCCGCGTCCTCCTCGCGTCCGGACGCTCCCTCGGCTATCAGCACCTGGTCCTGGCCCTCGGCGCACGCCCCCGCCGGCTCCCCGTTCCCGGCGCCGGGCTGGACGGGGTGCTGACCCTGCGCACCCTCGCGGACGCCGGCCGGCTGCGCGACGGAATGCGCGACGCCGGGCATCTGCTGGTGATCGGCGGCGGTTTCGTGGGGCTGGAGGTCGCCGCGACGGCACGGGCGGCCGGGCTGGAGGTGACCGTCCTCGAGGCCGGGGCCCGCCTGTTGGCGCGTTCGGTCAGCGGCGCGATGTCGGCGCATCTGCTCGCCGAACACCGGGCGCACGGCGTCCGGGTGCTGCTCTCCCGCCAGGTGACGGCCCTGCGCGGCGACAGCGCGGGCCAGGTGCGGGAGGCCGAACTGGACGGCGGGGAGCGGATCGCGGCGGACCTGGTGGTCGTCGGCATCGGCGCGCTGCCGGAGGTCGGGCCGGCCGCCGACGCCGGTCTGGCGGTGGACGACGGCATCCTCGTCGACGCGTACCTGCGCACCAGCGACCCCGCCGTCCATGCGGTCGGCGACTGTGCCCGGTTCCCCGGCCCGCACACCGGGCGCCCGATCCGCCTGGAATCGGTGCAGAACGCGGCCGACCAGGCGCGGTGTGTGGCGGCCACGCTCTGCGGGAATCCCCGGCCGTACACGGCGCTGCCCTGGTTCTGGACCGAGCAGTACGGGCTGCGGTTGCAGATCGCCGGGCTCGGCGACGGCCACGACAAGGTGGTGACCGTCGGCGATCCGAGCACCGGCCGGTTCTCCCTGCTCTGCTACCGGGGCCGGCAGCTGCTCGCCACCGAGTCGGTGAACCAGCCGGCCGACCACATGATCACCCGGCGGCTGATGGGCGCGGGAGGTCCGCTGCCGGCCCCCGAAGAGGCGGCGCGGCCCGGATTCGGTTTCAAGGCCTTTCAGCAGGCCGCCACCGTGTGACGCCACAGCGCAGGGCCGCCTCCGCTGCCGGGGGCGGGCCCTGCGCCGTGGTGATCAGGAACGGGTGCCGGTGTCGTGCGCCTGCACGCTGCGGGTGAGCACGTCGTCGGCGTCGTACTGCCGGGAGACCCCGCTGCTGGTGAAGGTGTCACCGGTGAGCCGGGCGCTCTGGTCGACGCTCACCCGGCCGAGGTAGTCGCCCTGTGCGCTCCACATGGGCTCGGCGATCCGGAAGGTGAAGCGCCCGTCCCCGGTCCGGCTCCAGCGGCCCGCGCCGCCGCCCACGATGAACGCCGTACCGCCCGGGGTGAACTGCACGGTGCTGTCGTAGGTATGGCCCTCGAAGGACACCTTCAGTGCCCATCGCCCGACCGGACTTGCCGCGGCCGCCCGCCCGGCACCCGCGGCCGGGGCACCCGCTTCGGCCGGGGCGGCGGCCGTCGACGTACCGGTCATCGGCACCGCGGCCAGGACGGCCGCCGCCACGACGGCCGGCGTCCTGCGGCGTCTCCCTGTGTCTGCCGAACGCTTCATGCTGTTCCTCCCCCGCGCGGCGCGCGTGTGCTGTGGTGAACCGGTCGGGACAGGCTGCGGCCACCGCCTCGACGGGCGCTCGAAGCGCGCTGCACGCACCGCGCTCCAGCCGGGCGCGAGACGACATCGGGACACTGGCGGCCCCGGGCTGATCCGAAAGACACGCCCTGGACCCCGAGGAGGACCGATGCTGCTCCCCCGCACCCACCCCGACCACGACGACCGCACCCTCCGGCCGGCGGCGGCCGGTACCTGGCGGGCGCTGGTGCGGCGGCCCAGGGAGACCTCCGCCAGCACCTTCGTCTTCACCGAGCGGGGCTCGGCCCTGCTGCTCTCCGGCACCGCGGGCTGCGGCTCGTGGAGCGCCACGGGGGCGTCGGCGTTCTCCTACCGGATCTCCGAGCCCCTGTGGGACGCGGACGGCCGTTTCCGGGGCTGGGTGGACATCGACCAGACGGCCGTGTTCCGGGGTGCGGTGTTCACCAGCTGCGGGGTGTCCCGCGTCCATGACGCGCACGGCGTCCTGAGGTACCGCGTGCCGGTGGCGGTCATCGCGCGCCGGTGGGGGTAGCGGGGGCGCGCGTGGGAAGGGGGGCGGGCACCGGATCTCCGGTGCCCGCCCCCTTTCCCACGGGTCGTTCAGCGTGTCCTCAGGCGTGCGCCAGGTGCAGGGCGACGTTGCCCCGGTAGGCACCCTTGAGCAGCGACATCAGGGCGGCGGGTGCGGCCTCGATGCCGCCCTCGACGGCCGTGTGCGGGAAGACGAAGGTGCCTTCGGCCACCCACATCGCGAAGTGCCGCGTCCACTGGGTGATCTGCTCCGGCGTGTGGTACGTCGCGAACGGCCGCAGCTCCAGATGCTTGGTGATGGCCGTCATGAGGTCGAGCCGGGGATGAGCCTGTGCGCCGTTCTGTGCGGACAGCGCGCCGCACAGCGCGAACCGCGCATGCGGGGCCGCGACCTCGACCGCGGCCTCGAACTGCTCGCCGCCGACGTTGTCGAAGAAGACATGGATGCCGTCCGGCGCCAGCTCGCGCAGCCGGTCGACGACCGGGCCGTCGTGGTAGTCGAACGCGTCGTCGAAGCCCAGTGCGCCGACGAGGTAGTCGACCTTCTCCTTGCTGCCGGCACTGCCGATCACCCGGGCCGCGCCCCGGCACTTGGCGATCTGCCCGGCGAGCGAGCCCACACCGCCGGCGGCACCGGAGACGAACACCACGTCGCCCTTGCCGACCCGGGCGATGTCGGCCATGCCGTAGTAGGCGGTGGGGCCCTGGCTCAGGTAGTACACCGGGCTCGGGAAGAGGTCCGGGTCGACCTTGAAGTACGTGTTGGCCGGGCCGCAGGAGTACTCGCTCCAGCCGGTCATCGACTGCACGATGTCGCCGACGGCCAGGTCCGGGCTCGCGGACCGGACCACCGTGCCCAGCGCGCCCCCTCCGAGCCGCTCGCCGACCTGGAACGGGGGCAGCGGCAGCGGGCAGTCGGCCCGCATCAGATCCTGGTAGGCCGCCGCCAGCGGCAGATGGTCCGTACGGACCAGGACCTCGCCGGGGGCCGGCTCCGGCACCTCGACCTCGACGATGTCGAAGTGGCCGAGGGTCAGTTCACCCTCCAAGTGCTCGGACAGCCGTACTTCCCGCGCCTTCTGCGGAATGCCGGGACCCACACCAGCGCTCATGACTCTCCTCCGTGCCGTCGGCAGCCTGGGCAAAAACCTCCCCAGGGATATCCCGGCCCGCTCGCGGCCGCCTCGGGCGCCGGTGCAGCGCCGGGCGGGGCGGCGGGCCGGGAGACCGTCATGCGCCGGGGGCGGCCTGCTGGAGGTCGAAGGCGTTGGCGCCGTCGAGGGATTCCCGGATGACGTCGGCATGGCCGGCGTGCCGGGCCGCCTCCCCGATCAGATGCAGCAGGATCCACCGGACGGTACGCGGCTCGTCCTGCGGGCCCCACGGGGTCTTGGGCATCGGCACCCGCTCGTCGAAGTCCTTGACGGCCCGTACCGCCTGCGCCACTTCCGCGCCCACCCGCTCGTGCTCGGCCAGCAGACCGGCCACCGTGGCGCTCGCGGGCACCTCGAACTCGGCCTGTCCGTCGCGCTGAAGCCAGTCGGCCCCCCGGCCGGCGATGACCGGGATCCACTCCGGCTCTCCGCGCACGGCATGGGTGATCAGCGAGGCCAGCGACAGTGTGCTGACGCTGGGGGTGCTGCGCGCCTGTTCTTCGGTGAGGCCGGCGAGCGCCCGGCGCAGCACCGCACGGTGCTCCTGCCAGGCGGCCAACAGCTCTTCACATTCATCCATCCGCGGGTCCGCCGGTGTCGGCATGCCGATCGCCTCTCGTCCGTGCTGGTGGTACGGCCTGCACAACGTCGCAGGTCCGGCCGGGGACACGCGGCGCCGTACGACGCGCCCGCCCCGGGGCGTGTCCGAAAAGTCCCGCCCTAGCGCCTCTCCAGGACGCGTCCAGCCCGGCCGGTCACCGTGGACGGCGCCACAGACCCGACCGGCGACGGTGGCGCGCCATGACCGAAGGAGCCGATGTGTCCCAGGTATCGCAGACAACCGTGCAGCGGGTGACCGCGGATCTGTATGTCGAGGTGCAGCAGTTCTACGCACGGCAGATGCCGCTCCTGGAGGCCCGGAAGCTGGAGGAGTTCCTGGAGACCCTGACCGAGGACGGCTCGATCGAGCACCGTCCCGGGGGCTGGAAGCTCGAAGGCCGCCGGCAGCTGCTGACCGAGATGCAGGCCCGCCGGGGGGACCCGGAGCGGCCGCTCGTCGAGGAGATCTCGGCCCGCGAGGCGCGGGAGCAGAACGTCTCGTACTACGACGGTCTGGTCTACCGGTACTGGTTCGACCGGATGCACATCGAGCCGGTCGGCGAGGACACCCTGAAGGTGCGCTACCAGGCGATCGTGAGCATGACCGACGCCGCGGGCAAGGTCAGCTTCGAGCCGACGACCGTCGTGGACGACGTCCTGGTCCGTATCGACGGTGCGCTGTACACCCGTTCGCGCGTCGTCACACATGACTCTCCCGCCTGGGCCGACAAGATCCACAACCCGTCCTGAGCAGCCCGGCCGGCTGCCGGCCGCCCCTGGTCCGATCCGTTCCGAGAAGGCCGCACACCGCGGAGGTGCCCCTTGTCCGCCTGCCCCGTTTCCGACGCTTTCCCCTTCCCCGGCTCGTCCTATCAGGGCCCGGCCCCGCACTACGCCCGGCTGCGCACCGAAGCGCCGGTGGTACGGGTGCGGACGGCGGGCGGTGTGGACGCCTGGCTGGTCACCCGTTACGAGGACGTCCGGGCCGCGCTGGCCGACCCCCGGCTCAGCAGGGCGGAGACCTGTAAGCCCGGCGCGCCGCGGATCGGCGGCTCGATGACGACCACGCCCGAGATGATCATTTCGCTGGACGGTGCCGAACACGCCCGGCTGCGCAAGCTGGTGGTCGGCGCGTTCACCACGCGGCGGGTCGAGCAGATGCGGCCCGGTGTGCAGAAGGTGGCCGACGAGCTGCTGGACGACATGGCGGACCGCGGCGGCCCGGTGGATCTGGTGCAGCAGCTGACGGTGCCGCTGCCGCTGACGGTCATCGGTGAACTGCTCGGTGTCCCGCGCGAGGATCTGCGGCAGTTCGAGACCTACGCCCGCGCCTTCGCCACGGTCGACGACCGGGCCGGCGGCGAGGAGTCGCTGGCCGGCCTGGCCAAGCTGAACGAGTACATCGTCGGCCTGATCGCCGACAAGCGGGCCGAGCCCTCCGACGACATGCTCTCGGATCTGATCGCGGCCCGGGACAACGACGACCGGCTCAGCGAACAGGAGCTGGTGACCTTCGGTTTCACCCTGATCGGCGCCGGCTTCGACACCACCGCCAACCAGCTCGCCAACTCCGTACTGGCGCTGGTGGCCGGGCACCGCGACCAGTGGCGCGCGCTCGTCGAGGACCACAGCCGGATACCGGACGCCGTCGAGGAACTGCTGCGGCACGTCAACCTGTTCGCCACCGACACCTCGGGATTCCCGCGGATGGCCGTCGAGGACCTGGAGATCGGCGGCGTGCACATCGCCGCGGGCGAGCCGGTCCTGCTGTCCCTGGCCTCCGCCAACCGCGACCCGTCGGTCTTCGACGACCCGGACCGGCTGGACCTGGCCCGCGGCCGCAATCCGCACATCTCCTTCGGCCACGGCATCCACTACTGCCTCGGCAAGCAGCTCGGCCGGATGGAGATGGAGATCGCCCTGGCCGGGCTGGTGCGGCGCTTCCCGGATCTGCGGCTGGCCGTTCCGGAGAGCGAACTCCCCTGGCACACGGGCGAGATCAACCACACCCTGACCAGCCTTCCGGTCACCTGGGGGGCCTGAGGCCATGGCCACCGCCACGCCCTCCCGTACGGCAGCGGATCTCGCGGAGCGCTGTGCGCGCTCCGCCGCGGTGACCGAGGCCGGCTCGTGGCTGCGTACCGCCGAGGTCCCCGACTGGATGGCGGAGCGTCACGCCTCCCACCGCTTCGCGGTGCGCCGCATCCCGTTCGCGGCGCTGACCGGGTGGTCCTTCGCCCCCGGGACCGGGAACCTGCAACACGACAGCGGGCGCTTCTTCACCGTGGAGGGGCTCCAGGTCTCGGTCGGCACCGGGCCCTTCCCGCACTGGCAGCAGCCCGTCATCAAACAGCCGGAAGTCGGCATCCTGGGCATCCTCGCCAAGGAGTTCGACGGTGTCCTGCACTTCCTGATGCAGGCCAAGATGGAACCGGGCAACCGCAATCTGCTCCAGCTGTCGCCGACCGTGCAGGCCACCCGCAGCAACTACACCAAGGTGCACCGCGGCGCCGCGGTGCGCTACCTCGACCACTTCCTGCGGCCCGCCCCGGGCAGCGTGGTGGCCGATGTGCTCCAGTCCGAACACGGCTCCTGGTTCTTCCGCAAAAGCAACCGGAACATGATCGTCGAAACCCGCGACGAGGTGCCGGTGGCTGAGGACTTCTGCTGGCTGACACTGGGGCAGATCGGCCGGCTGCTGCGCCGGGACAACGTCGTGAACATGGATGCCCGGTCGGTCCTGGCGTGCGTACCCACGGGCGGCGCTCCGGGGCCCGGCGCCCCGTACGGTGACACGGACCTGCTGTCCTGGTTCACCGCCGAGCGCTCCCGCCACACGGTCGGCGCCGAGCGCATCCCCCTGGACGCGGTGGCGGGCTGGCGGCGCGGGCCGGACACGATCGAGCGCCCGGACGGCCGGTACTTCCGTGTGGTGGCGGTGGCCGTCGAGGCGGGCAGCCGCGAGGTGGCGGGCTGGAGCCAGCCCCTGATCGAGCCGTGCGGACTCGGTGTCACCGCCTTCCTCACCCGTCGTGTCCGAGGCGTCCCCCAAGTACTCGTGCACGCCCGGGTGGAGGGCGGGTTCCTCGACACCGTCGAGCTCGGGCCGACCGTCCAGTGCGTACCGGGCAACCACGCCGCTCTGCCGCCCGGGGACCGGCCGCCGTTCCTCGACACGGTGCTGGCGGCCGGGCCCGGCCGCATCCGGTACGCGGCGGTCCACTCCGAGGAGGGCGGCCGCTTCCTCCACGCCGAGAGCCGCTATCTGCTCGTCGAGGCGGCGGACGACATGCCGGAGGAGCTGCCGCCGGGCTTCCGCTGGGTCACGCCCGGCATGCTCGGTGCGCTGGTCCGGCACGGCCACTACCTCAACGTCCAGGCACGCAGCCTGCTCTCGCTGCTCACCACCGGCGCCGCCGGCCTCCAGGACTGACCGCACCCCCGGCGGGGCGGCGCGGCCTCGAGTGCCGGTCGAGTACGGGCGGCAACAATGAGGCGCATGTCCCAGCTCTCCCTGCGCACGCTCAACCGCACCTATCTGGAGCGGCAGTTACTGCTCGACCGCGCCACCCGCACGCCCCTCGAAACCGTCGGCCATCTGATGGGCCTCCAGGGCCAGGAGCCCGACGCGCCCTATGTGGGCCTGTGGGCGCGGCTCGCGGACTTCCGGCACGACGGACTGACGGCGTTGCTGCACGACCGCTCCGTCGTCCGCGCCAAGCTCCAGCGCAACACCCAGCACCTGGTGCGCGCGGAGGATTTCCGTACGCTGCATCCGCTGCTGGCCCCGGTGCTGGGCAAGGCCCGCCAGGGCGCGTTCGGGCGGGCCATCCAAGGACTCGACACGGCCGAACTCGTCCGGGCCGGACGGGAGTTGATGAGCGGCGACGGGCTCACCCGGCCGCAGCTGGGCCGTGCGCTGGCGGCGCGGTTCCCCGGGCGGGACGCTCTCGCCCTGGCCTATGCCGTGCAGTCGCTGGTGGCACATGTGCACCCGCCGCCCAGCGGCGTCTGGGGCCACCGCGGCGCCACTCCGGTGGTCCTCGCGGAGGAATGGCTCGGCCGCCCGATGGCGGAGCTGCCCCGCGTCGACGAGGTGATCCTGCGCTATCTCGCGGCCTACGGGCCGGCCGGGGTGCGGGACATCCAGGCGTGGTGCGGTCTGACCAGGCTGCGGGCGGTGGTCGACGGGATGCGGTCGCGGCTGCGGGTGTACCACGACTCCTCGGGCCGGGAGTTGTTCGATGTGCCCGGCGCTCCGCTCGCCGACCCGGACCGGCCCGCGCCGGTGCGCTTTCTGCCGCCCTTCGACAATCTCGTCCTCGGCCATGCGGACCGGACGCGGGTGATCGACGACGAGGACCGCCGACGGGTGATCACCGGCAGCGAGGTGCGCCCGGTGTTCCTGGTCGACGGTTTCGTGCGCGGCATCTGGTCGTGGCGGGACGGCACCTTGGAGGTCACACCCTTCCGGCCGCTGGCGCCGGACGAGGCGGCCGAGGTACGGGAGGAGGCCGGAGCACTGCTCGGCTTTCTGCCGGGGCCCGGCGGAGCGGGCACCGCGGGACGCAGGCGCGCGGTGCCCGCGACGGGCCAGGTCCTGATCGGCTGAGCTGCGCACCGGGGAGCCGGTGACCCCAGCGTAGCGGTCACCGCTCCCCGCACCGGCCGTCCGTCAGGCCGTGTACGGGCCCTCCGTCAGGCGGTGTACGGGCCGTCCGCGGCGCCCACGGTGTCCCACATATCGCGGAACGACGTGGCCAGGGCGTGGCGCGGGCGCCAGCCCAGGGACCGCTCGGCCCGGGAGCGGTCCACCTGGATCCAGTCCGCGCCGGCGCTGCGGCTGGCCACGTCGTCGACGCTGACCCGGACCGCGTCCGCGGGCAGCCCGCTGACCGTGATCAGGGTGCGGACCATGGTGTGGATGTCCACCGCGGCGCCCCGGCCGATGTTCAGCAGCGGTTCGGCGGACCGGGCCGCGGCCGCGGCGAGCACCGCGTCGGCCGCGTCCCTGACATCGACATAGTCGCGGCGGGCCGCGGCCACCGTGACATCCAGCCCTTCGGCCGGGTCGGTCCGCCGCAGCCGTGCCGCCAGGGCCCCGAAGAAGCTCTCCCTTGCCGGGTGCGGTCCGACGGTGTTGGTCAGCCGCAGCACGGAGCCCTGGACCTCCCCGCGGCGGACGGCGTCCAGCACCAGGCGCGACGCGGTCAGCTTCGCCTGGGCGTACAGCGATGCCGGGCGCGGCACGACGTCCTCGTCGAGGGAGGTGCCGGCCGGAACCGGGCCGTACTCGTGGATGGTGCCCAGGTGCACGAGCCGGACCGGGTCAGGGAGCCGCGGCAGGGCGGCCAGCAGCCGTTCCACCGGGCGGACGTTGGAGTGCGCCATCTCCTCGGGCGTACTCCCCCAGCCGAGGGTGGCGTTGACGACCGTGTCGACGCCCTCGTCCGCCAGGATCGCGGCCAGCCCGGCCCCCGTGCATCGGGCCAGGTCGAGCGAGAGGAACGGATGGGGGCGCAGGTGCGGGGCGTCGCGGCGGGCGATCGCGACGACGTCCGTCCCCCGGGCCGCGAAGGCCGCGCACAGGTGCCTGCCCACACATCCGGTGGCGCCCAGGACCGCGACCCGGCGGGGCATGTCTGTCGTGGTCATCGAGGCCTCCGTCAGACCCGTGCGCAGTCCGCGTAGCGGGGCAGCAGTCCCTGGGCCGTGGCCTGCGCCAGGCCGGGGGCGACACGGTCCCGGCCGGAGAGCACGAAGTCGATGCCGGCCGGCCACGGCAGGGCGAGCTCCTTGTCCAGGGGGTCGAGGGCCAGCTCCCGTTCGGCCCGGTAGCCGGTGGACACCAGATACGACATGACGGTGTCGTCCTCCAGGGCGAGGAAGGCGTGCCCCACGCCTTCGGGGTAGTAGGCGGCCCGGCAGGTCCCCTCGTCCATCTCCACGGTGTCCCGGGCGCCGAACGTCGGTGATCCCAGCCGCAGATCGACCACCACGTCGAGGGCCCGGCCGCGGGCACAGTGCACGTACTTGGCCTGGCCGGGAGGCGCGGTGGTGAAGTGCACACCGCGCAGCACCCCGCGGGCCGATCTGCTGTGGTTGGTCTGGGCCACGGGGAAGGGACGGCCGACGGCGGCGAGGAACGCCTCCTCCTGCAAGGGCGAGACGAACATCCCCCGCCGGTCGGCGTGGACTTCCGGGGTGAACTCGAAGGCGCCGGACACGGCGAGCTCTCGGGTGCGCACGGGGCTCACCACCGTTCCTGACGGGGCGTCGGGCCGAGGGCGGACGGCCCGTACGGTGCGGTCGGCGCCCTCACAGGACGGTGATTTCCGGGAGCGGGAAGACCAGCTTTCCGCCGTTGGCGACGAAGGCGGCTTCGCGCTCGACGTAGCCGTCACGGTAGATCCAGGGCAGCACGAGCAGCTGGTCCGGTGCGAGGGCCTTGGCGTCGGCCTCGGACACGATCGGGATACCCGTGCCGGGGGTGAAGCAGCCGGCCTTCTCCTCGTTGGGTTCGCCGATGCACGGCAGGTCGTCCGGGCCCAGTCCGCAGTACTGGAGGATGACATTGCCCTTGGTGGAGGCGCCGTAGCCGACGGTCAGCCGGCCGGCCTTGCGGGAGTCCGCGAGGAACTCCACCAGCTGGTCGCGGGAGTCGGCGGCCCGCCGGGCGAACGCCTCGTAGGGGGCCGGGGTGTCGAGTCCCAGCTTCCGCTCGTGGGCGCGGATGCGGGCGAGGGCGGTGTGGTCGACGGGCAGCCGGCTGCCCTGCTTGGCCAGGGTCAGCGAGAGGCTGCCGCCGTAGACGTCGGTGAGCCGGGCGCCGATGACCACGAGCCCCGCGCGCTCGGCCATCCACTCGATCTGCCGCAGCGCGTAGTACTCCAGGTGCTCGTGGCAGACCACGTCATAGGCACTGGCCTCCAGCATGGCGGGCATATAGCTCTGTTCCATGACCCACACGCCGTCGTCATCGAGGACGGCGGCGACGTCCCGCATGAAGTCGAGCGGGCGCGGGAGGTCGTAGAACATCGCGATGGAGGTGACCGCTTTGGCGCGCCGGGTGCCGAACCTTTCGGTGAAGACCTGCCGGGAGAAGAAGTCGGTGACCAGCTCGGCGTCCGGCGGGTAGGAGGCGCGGAACTTCTCGCCCGACGGGTCGATGCCGGCCAGCGCGAGACCGTTGCGGGGGTAGCAGCCGAGCAGGGTGCCGTCGTTGCTGCCGATGTCCAGCACCAGGTCGCCGGGGGCGAGTTCGACCAGATCGGTGATCGCCGCCACCTTGCCGCGCAGGTGCTCGATCATGAACGGCCGGATGCCGGAGCGGTATCCGTAGTGCTCGCCGTACATCAGCCCCAGGTCGGCGGTGTGCCGCAGCTGGAGCAGGCCGCAGCCGTCGGGCGAGCACATCACCAACTCCAGCGGGACGGTGGGTACTTGCTGTTCCGGCGTCGCGGGGAAGACGCCCGTGAGGGCGGAGGGGCCCAGGTCGAGCACGGGCAACAGCGTGCGGTTGTCGCAGATGCGGCAGGCATCGATGACCATTCGTCCTCCAGGGCGCGTCGAACGGCGAGCCGGGCCGGCTCGGACGGGACCCACCGTCGTGGACGGGACTCGAACGCCCGTGGAGCGTCGCTGAAGACCAGCGTCCCCAGGGGCCCGCGGCCGGCCGCCGCTGCCCTGCCCCCGTGGAGCGGAGGCGGAGCCCCCGGCTCCGGCGGCACCCGAGCGCGGCTCTAGCGCGGTACAGCAGGCTCGGTAGACACGCCCAAACCCCCGTATCAGGAGAGGCCCATGAGCTCCGCCCGCGAAACAGCGGCAGAACCGGTCGCGGATGCCCGGCGCTGGATGGCACTGGCCGTATTACTGACCGCTACCCTGCTGGATCTGCTCGACGCGACGATCATCAACATCGCGATCCCGAGCATCCAGCGGGACCTCGATGCTTCCTACACGTCCATTCAGTGGATCGCGGCAGGCTATACGCTCGCGTTCGCCGTCGGCCTGGTCACCGGTGGCCGGCTCGGCGACATCTTCGGGCGCAAGAAAGTCTTCCTGCTCGCCATGGCCGGTTTCACCCTCGCGTCCGCACTGTCGGGCCTGGCGACCGGCCCGGACATGCTGATCATCTCCCGCGTGCTCCAGGGCGGGATGGCCGCCATGATGGTCCCGCAGGTGCTGTCGATCATCCATGTCACCTTCGCTCCCCAGGAGAGCGGGAAGGTCTTCGGGATGTTCGGTGCCGTCTGCGGCATCGGCGCGGTCTCCGGCCCGGTCATCGGCGCCCTGCTGACCGAGTGGAACCTCTTCGGTCTCGAATGGCGCCCGATCTTCCTGGTCAACCTGCCGATCGGGATCGCCGGGCTGATCCTCGGCCACCGCTTCGTCCGCGAATCCAAGGCGCCCAGCGCGCCACGCCTGGACCTGGCCGGCGTCACCCTCGTCACGCTCGCCCTGTTCATGCTGCTCTTCCCGCTCACCCGGGGCCGTGACCTGGGCTGGCCGGCCTGGTGCCTGGCTTCCATGGCGGGCAGCATCGTGCTGTTCGTGCTGTTCGTCCTGCACCAGCGCACCAAGGTCCGCAAGGACGCCTCCCCGCTGCTGGAGCTCTCACTGTTCCGCATCCGGAGCTTCGCGGCCGGCATCGTCGTCCAGCTGACCTTCGGCACCTCCTTCGGCCTGTTCTCCCTCACCGGAGCGCTCTATATGCAGGTCGGCCTGGGCTGGACGCCGTTGCGGGCCGCGCTGACGAGCCTGCTCTTCGGCGCGACGATGGCCGGTGTCGCCATGGTCGCCGTGCCGAAGCTCGTACCGCGGTTCGGCCGGAAGGTGCTCCAGGCCGGGGCGCTGCTGATGATCGTCGGGCTGGGGCTCTACGGCTGGATCGCCCATCAGCAGGGCACCGAGGTCACTCCGGCGCAGATCGCCCTCCCGCTCATCGTGGGCGGCTGCGGCCTCGGCATGATCATGGCGCCGCTGACCAGTGCGGTGCTGTCCGAAGTACCCGGCCGGCACGCCGGTTCCGCGTCAGGGCTGATCAACACGATCAACCAGGTGGGCCTGTCGCTCGGCCTCGGTCTGACGTCGGTGGCCTTCTTCAACGTCGTGGACGACGCCGGGAAGCCGGCCCCGACCGGCGGCGCGCCCTTCATCACGGCGTTCACCCACTCGCTGTGGTGGGTGATCGGCGGGATGGCGCTGGCATTCCTGCTGATGTTCGCCCTGCCGAAGGCCGCGCAGGCCCAGTTCGCGCCGCCCGCCGAGGACGGCGCCGGGGACACGGCCGCCGCCTCCGGCGCCGCATCGGCCGACGACGAGCCGGCGCAGCGGAGCGAGGCCGCGCCCGCCACGAACTGACCTACGCACAGCGTCGGCTGACGCCACATGCGCCCGTGCCGGCCCGTGGCCCCTCCCGGGGCTCGGGCCGGCCGTCGTGCTGTCCCGGGACACGGACCCGCGGTTCGAGCGCCGGTCCAGGCGGCCACGAGTCCGGATGGGTAGGTTCACAAGTCCGTCTGCCGCCGGGGACGGCGCCGCGAGGAACAAGGAAGTGATCACTGATGAGCGACACCACGCGCGACGCCGTGCGGCTGCGGTGGCCGGCGGTCTCCGCCCGGCGTCTGGAGCGCAGCGCACTCGCCGCGCCGTCACCGCATCTGGACCCCGCCGGGATCGTCGGCGCCCTGTGCGGCGCGCACGCCCAGGTGCTGAGCGCCGCCGAACTGTCCATCGGCATGCGGGGCGAGGGGCTCACCCGGAGCGTGGTGCGCAAGGCGCTGTGGGACGAGGCCGGGCTGATCAAGATGTACGGGCCGCGGGGCACCGTCCATCTGCTGCCGGCGGCGGATCTGCCGATGTGGGTGGGCGCCCTGAGCGCGCTGCCATCCTCCCCCAGTCCGTTCACCAAGGACGTCCGGATGACCCCCGAGCAGACGGAAGAGGTCGTCGCGGCCGTCGGGTCGGCCCTGCGGGACGCCGAACTGACCATCGACGAGCTCAGCGAGGCCGTCATCGCCGCCACCGGGCCCTGGGCCGGCGATCTGGTCATGCCGGCCTTCCAGGGGATGTGGCCGCGCTGGCGGCAGGCCATCACCCTCGCCTCGCACCGCGGGCAGCTGTGTTTTGGCCCGAACCGCGGCCGCAAGGTGACCTACACCCACCCGCAGCATCTGACCGGTGGCGATCCCACGGAGGGCACGGCGGCGCTGGCCCGGCTCGTGGAGCGGTATCTGCATGCCTACGGCCCGGCCACTCCGCAGAACTTCGCGCGTTGGCTCAATGTCTCACCGCGCTGGGCCACCGAGCTGTTCGACTCCCTGGCCGGCGCGCTCCAGCGCGTCGATCTGGAGGGCACGGCGGCCTGGGTGAACGCGGGCGACACCGACACGCCCGGGGAACCGCCGCGCGGGGTACGGCTGTTGCCGTACTTCGACGCCTATGTGGTGGCCTGTCAGCCGCGTGACCGGCTCTACCCGGGAGCCATGGCGAAACGCGCACTGACCCCCAGCGGCCAGGCAGGCAACTATCCGGTCCTCCTGGTCGACGGCGTGGTGAGCGGCGTCTGGCACCAGCGGCGGTCCGGCCGCCGGCTGGCCGTCACCGTCGAGCCGCGCACCGAACTGACGGCCGCGCAGCGGGCGGAGCTCGACGAGCAGGTGGAGCGGCTGGCGTTCGTGCTGGAGGGGACGGCCGAGCTGACGATCGGAACCGTCGGCGTCGGCCCGCACGCGTGACGGGTGCCTCCCCCGGCCCGGCCGGTCGGCCCGTCAGCGCCGAGGGTGGCGAGCCGGACCTCGATCTCGGCGCCCTCTTCGGCCGTCCGCTCCCCGACGCCCCGGTTGATGTCCGTGGCGACGAAGCCGGGTGAGCAGGCGTTGACCTTGACGGCCGTGCCCCGCAGTTCGTTCGCGTAGAGCACGGTCAGCATGTTCACCGCCGCCTTCGACACGCTGTACGCGGTCATCGCCGGCATCTCGGACCCGGCCAGCCAGGCGGGCATTCCCATCTCGCTGGAGACATTGACGATCCGGCCCGCCGCCGAGCGCCGGAGGAGCGGCAGCAGCGCGTTGGTGACCTCGACCAGTCCGAACACATTCGTCTCCAGGGTCGCCCACAGGGCGTCGCGGGAGACCTCGCTCGGGGCGCCGGCCGGCCATTCGACGTTGATCCCGGCGTTGTTGATGAGGATGTCCAGGTGTCCGTACCGCTCGTCGATGTGCCGTGCGGCGGCGGCGACGGTGGCCGCGTCCGTGACGTCCAGATGCACGGCGTGCGCGTCGGCGCCCTCCTCGCGCAGCGTCTTCGCGGCGGCCTCGCCGCGCGCCGGATCACGGGTGCCGAGCAGGACGACCGCGCCCTGGGCGCCCAGCCGCCGGGCGGCCTGGAAACCGATGCCCTTGTTGGCGCCGGTGATCAGTGAAATCTTCGCTGTGGCAGTCATGGAGGGAGGCTGTCACCGTGCGCTAGGGCGCGGCTGGTCCCTGGCTCAGCACCGTGACGGCAGCGGCCGGCGCGCTCCGCAGGGGCCGGTGGGCACACGGCGCCGGTCCGCACATGGCGCGGGGCGCCACCGCGGCGCATGCCGGTGGCACCCCTGTCCCGGCCGGCTCAGAGCGCGGCGCCGGTGGGCACGGCCTCCACGATGCTCAGGGACGAGTCCGTGCCGATGACCCGCTGCACCCGGAACCCGGCCTCGGTGAGCAGCGCCGTGTACTCGTCCTGCGTCCGCTCCTGGCCGCCCGCCATGACGAGCATGGCCAGGTCGAACGCCTTGCTGGAGTGCGGGGTGTCCCCTACGGGGATCACCCGCTCGATGAGCAGCAGCGTGCCGTCCGGCTTCATCGCCCGCCGGCAGCCGGTGAGGATGCTGACGACCTCGCGGTCCGTCCAGCCGTGCAGTACGGACTTCATCATGTACAGGTCGCCGCCGGCGGGCAGCTCACCGAAGACGTCACCGCCGACGATCTCGCAGCGGCCGGTGAGCCCGGCGTCGCCGATGCGGTGGCGCTCGACGACATGCGGAAGGTCGAACAGCACACCGGCGGTCTCCGGGTGGGCCGTCAGCACCGTGGCCAGCAGGGTGCCGTCGCCGCCGCCGATGTCCACCAGCCGGGCGGTGCCGGAGAAGTCGTAGGCCGCCACGATCGCGTCGCGTTCGATACGGCTGTGCTCGTGCATTGCGGTGTCGAAGTCCGCGCCCTCGTCGGGGTGTTCCTGGAGGTAGTCCCAGACGGGCTGCCCGAAGGCGGTGGTGAACGCCCCTTCGCCGGTGCGCAGCACCTCCTCGGCGTGGTTGAACGTCTTCGCGGTCAGCCGGCCGGCCTGCGCCACGGTCGCCCGGACGGACCGCGGGTGGTCGGAGCGCAGGCACTCACCGACCGGGGTGAGGCCGAACCGGCCGGTCTCCACCTCGGTGAACACGCCCCGTCCGGCGAGCGCCCGCAGCAGGCGGTAGAGGGCCGCCGGCCGGGTGGCGCTGGCCTCGGCGAGTTCCGCCGTCGGGCGCGGGCCGTCCGCCAGCAGGTCGGCGAGCTTCAGCTCCGCCGCCAGATGCAGCGCCCGTGCGTAGATGAAGCTCTCACTGATTTCCAGCAGTTGCAGACTGCCGTCCTGTGCGATGTCGCTGCCCATCGGCTGATCCCACTCCTTCTTCCGTTGCGCTGAGGTCTTTTCCACCGGGGCACCGGGGCCGGTGCCGTGCCGTGTGCGGTCAGCGGGGGACGGCCTCGACGAGGCTGTCCGGGCCCGAGCTGTGCAGGACGCGGGTGAGCCGCAGCCCCGCACGGTCGAGCAGCTCGCGGAACTCCGCTTCGGTGCGCTGCCGGCCCGTCGTACCGATCAGGGTCTCCAGGTCGAGGAGCTTGCCCACGGACGGTTCCGGCCCGTCCGGCAGCACCGGTTCGCCCAGGAGCAAGGTGGCGTGGGCGGGCATGGCCGCGCGGCAGTTGCGCAGGATGCGTACCGAGGCCTCGTCGTCCCAGTCATGGATGACGGCCGTCAGCACATAGGCGTCGGCGCCCTGCGGCACCGCGTCGAAGAAGGAGCCGCCCGCCACCTCGCACCGGTCGGCGACACCCGCCTTGGCCAGGACGGGGGCGGAGCGCTCCACGACGTCGGGGAGGTCGAAGAGCACACCGCGCAGTGCCGGGTAGGAGGCGAGGATGCCGGAGAGGTAGGCGCCGTTGCCGCCGCCGACGTCGACGACGGTGGAGAACCGCCCGAAGTCGTAGGACTCCAGCGTCGCGTAGATCGCGGAGGCCACGGACGTCATCGCCGCGTCGAAGATCGCGGCCTCTTCCGGGTGGCCGCGGTAGTAGTCGAACTGCGGCGCCCCGTGGACCCGCTCGAAGGCCGCCTCACCGGTGCGGACGCTGTCGTACAGGCCGCTCCATGCGGCCCGGTGGAAGCCCGAGCCGAAGTGCTCCGCCAGCCCGCGCAGCGACGGGGTGCTGTCACTGCGCAGCAGTTCGCCCGCCGGGGTGAGCGCGAAGCGCCGGCCCGCCAGCTCCGCGAACACGCCGAAGTCCCCCAGGGCGCGCAGCAGCCGGTAGAGGGACGGCGCATGCGCACCGACCTCGGCGGCGATGTCGTCCACGTGCCGGGGGCCCTGGGCGAGGGCGTCCGCCACACCGAACCGGGCCGCCACGCCGAGGGACTGGGTGACAAAACCACCCATCAGGAGTTGCATGAGTGCCGCCTCCGGCGGTGCCTCGGCCGTCGGCCCCGCCCACCCCGTCGACGGGTCCAGCTCACTCGCCGTGTCGGTCATCGCCTGTTCCCTTCCACTGCCACCAGCGCTCCTTCTGACGTCGTCACAGTGCAGGACCCCCCTCAACGAGCGCTTGAGACCTGGTGCACCTCCGGGTCCTGGGCCGCGGGCGCGGGGACCATCCGGACCGGGACGTGGGGCAGGCCGCGCATCATGGCGCTGTGGTGCCAGACCAGCTCGTCCGGCGCGGCGTCCAGCGCGAGGCCGGGGCAGCGTTGCAGCAGAGTCCGGATCGCCGTCCGCGCCTCCAGCCGGGCGAGCGGGGCGCCGAAGCAGTAGTGGATGCCGTGCCCGAAGGCCAGGTGGCCGCGGTGGTCGCGGCGGATGTCGAAGCGGCCGGGGTCCGGGTAGCGGCCGGGATCGTGGTTGGCGGGGGTGTTGCCGATGAGGACGAGCTCCCCGCCGCCGGGAATGAGGGTGCCGGCGAGGTCGACGGGCCCGGTGGTGAACCGGTGCAGCGAGGTCCCGGTCGGTCCGCTGTGCCGCAGCATCTCCTCCACGGCACCGTCGAGAAGCCCGAAGTCGGCTTGCAGCGCGGCGAGTTGGTCGGGGTGACGCAGCAGCGCGAGCATCCCGTTGGAGATCAGTCCCGCGGTGGTCTCGTGGCCGGCGATGAGCAACAGGACGGCCATGCCGAGGAGTTCGTCCGGGGACAGCCGGTCGCCGTCCTCGCCGGTCGTGCGGACCAGCGCGCTCAGCAGATCGTCACCGGGCCGGCGGCCCTTGTCCTCCAGCAGCCGCATCAGATAGCCGGCCAGTTCCCCCATGGCCGCTTCGGCCCGTGGTCCGCCCGAGCGCTTGGTGACCTCGGTGGACCACTCGTGGAACGCCTTCCGGTCGGCGTAGGGCACCCCCAGGAGTTCGCAGATGACGGCGGCGGGCAGCGGGAAGGCGAAGTCCTCCACGAGGTCGGCACGGCCGCCGGGCCGGCTCAGCATGGTGTCGATCAGCTCGTCGGTGATCTCCCGTACCCGGGGGCCCAGGGCCTCGATACGGCGCGGGGTGAACTCCTTGACCACCAGCCTGCGCAGCCGGGTGTGCCGGGGCGGGTCGGAGATGAGCATGTGCGGCGCGGCCGCCGGATCGCCCTCGTCGGCGCCCGCGGCATGGCGCCAGTCGTTGGAGAGCCGCGGGTCGGACAGGGCGGCGCGGGCGGCTTCGTAGCCGACGACCAGCCATGCCTCGAAGCCCTCGGGAAGCCGCACCCGGTGCACCGGTCCCCGGGCCCGCAGCTCGGCGTACACCGGGTGCGGGTCCCGGGTGAACTCCTCCCCCAGGGCCGCCAGGTCGACGATGCGGTCTTCACTCACCAGGACACCTCCGTACGGGGGCCGACACGTCAGGCGGCACCGTAGGGAGCCGCGGTGGAGCCCGGGTCGGCCGCCGATCGCGGCTGCGCGCGGCGGCGGATGGCGTGCAGCAGCCGTGCCTGCTCGCGGATGCCGTCGTCCGGGCAGGTCCGCCGGGCACGCACCGCCGCACCGAAGGCGGCGACGGTGTTGCGCACCTGGTCGTCGGGGTCGAGCCGGATCTCCCGCGTGCCGCTGCCGTCCTCCAGGCGGACCAGGGGGGTCAGATCGGCGGGCGGGGTGAAGGCCCGCTCGATGACGATGCGGCCCCGGGTGCCCCAGAGTTCACAGACGTTGCGGTACACGTGGTCCAGGCCGAACGACAGCTGGGCGCTCACCCCGTCGTCCCTGACCAGCAGCGCGGATCCGGTGGTGTCCACCCGGCGGCCCGGACCGCGGGCCAGGACGGCGCCGGTGACCCGCAGCCCGCCGCCGAGGTGGTGGACGGCGGCCCGGACGGGGTAGACCCCGGTGTCCCAGAGGGCGCCGCCGCCCAGTTCGGGCCGGTAGCGGATGTCGTCGTCGGGCAGCCGCGGGACGGCGAAGGCCGCGTGCAGGGAGCGCAGTTCGCCGATGGCGCCCGCGCGCACCAGGTCCCGTACGGCGGTGTGCTGGCGGTGGTGCGGGAACATCACGTTCTCCGCGACCACCAGGCCCCGTGCCGCGGCCAGCGCGAGCAGCCGGTCCGTGCGCCCGGGGTCGAGCGTCAGGGGTTTCTCGGCCAGCACGTGTTTGCCCGCGTGCAGCGCGGCCTGGGCCCAGTCGGCGTGCAGCGCGGCGGGCAGCGGAAGGTAGACGGCGTCCACGGCCGGGTCCTCCAGCGCGGCGGCATAGCCATGGACGTGCCGGCACCCGAACTCCCGGGCCAGCTCCGCGGCGCGGGCCGCATCTCTGCTCGCCACCACCACCGGCGTCACACCGGGCGTACCGGCGAAGGCGGGCAGCATGCGCCGGCGGGCGATGCCGGCACAGCCCAATACGGCGATCCGGACGGGCGGGGGCATGGCTCCTCCTGCGTCGGTGGCCGCACCCGGCGGCGGGGCGGTCGGCCCGACGGTAGGGCGGCGCCCTCGAAACCGGCTCGTCCGTGTACGGAGCCCGTCCGGCACGGGGCGGATGACCGTGACTCGAGCGGTCGTCGAGGTGCGCGCCCGAGGCTGGGCCCCCAGCGACGCCGCGTGCGGCGGTGAGGAGGCACAGGAGATGAACCAGTCGGTGGCCGGCCGGACCGCCACGGCGAGCACCCCGGTGGGCACCTGGAGCGAGGAGCTGCTCCTGGAGCGCGGGACGTACACCAGCACCCTGCGCTTCACCCCCAACGGGCGCACGCTGCTGCTGGCCGGCCCGCGGCCGGGCTGTGTGGGCGCCGGAACCTGGACCGCGACGGGGGCCGGCCGCTTCTCCTTCCGGCTCGCCGAGCTCGTCTTCGACCCGGACGGCACCTTCACGGGCTGGGTGGACATCGAGCAGCACGTCGTCCAGACGGGAGACACCTTCACCAGCTCCGGGGTCTCCCATGTCTACGACGCCGACGACCAGCTGCTGGAGCGCGCGGAGGTCGCGGCGCGCGGGACCCGCAGCCGCTGACGGACCGCCCCGGCCGCGCCCCGGACGGGCAGGCGCTCAGGCGCGGTACGACCCGCCCTGTGCCGTCGCTCATGCGGCGGTCGGCACCGTGGGAGACACGCAGCACCGCCCCACCCCGGGCCCGCAGGCGGGCCCTTCCGTACACCTCGGAGGACAAAGATGACATCTGCTCACGGCGACGCCGCCGAGCTCAGCGCACAGCTGTCGGAGCACATGAACGGCTTTCTGTACTCGGCGGCGCTCTACACGGTGACCCTGCACGGCGTCGCCGACCACCTCGCCGGCGGCCCGCGCTCCCCCGAGGAGCTCGGGGAGCTCACCG
Source organism: Streptomyces sp. MCA2 (assembly GCF_023544705.1). Classification (NCBI taxonomy): domain Bacteria; kingdom Bacillati; phylum Actinomycetota; class Actinomycetes; order Kitasatosporales; family Streptomycetaceae; genus Streptomyces; species Streptomyces sp. MCA2. The sequence continues at coordinate 82,028 of NZ_JAMJFM010000043.1, forward strand.
GTCTGCACGGCCCGCACCTGGGCCGGGTGCTGCGCTATCTGTCCACCCGTCAGGTGTTCCAGGAGGACGCGGAGGGACGCTTCGCCCTCACGCCCATGGCGGAGCTGCTCCGGGCCGGGGTTCCGGGCTCCCTGCGCGACAGCTTCCTCATGCTGGGCGACGACCTGTACTGGAAGCCGGTCGGCCGGCTGCACGAGACGGTCCGCACGGGACGTACGGCCTTCGACGAGATCTTCGGCGCGCCCTTCTTCGCCCACCTTCAGACGGACCCGGCCGCCGCCTCGCTCTTCAACGCCGGGACCGCGGGCTTCTCGCACCTGGTGACCGAACACGTCGCGCAGAGCTGTGACTTCCCCGACGGCGCCACCGTCGTCGATGTCGGCGGCGGGCGCGGCGGTCTGCTGCGCTCGGTGCTCGCCGCGCACCCGCAGGTCACCGGCACGCTGTACGACCAGGCGTCGGTCATCGCCGAACACCAGCTGGACCACCCGGAAGTGGCGGGCCGGTGGGCCACCGCGTCCGGCGACTTCTTCGAGTCGGTGCCGGCCGGCCACGACCACTATCTGCTCAAGTCGATCCTGCACGACTGGAGCGACGAGAACTGCCTGCGCATCCTTCAGGCCGTGCGCGCGGGGATGCGCAAGGACAGCAAGCTGCTGGTCGTCGACCCGGTCATCCCGCCGGGCAACGCGTTCGACGCCAGCAAGACCATCGACGTGATGATGATGGCCGTCTACGACGGCAAGGAGCGCACCCAGCGGGAGTTCGAGGAGATCCTCACCAAGGCCGGGTTCAAGATCACTCGCATTCTGCCGACACCGTCGCTGATGTCGGTCATCGAGGCGGTCATCGCCTGACCCGCCGGCCGGCCGCCCGGCCCCGCTTCCCCGGCGCCCTTGGCGCACCTGCCCCCGCCCTGCCCGGACGCGCGTCACCGGGCGGGGCGGACGGCTGCCGGGAGACGGCGACGAGGAGTCGAGTGCCCCTCGACGGCCGCATGTGAGGCTCGGGCCGCATCGTCGTGGAAGGGCCCCCAGCGCGGCCGATCCACGCCTTCCGCCACTCGCGCCGGACAGCAACGGGCCGGACAGCAAAGGGGAACTCCATGCGCGTACTGATCGTGGTGTGGCCACTGACCGCACATCTGTATCCGACCCTGCCGGTGGCCTGGGCACTCCAGGGCGCCGGCCACGAGGTCCGCGTCGCCTCGCATCCGGACCTGACCGGCACCATCACCGCCGCCGGACTGCCCGCCGTTCCGCTCGGCACGCCGGAGACCATCGCCTCCCCCGCGGCCGTCGGCGATCATCTGCTCTCCGCGGACCACCGGGAACGGCTCGCCGAGGCCCTTGACATCGACCAGGACGGCGACACCGACGTCTGGGCCACCGTCAGCACCTACACCCTGGCGTCCTCGCGCGTCTTCCACCCGGCGGACGGCTCCGCGACGGAGGGCTGGGGCGGGGTCGACGACCTGGTCGCCGCGGCCCGTGACTGGCAGCCCGATCTGGTGCTGTGGGACCCCAACTGGCCGGCCGCCGCGGTCGCCGCACGGGCCTGCGGCGCGGCCCACGGGCGGGTGCTGTGGGGGCGTGACTACCTGGGCTGGGCCTGTCACCGCATCGACCGGCGCCGCGCCGCGCTGGCCGCGGCGGGGCTGCCGGACCCGGTGGCCGAGATCGTCCGCCCGGCAGCCGAACGCCACGGTGTGCGGGTCGACGACGACCTGCTGCTCGGCCAGTTCACCCTCGACCCGACACCCGCCGACATGCGGCTGCCGAGCCGCGCCCGTACCGTGCCGGTCCGGCGCATTCCGTACACCGGCGCGGCAGCCGTCCCGTCCTGGCTCCGGTCGCGGCCCGCCCGTCCGCGGGTCGCACTGACCCTGGGCGCCACCCAGCGCATGTTCGACAACGACAAGGTGCTCGTACCGGCGCTGCTGGAGATGGTGGACGGACTGGACATCGAGGTGATCGCCACCCTCGACACCTCCCAACTGGCCGGGCAGCGCCTACCGGACAACGTCCGTGCCGTCGACTATCTGCCGCTGAACCTGCTGCTGCCGAGCTGCTCGGCGATCATTCACCACGGCGGTATCGGCACCTTCACGGCGGCCGTCGCCCACCGCGTGCCGCAGCTGGTCGTCGGGGACGAGCTGCGTGTGGCCTACGCCGCCAACTCCGCCTATGCGGTCGGCCATGGCGCGGGTCTCGCGGTGGATCCTCAGCAGCAGTCGGTGGCGGAGATGCGTGCGCGCTTCTGGCGGGTCCTGACCGAACCGTCGTTCCAGGAGAGCACCCGGCGGCTGCACGCGGACTGGCTGGCCATGCCCAGCCCGAACGACACGGTGCCCGTGCTGGAGAAGCTCGCCGGTCTCCACCGCGCCGCGCGCTGAACGCGCCGCCCGGACTCCGGTAACGGTCCGCGGCCGCCGTCCCTTTCCGCCGTCCACCGTCCGCCGTCCGCCCGTCGGCTGTCCGTCGTGCGGGCGCGGCCGGGCCGGTGCCGGGCGGCGGCTCCTGTGGGCGTCCCGCATACCGGTCCGGAGCGGTTCCAGAGCCTCTCAAGGCGCCACCGCAACGCTGACCTCATCACGAGAACGGAGATCCCCGGTGGTAATCAAGCGGCCCGACTCCCCGACGACTTCCTCCGCGATGCGTGCCCTGCGCGCCCAGCAGCCGCGGTGGACGGCAGCCACAACCGACGACGGCCTCCCGGTCGAGTACGCGACCCTCGAAGTGCCCCGGGACCACGCCGATCCCGACGGAGCGCGGCTGACCCTGGCGCTCAGCCGCCACCGGGCCACCGACCCGGACCGCCGGCGGGGCATCCTGCTGGCCGTCAACGGCGGCCCCGGCGGTGACTGGGGCCTGGGCCGGGGCCTGGCGGCGAAGTTCGCCGGGACCCCGCTGCACGAGGTCTACGACCTCATCGGATTCGACCCGCGCGGCACCGGCGCCTCCACCCCGTTGCACGCCGAAGTGACGCTCCCCAAGGCGCCGTTCGACTCCCGCCCGCCCGACGCGGCCTTCGACGCGCTCGCCGAGGACATGCGGCGCCGCGAACTGGCCTGCGAGCGGGCCGGCGGCGAGCTGCGCCGCCACATCAGCACCCCGAACACCGCCAGGGACATGGACCTCATCCGGTCCGTCCTCGGCGAGGACCGGCTGAACTTCATCGGGTACGCGTACGGGGCGTATGTCGGTGCCGTCTACGGCTCGCTCTTCCCCGGGCACCTGGACCGCAGCGTCCTGGATTCCTGCGTCCACCCCGGCTGGACCTGGCGCGAGCAGTTCCTGTGGCAGGGCGACGCCGTCCGGCGCAATGTGGACGCCTGGGCCCGCTGGGCCGGCGAGCGGCACAGCCACTTCGGCCTCGGCACCGACGCGACGGCGGTGCTGGCCACCGTCGAGGACGTGGTCACCCGCCTGGAGCGCCAGACGGACGGGCACCGGGTGCGCACCCTGCTCGACGGGGCGGTGGGCAACCGCGCGACCGACCGCGCGCAGTGGGCCGAACTCGGCCACCTGGTACGGGAGGTGCGGGCCGCCGCGCTGGCCGGGGACCCGGCGAAGACCCGCGAGCTGCTGTCCGAGCAGGGCACCTGGCGGCCCGGCGACAGCGAGGGCGATCTGCGCTGCGGGGTCCTCGAAGCCATCACCCTGGAGCACGACTGGCCCACGGACCTGGAGACCTACTTCACCGACATGCGGGAGTTCCGCAGGCGCTACCCCTACGGCTACGGAGTGCTGCGGGCCCAGCCCTGGGTGGGCGCCTTCCGTACCTTCACCGCGCCGGAGCGTCCCGTCACCCTCACCCGTCGGGGCTACCCGACCGGGCTCGTCGTCCAGGCCGACGGCGACCCCATGGACCACTACGCCGGCGGCGTCGCCATGGCCGAACGGCTCGGCCATCACCTCGTGACGGTCGAGGACTCCGGCGACCACGAGGTGTTCGTGCTGGCCGGCAATGCGGAGGTGGACGCCCATGTCCACCGCTACCTCGTGCACGGCACGCTGCCGCCCGCGCGCACCGGCGTGCCGGGAACCGCCACCCGTCCGGACCTTCCGGCCGCCGCGCCCGCCGCGCCCGCCGCGCCCGCCGCGCCCGCCGCGCCCGCCGCCACCCTCCCCGTCTGACACCCGGCCCCACCACTCGCCACGCCC
>NZ_JAMJFM010000044.1:0-80940 GCF_023544705.1 Streptomyces sp. MCA2
CGGGTACAGGGCACCGCGACATCGCCGCGGTGCCGTCGCCCCCGCTTTCGACCGTCCCGGCTCCGCCGCCGGGGCGTCCCGACAAGGAGTCAGAAGATGATCTGGTACGTCCTGGCCGTGGTGCTGGGGCTGGCGCTGATCGGAGCGGTGGCCGCGCTGATCGTCACCGAGCGGCGGCCCCGCCCGCCGAAGCCCGCCGCCGCATCGGCCGCCGTCGTGGGGCGGGAGGCGCTGGACGTGGTCAACGCGGGCCTGCGCCGGCTGACGGGCGAGTGCCTGCGCTCCGGCCGGTCGCTGCCCGACCTGTACGCCGTCGTCTACTCCGAGGAACGCCTCGGACTGCTGCTGGCCGGCCCGGAGGAGGCCGCCCCCGCGCCCTGGACCGCCGAGGCGGACGGCGAGCGCTGGACGATCTCGCCCGACAACCTGCACCGCCCCGGCCCGGAGGGCGAACCGGCCCTGCCGTACGCGCTGACGGTGACGGTGGGACTGGACGGCGCCGACCGGGTGCTGGTCGACCTCTCCCGGGCGGCGGGGCCCGTCTCCGTGGCCGGCCCGGACGAGGAGGTGCGCAGCCTGGCGCAGGCCGTCGTCGCCGAGGCGCTCGCCGGCCCGGTGGGCGCGCTCGCCGAGGTCACCCTGGTGGGGTCCCTGGCCGGCGACGGGTTCATGGCCGCCGACGCACCGCGGACCTCGCGTCTGCACACCGCGGCCAGCCTGGAGGAGGCGTTCGCCAGGGCGGCTTCGGCGGGCCCGGGAGCGCCGGAGCCCGGATCGTCCGAGGTCACCCAGATCTTCCGGCTGATCGAGGGCAGCAGCCGGATCGCCGTCCAGGGCGAGGCGCCGCACCTGTTCGTCGTGGACGCCTCACAGCTCCCGCGGCGGGAAGGGGCGTTGGACGGCCTACGGCGCGGGGACGCGCTGCTGGTGCTCGGCGACGCGCCCGCGGGGTGGCCCTGGCGGGCCGGTGCGGACGGATCGCTCGACACCGGACCACTCGGCCTGGAGATCACCCGGCACGCGGGGCGTTTCGCATGAGTCTCATCCGGCGGCCCGGTCCTGGCCGCCCGCGTGCAGCCCGCGGCTGTGCAGCGCCTCCCGCAGGGCGCGGGCGGCGTAGTACGTCCGCGACTTGACCGTGCCCGGCGGCACGCCGAGGACCCTGGCCGTCTGGTTGACGCTGCGCCCCAGGTAGTGCACGTGCAGCAGGACCTCGCGCTGCGGCGGCCGCAGGTCCCGCAACGCCTCGAAGAGCACCTGGGAGGTGAGGATGTGGTCCACGTCGTCGGACACCGGCAGGTGCGCGAGTTCCGGGTCACCGGCCTCCGGCGGTCTGGCCTGGCGGGCCCGGTGACCGTCGATCACGAGGTTGCGCAGCACGGTGAACAGCCACGGCCGCGCCGAATCCGCGGTCGGGTCGAGCTCCCCGGCGTGGCGCCAGGCGCGTAGCGCGACTTCCTGGAGGGCGTCCTCGGCGCGGTGCCAGTCGCCCCCCAGCCGCCGCGCGGCGAACTGCAACAACGCGCTGCCGTGGAACTGGTAGAGGGCTCTGAGGAACTCGTCGGGACGGAGTTCCGCGGTGCGGGGGCGGGATATGCAGTCTTCGGTCGAAGCACTGGCCGACAAAGGCCTTTTTCCTCTCCGGTCGTCTGTGGGGAAGTCGGATTCCGCCGGCCGCGGGAAGGCCGGCGGGCGCCGTCACGAGCGGTCGTCCGCTCCGTGCGGCGTGTCCGCCGGCCTACGGCGGCGGTGAACCCGCCCCGGTACCGCCGTCAGCCCGGTTCGCGGGAGGAAAGCGAGCTCACCTCACGGGAGGTCAGTTCGCGGTCGTAGAGATGCACATCGGAGACAGCGCCCTTCCAGTGGTCGGCCGCCTTGCCGTCGAACTTGCCGCGTCCGATCACCACGGAACCGGTCGGCTTCACCGTGCTGGAAGCCTCTCTGCTTCCCGCGAGCCGGCCGTCCACGTAGATCCGCATCCGGTGGTCCTGCCGGCTGTACGTGCCGGTGAGGTGGTACCAGCGGCCGGCCTGCGGCTGCTCGGCCTTCTCCGCGACGGTACGGGCGCCGGTGAAACTGAACGCGAAGTTCTGGTCCTGGCCGGAGTACTGGAGGAAGAACGTGCTGAACCGGTCGCCGTCCTGGGACAGGACGGTGTGGAAGCCGTTCATGCCCTCGGGGGTGAGCCGCACCCGTGCGGCGACCGAATAGTCCTTGCCGGCGGTGTCGATCCGGGAACCGGTGTCCGCGTATCCGTGGGTGCCGTCCAGCCGCAGGGCGCCGCCCTCGGGGCCGTCGGTCCACTGCCCGCCGCCACTGACGACGGCGTCGCGCTCACCCGCCTTCGCGGTGCCGGACCGGTGCAGGGGCCACCACCCGACGCCGCGCAGCGACCCGGCGTCAGCACCCGGGCTCGGCGCGGCCGATGTCCCCCCGGCCTGCTGCTTCCCGGACTCCCCGGCCCCCTGGCCGCGCACCAGTTGGGTGACGACAAAGGCCAGCGCGACGGTCAGTACGGCAATCGTGGAAATGAGCGACCATCTGCGCGTCATGAATCTCCCCGGGACGTGTGGCATACAGCTGTCACTGGAGACCACGTGTCCGTTCCGGAAGTGGTTCAACGTGCACGCAAAGTCTGACAGGCCGTGAGACAGCAGGCGGGGGCGCCCCTGAATGTGCTGTCGTGCGCGGGAACATGCGGCGACACCACGGTATGTGCAGTTCAGCGCGGTTCACCGGGATGCTCCGACGACGCGGGCCGGCCGTCCGACGACCGTTCCGAGGCACCCTCCCGGCCCCCTCTCTGCCTCCTCCCTGCCCCCTTCATGGCCCCTTCCACTGCCCCTTCATGCCCCCGGCAGGACCAGCCCCGTTTCCCAGGCCCATGCCGCGATCTCGACCCGGTTGCGGACCTTCAGCTTGGACTGGATGTTGGCGAGGTGGGTCTTGACCGTGCCCGCGGAGATGAAGAGTCGGGTGGCGATTTCCTGGTTCGTGGAGCCGCGGGCGACCAGGCGGACTATGTCGCGCTCGCGGGCGGTGAGGGGGACCGGACGGGTGTCGGGGGCCGGGTTGTCCTCAGCAGTGGTCCGGGGCCGTGGCGGCGGGGACAGCTGACGCAGGAGCCGTACGGTGATCTGGGGGCTGATCAGGGCATCGCCCGCCATCGCCGCCCGGACGCCCTCGATCAGCAGCGCCGGCCCGGAGCGCTTGAGCAGGAAGCCGCAGGCGCCGTGGTGAAGTGCCGTGTGTACGTAGTCGTCGAGATCGAAGGTGGTGACGACGACCACCCGGGTCGGCTGCGCGGCCTGGGGCCCCGCGAGCAGGCGGGTGAGTTCCAGGCCGTCGAGGCGGGGCATGCGGATGTCCGCGAGGACGACGTCGGGCCGGAGGCGGCGAGCCAGGTCGAGCGCGGTGGCGCCGTCCGCGGCTTCGCCGATGACGGTCATATCCGGCTGTGAGTCCAGGACGAGCCGGAAGCCGCTGCGGACGTCGTCCTGGTCGTCGGCCAGGAGGATGCGGGTGGGAGTGCCGCTCACGAGGACTCCTGGGGGAGCGTCCGGGTCTGCGGGAGCATGGCCTGCACCCGCCAACCGCCCTCGCACGGACCGTAGGAGAGGGTCCCGCCTGCCGTGTGTACGCGCTCGCGCAGGGCCGTCAGGCCGCGGCCGCCATGACCGTCGCGATTCGGTCGGATGCGGGAGGAGGGGGTGGTGGGGGTGATGGCGGGGGCGGGACTGGTGATGGCGGTGGGAAGGGTGGCGGTGGTGGGAGCGGTTGCGGCGCTGGTGGTGGGAGTGGTTGCGGCGCTGGTGGTGGGAGTGGTTGCGGCGTTGTTGACGACCTGGATCTCGATAGCGGGTGTGCGGTCGGTGGCGGTACGGGCCGGGGTGAGGGTCACCTCGACGCGGGTGGCTCCGGGGGCGTGGCGGCGGACGTTGGTGAGAGCCTCCACGACCATCCGGTAGGCCGTGGAGCTGGTCTCACGGGAGAGGGAGCCCAGGGCGCCGGACGGCATGGCGAGCCGGGCCTCGGTGGTTCCTGCGGAGGTGAATCGCTCGATGAGGGAGGGGAGTTGGTCCACTCCTGGTAGCGGCTCGATGTCATTGCCGTTCGCTTCGTGGAGCATCCGTACCGTGCGGTCCATGGACGCCAGGGCGTTCAGCCCGGCTCTCTCGATGCGTTCCAGGGCAGGCAGGACCTGTCCCGGATCGGACTCGGCCACAAAGCGGGCAGCCTGTGCCTGCGCGACGATTCCGCTGATGTCGTGTGCCACGAAGTCATGCAGTTCCCGGGCGAGTTCGAGCTGCTGGGAACGACGGATCTCGATGACCAGGCGGCACCGGCGGTGTTCCACCAGCCGTGGGTAGCCGCCGATGACGGCCGCACCCAGTACGGGCAACGACCAGAAGGCGGCGGCGCCGGCCAGCGACAGCAAGGACGGCTCCGGGACCAGCGGCAGCGTCCATGCCACAACGGCCGCACCCGCCATCCCACCCGCCGCCGTTGCCTGCCGGAGCGGGCCCCAACGGGCCACTACGGCAAGGAGCACCAGCAGCACCGCCATTTCGGCCGGCCGCCACACGGCCCCTCCGGGCACCGCGGGAGGGTCGGAGACCACCGTGGTGATCAGCGACAGACCGCCGACGAGCACTGACGGGCGGGCGAGGCGCTCCCGCGAGCGCGGCCAGCAGGAAAGGGCCCAGAGGAGCAGCGTGGCGGCCGCGACGGCCGGTAGGGCTCCGTACGGGAGCGCCGCCTTCGTGCCGTACACGAGGGCGAGGGCGCCCAAAGCGGCACAGCCCGCCGCGGCGTAGATCACGGCCAGGGTCAGATCACGGCGCGTCATATCGGCCCACCCCCATGTGCGTCGCCCCCGGCGCTATCACCCGGCGTTCACCGCCCGGGGCTATCCCTGAGAGTTCACCGCACGGAGTCACGTCCCGGCGTTCACCGCCCGACGTTCACCGCCCGACGCCATCGATCCTACGAGCGGGGGTGCTGCCGTGCCCTCCGCCGAACGGCAGAGGGACAACCGTTCCGGCACCCGAGATCTGCCGATCGGCGGATGGTCCGGTCCGCCGGCCTGCACCAGATTGAGGCCTCGTCATCGATACGGCGGTGGTCGACGCGATCGCCGCAGAGCAAGGGAGCCCACCATGCCCGACTTCAGCTTCACTCCCCCCTCCTCTCCCTCCTCTCCGTCTTCTCCCACTACCTCCTCCTCCGTCTCCGGTCGCGGGTCCGCTGCTCCTCGACGCCGCCGGACTGCGATCGGGGTGGCACTCGCCGCGGCCTTACTCGCCGCGACGGCCGGGCTCAGCTCGTCCGCCACCGCCACCACCACCACCACCGCCACCGCCACCGCCACCGCCACCGCCACCGCCACCGCTTCGACTGTGTCTTCGTCGTCGGACACTTCGGACACTGTGGCGGGTGGGGCGAACGCGGCCGGGCACGGCCAGGTGAGCGGCCGAGCCCGGGTCTTCTACCGCTACTCGCCCCACGACGACATCCGCTTCTCGGTCGACGCCAAGGCGGCCCCGTTCAGTCGCCCCATCAACGGGTTGCCACACGGAATGCCCACCGATGCGCGCGGCACGGTGACGATCTCCCACTGGTCGCCCGGGAAGAAGCAGGGCCGACGTGCGGAAGCCTCGGTGGACTGCCTGGTCACCGGGGGTGACAGCGCCACCCTCAGCGCCGTCGTCACCAAGTCGGAGGACCCGGAGGAGATCGGTGAGCGGCTGGGCTTCAGCGTCAAGAACGGCGGTCCCGGCAAGGGAAGGGTCGGATTCTCCTGGGCCGTCTCGAACGTCGATGTCGTCGATGGCCACGCCACCTCCCCGCACGTCGGTACCTGTATGGCACCGGCCCCGTTCGCCTCGGTCACGAAGGGTGGCTTCAAGGTGGCTCATGCGGAGCTGCCGCCGCTTCCGGCGGAGTGAGCGGATCGGATCGGTGCCGCCGAGCCGTGCGGAAGGGCGCAGAGCCTGTTCGTTCCGCTTCGTGGGATATCGACCGGTCTGACCGTGCACGGCGGTGCGAGTTATCCACAGGGTCGACGGCGACCCCCTCGGAACTCGTAGGCTTCAGGAATGGCTCTGGCGGACGTGGAAGTGGTCGTGGACATGGATGTGGAAGGCGCTTCGGACGCAAGCGAGGCGGTGCAGGTGCTGCGCCGGGTGTTCGGGTATGAGTCGTTCCGCGGCAGTCAGCAGGAGATCATTGAGCACGTCATAGGGGGCGGGGACGCGGTCGTCCTGATGCCGACCGGTGGCGGTAAGTCGCTGTGCTACCAGATTCCCTCGCTGGTCAGAGCCGGTGTAGGCATTGTCATCTCGCCGCTGATCGCCTTGATGCAGGACCAGGTCGACGCTCTGCGGGCGCTCGGGGTGCGGGCCGGGTTCCTCAATTCGACACAGGACCTGGAGGAGCGGCGGCTCGTCGAGGCCGAGTTCCTGGCAGGGGAACTGGATCTGCTCTATCTGGCGCCCGAGCGGCTGCGGGTCGAGCAGACGCTGAGCCTGCTGGACCGGGGGAAGATCTCGCTCTTCGCGATCGACGAGGCCCACTGTGTCGCGCAGTGGGGCCATGACTTCCGGCCGGACTATCTGGCGCTGTCGATGCTCCACGAGCGCTGGCCCGAGGTCCCGAGGATCGCGCTGACCGCCACCGCGACCGAGGCCACCCATACCGAGATCTCCTCTCGGCTGCGGATGGCGGACGCCCGGCATTTCGTGGCGAGCTTCGACCGGCCGAACATCCAGTACCGCATTGCGACGAAGAGCGAGCCGAAGAAGCAGCTGCTGGAGCTGCTGCGGAACGAGCATGCGGGGGACGCGGGGATCGTCTACTGCCTGTCGCGGGCCTCGGTGGAGAAGACCGCGCAGTTCCTGGTGGAGAACGGCATCGCGGCGGTGCCCTATCACGCGGGACTCGACTCGCGGACGCGTGCCGAGAACCAGGCCCGGTTCCTGCGTGAGGACGGGCTGATCGTGGTCGCCACGATCGCGTTCGGGATGGGCATCGACAAGCCGGACGTCCGGTTCGTGGCCCATCTGGATCTGCCCAAGTCGGTCGAGGGCTACTACCAGGAGACGGGCCGCGCCGGGCGCGACGGACAGCCCTCGACGGCCTGGCTGGCGTACGGGCTCCAGGATGTGGTCCAGCAGCGGAAGATGATCGACGGGTCGGAGGGGGACGAGGCGCACCGGCGGCGGCTGTCGTCCCATCTCGACGCGATGCTGGCGCTGTGCGAGACGGTGCAGTGCCGACGGGTCCGGCTGCTGGCCTACTTCGGCCAGGAGAGCGGCGCATGCGGCAACTGCGACACGTGCCTGGTCCCGCCGGAGACCTGGGACGGCACGGTGGCCGCGCAGAAGCTGCTGTCCACGGTCGTACGGCTGAAGCGTGAGCGCGGGCAGAAGTTCGGCGCGGGCCAGATCATCGACATCCTGACGGGGAAGAAGACCGCCAAGGTCATTCAGTTCGATCACGACGGGCTGAGCGTCTTCGGGGTGGGGGACGACCTCCGGGAAGCCGAATGGCGGGGTGTCGTACGGCAGTTGCTGGCGCAGGGGCTGCTTGCCGTAGAGGGCGATTACGGCACGCTGGTGCTCACGGATGCCAGCGGCGAGGTGCTGGGCGGCCGGCGCGAGGTGCTGATGCGGCGGGAGCCGGAGAAGGCGGCGCGGGCGGCCAAGGCGAAGGCCAAGGGCAAGCGTGCGGCGCCGGCGGATCTGCCGGAGGAGGCGCTGCCGGTCTTCGAGGCGCTGCGCGGCTGGCGGGGCCGTACGGCCAAGGAGCAGAGCGTGCCCGCGTACGTGATCTTCCACGATGCAACGCTGCGGGAGATCGCCACCCTCCGGCCGACGACCACGTCCGAGCTCGGCTCGGTCAACGGGGTCGGCGAGAACAAGCTCGCGAAGTACGGCCCGCAGATCCTGGATGTGCTGGCGGGCCGGGAGGCACCCGACGGCGAGAGCCTCAGTGGCGAGAGCGCCGGCGGGGCAGCGGCAGTCGAGGCAACCGAGGCGGCCAGAAGTGCCGGGTCGGCCAAGAGTGCCGGGGCGAACGGGACCGCCGGGCCGGCCAGGAGTGCGGGATCAGCCAGGCCGAGCGGGACAGCCGGGCCGGCCGGGGCGACCGTCGATGTCCCTGCCGCGCCGGATCCGTTCGATGACGAGGCACTGCCGGAGCCGCCGGATGACATTGACTGGTGACAGCACCCCCTGAGGCCGGGGTCATGGAGCGACGGGTCATGGCGCGACGGCGGCGTCCTGAGGCAGTCGGAGGATCGCGCGGGCGCCGCCGTCGGGGGCATTGGTGAAGCGGAGGTCGATGCCCAGGACGGCGGCCTGGCCGACGGCGATGGTCAGGCCCAGGCCGTGCCCCTTGCCGCGGCCCGGGGCGTCGGTGCGGAAGCGCTGCGGGCCGTGGTGCAACAGGTCGACGGGGTAACCGGGGCCGTGGTCGCGTACCTCGATGGTCGGTGGGCCGCCGGGCGGGGCGTTGACGGTGACGACGACCGGGGCGCGGCCGTGCCGGTGTGCGTTGATGACGAGGTTGGAGACGATGCGGTCGAGGCGGCGCCGGTCGGTCTCGACCACCGTGTCGGCGCCGATCCGCACGACGGTGTCGAGGCCGGTGGCGCGTACGGAGCCTTCGACCAGTGCCCCGAGGGCATACGCGGCGAGGTCGGCGTGCTCGGTGCCGGAGTCCAGCCGGGAGATCTCCAGCAGATCCTCGGTGAGACGACGCAGCGCCCGCAGCCGATCGTTGATCATCTCCTTGGGACGGCCCTCCGGCAGCAGCTCGGCCGAGGCGAGGATGCCGGTGAGCGGCGTACGGAGCTCATGGGCGACATCGGCGGTGAAGCGCTGTTCGGCCTGGAGACGGCTCTGTAGGGAGCCCGCCACGGAGTCCAGCGCCGCGGCCACCGCCGCCACCTCGTCCCGCCCCGCCGCGCCGCCGCCCGGCCCCTGATCTGCGCCGTGGCCGACCCGGGCGTCCAGATCTCCGGCGGTGATACGGCGCGCGACCGCCGCCGTGATGCCCAGCCGCCGACTGATGCGATGGGCCAGGAACAGACCGGCGAGCGCGACGACCGCGGCGGCCAGCACGGCCGAGCCGAGGATGGCGGTGTCGAGCATCTCCAGGGAGCGTCGGGTGTTGCCGAAGGGCAGCCAGGTGGCCATGACCTGGCCGTCGGCCGGCGCCGCCGCCCACATGACGGGGCGGCCCCGATACGTCCCCACCATGGTGCCGCGTTGCCCGGAGCGCGCCAGCCGGCGCAGGTCGGCGGGCAGTTCGGGCGGGTCGAGGAGGGAGTTGAGGCCCTCGCGGGAGGTGCCGTACTCGAAGAGTTCCAGGGCGCTGTCGAGGTTTGCGCGGGTCTCCTTGCGGACCTGGCCGACGGTCTGCCGGGCCACCGCATTGTGGACGAGAACACCGAGGACGGCGGCGACCGCGCAGCTCACCGCCATCACGGTCAGCGCGATCTTCCAGCGGAGGGAGACCGCCGGGCGTTTCATGGGCTGCCGCCGCCGGCCCGCGGGGTCTGGGGCGTACGGGCGTCGTCGAGGGTGAGGTTCCACAAGCTCATCGAGTGGCCGTCCCAGACATAGTCGGTGACGCTGACGTAGCGCGGATCCTTGGTGGGCTCGCGGATGACCAGATGCCCGGCCGCCAGCTCGACACCGGCCAGCACACCGCGCAGCACGAGCACCCGGGTCACCACCGTGCGCTGGACGCTGTAGACGCGCAGTTCGCTGGTGCGGGGATCGAGGTCGACGGCCATGATCAGGTTCGCTTTGCCGTCACGCGTGATGTCGTGCAGCTCGGGACGGCGTACGGCCTTCGGGGCGGGCGGCGTACGGCCCTGCGCGGCGATGTCCGCATCGAGAACGGCGAGCGGGTTCGCGTCCGCCATGGTGCCGCTGGGGATCCGCGGGACGTTCGGTACGGGCACCAGGGCCACCGGGTTCTCGTCCCGGCCGGGCGGGGCGGGCGAATACTTCGGCCACAGCACCAGCGGCGCATCCACGTCCCGGGCGCGCCCCTCGCTCTGCACCCCCTCCACGCCCGCGCATCCCGCGAGGAGGGCAAGTGAGGTGAGGGCGGCGAGGACGGGGAGCACGAGGAGGGAGGAGGTGGGGAAGCGGCGGGAGCGGCCGGGGAGGGAGAAGCGGGTGTTGTGGGCGTTGCCGGCGGAGAGCGGGGGCAGAGCCGTGCGGGGCCGCAACCGTCGCATGTCGTCGCCACCGCCTTTACGCCTTGCCGCTGGGCCCGTGGCCCGTGCACCGCCCGGCCCGACGGACCCCTGGAACCGATCACTCGGGGTGACCACCCGCGAGGGAAGCGCTTTATATGCGGACGTAACCTGACACAACGCTATCCAAGATGATGCCGGGCGGAATCTTCAGATCGGCCATTCCGACGGCTTTTATATGCCTTTGCACCGGCCGAGCGAGCCTTCCTTCACACGACCGCTCCCAGAGATCTTGGCGACTGTTACACAACGTACGGATTACCGTTAAGGACACTCCGTAGCGTGGTTCTCAGAACCGCGCCCCATACGGCGGCCCGAGCCGCCCACGACGAGGAGTACCCATGCCGGCCCAGCGCCGCTCCGTGATCCGTACCGCCACCGTCGCGACCGGCGCGCTGGCGGCCCTGCTGCTTCCCGCAGGCGCCGCCTTCGCCGCCGACTCGACCGTGCCCACGGAGAGCCGCAAGTCGATCATGCTGCCCGACAACGGACTGGCCGGCCTGGCCGAGAAGGCCGGCCATCTGCCCAAGGCCGGGGTGATAGGCGGTGCGGGCGCGCTGGGTGTGGCGGGCGCCATCGTCGTCGTACAGCGCCGGCGCCACGGCAGCCGGGAACGCCAGGCCTGAGCCACGGCACCACTCCCGTTCGCCCTACTCCTCCCCCGCCACCAACCGCTGCACCTCCTCATAGCCCAGCACCTCGCCGCCCGCCCCGGCCGCATCCGCCGGCCGCCGGCCCGTACGGATGGCGTCCGCCGCCGCGAGAGTGGCCTGCACGGCCGTACGGAAGAGCAGCGAACCGGTGCTGATGCGGCGTACGCCGAGCTCCGCCAGACGGCTGACGGTGTGCTGTCCGGGGGCGAAGAGGATGTTCAGCGGCGCGGGGATCTCCGCGACCAGGACCGATACGTCCTCGTCGGCGGTGACGCCCGGCACGAAGATGCCGTCTGCGCCCGCCGCCAGATAGGTCTCGGCGCGTTCGAGCGCCACCGACAGCGGCGGCGGGCTGTCCGTCAGCCAGTGGGTGTCGATCCGGGCATTGAGGAACAGGCCCGGCGCCCGCTCCTTCACCGCGCTGATCAATTCGGCCTGGCGCACCGGATCCTGTAGCCCCTCGCCGCCGGGCAGACCGTCCTCCAGATTCAGCCCGGCGGCCCCGGCCTCCGCCAACTCGGCCGCCAGATCACCCACTTGGCCGGGACCGCCGCCGAATCCCCCCTCCACGTCGACCGTGTACGGGCAGGGCAGCCGGCCATTGAGCCGCAGCGCCAGGGCCAGCGTCGCGTCCCGGACCTCGGCGAGCCCGCGCCCGTCCGGGTACCCGTGGGCCGCCGCGACGCCCAGGCTCGTCGTGCCGATCGCCGCGTATCCGGCCCCGGCGAGCGCGGCGGCCGAGACGACATCCCAGGCGTTGGGCAGCAGCAGCGGCTGGTCGGCATGGTGCAGCGCATGGAAGTGAAAGGTGGCGTACTCCGGGGAGGTGCTCATACGGGCACCGTAGGCCGGAGTCCCTTCGGTAGGCGCCGAAGACTCGCGGCGGACATAGCAGTCATGACCACTCCGGCGTACAGCACCCCGCCCGCACGGCTCGCCACACCACTCACGGAACGCACCCCTTGACGGCGCCTGAACGCGGCCGGCTGGGGCGTGCGGGGCACCGATGCGGCGACCCGGGCGGGGGCTCCTCGACGGGGGCGACGGGGGCGCGCCTTCACCGGGGCGGAGGGTACGCGCTTCCACCGGGACGGCGGGTGCGTACTTCCACCGGGGCGGCGAGTGCGCAGCACTTCCACCGGGACGGCGGGTACGCGCTTCCACCGGGACGGCGAGTGCGCAGCACTTCCACCGGGACGTCAGGCACGTGCCCCCACCGGGACAGCGGGTACGCGCTCGCCGACGCCGGGCGGGGCAGCGACGGCCCGAGGTGAGCGAGCGCCTGCGCCCACCCGGCCCAACTTGGCTCGGCCCGACCTGGCTCGGCCCGACCTGGCTCGACCCGACCTGGCCCGACCCGTCGACCCCCTCGGCGACCAGCGCCCGCACCACCACCCGCCCCTCCGGCCGGACCGCCCGATTCCCCCGCACCCCGAGCTCCCCCGGCACCCCGAGCACCCCGGGCTCCCCGCGCCCGCCCCCCGAACTCTCCGTGCCCCGAGATCTCCGCCCCCCGAAATCTCCGCGCCCCCACCGGCCCCTCCCCCGTACCGTACGAGCATGATCGACACGCCGCGCCCGGACGAGGCCGCGCCCGCCACCCGCACCCTCTGGCGCCCCACCGGCCCCGAGGAGCTCGCCCTGGTCGAGGCCTCCGGCTGGCGCGCCTGGCCGCCACGCCTGCCCGACCAGCCGATCTTCTATCCCGTGCTCAACGAGGACTACGCGATACGGATCGCCCGCGACTGGAACGTGCCGGCCTCCGGGGTCGGCCACGTCACCCGCTTCGAGGTCGAGGCGGACTTCGCCGCGCGCTATCCGGTGCGCCAGGCGGGCGGCGAGACAATCCTCGAACTATGGGTCCCGGCCGAGGAGTTGGCGGAGTTCAACCGGCACATCGTCGGGCGCATCGAGCTCGTACGCAGCTTCCACCCACCACAAGGGGAATGACGGCGCCCGGGGTGCCGGGGTCCGGGAGCCCGCAAGCCCGCAGACCCGCGTCCCGCAGTCCCGCAGTCCCGCAGAAAGCTACCCACCCTCACCGCAAGCCCCCGCCCGCGCGTACACCGTGATGCGGGCACCCCGGACCTGTGTGCTGCGGCAGATCCCGAACGCCTCGCGCAGAGTGGTCCGTTTGGCGATTTCCTGGTCGTTGTCGTCGACCGGCTGGCCGTCCGGGTCGCCCGCGACGACGATCCGGCGGACGGACAGCATCCGGGATCGGATCGCCTCGCCGGACCGCTCGGTGCCGTAGAGGGTGTGCGAGGCCAACGGGCTCTCGGCCAGGGCGAGATCGTGCAGCCCGCGGAAGTCGCGTGGCAGGGTCGCCCGCCAGATCCGCCTCCGGGACGGCATGAACAGCAGTCCGTCACCGGGCTCGGCCACCTCCCGTATGGCATGCGCGATCGCGGTGACATCGTCGACCCGGCTGTCCGGACTGCGCAGATGGACGTTGACGGGCACCAGCACCGCCACGATCAGCACCACCGTCATCGTCCACCGCAGCCGTCGGCCACGGGTCTGGCCCAGCTCCCCTGGCGGCCGCAGCAGCCGCGCCAGCGCGGCGCCCGCGAGCAGCGCGAACCCGACGACGTAGTAGAGGACATAGCGGTCCACGTAGGCGGGTTCGACATGGGAGAGGAGCAGCAGGAGCAGGGTGGGCAGGAGCAGCAGGGGGAGGCCGAGGGCGCGCAGTCCGATCGGGCCGCGGGAGCGGATCCGGACGCGGGTGCAGGCGATGCCGAGAACCGCGAGCACGGCGAAGGTCAGCAGCTGAACGGGGTCCGGCCACATGAGCCAGCTGATCTGCGCCGACTGCCGGGTGCTGAACACCGCGAGCGGGGCCAGACCGGCGAGAACGGTGACCGCGGCGAGCAGCCAGGAGCGCAGTACCCGGCGGGGCAGCCGCGCGAGGATCACCGCGGCGCCGTGTGCGGGCAGTGCGAGTGAGGCGAACTCGTGCAGCAGGCAGGCGAACAGCATCAGCGCCGTATAGCCGAGCCACAGCTTTCGGCGCGGGCGGGCGGCGGCCGGCACCAGCAGCAAGCTGGCCCAGACGACCAGCGCGCAGACCGTCGCGTACGAGCGGCCTTCCTGCGCGTACTGCTGTACGACCGGGATCAGCGCAAAGGTGCAGCCCGCGAGCAACCCCGCCCGCCGGCCGACCAGGCGCTCCCCCAGCAGCGCGACCCCGGCGGCAGCGACCGTCATCGCCGCCACGGACGGCAGCCGCAGACCGACCGCATCGCCGAACGCGCCGCGGAGGGTGGCGTCGTAGCCGGCGAACCAGAGGTGCATCAGCACGTAGTACAGGCCGTGCACGACATCGACATGCTGGAGCGTGGCCCACACATCGGCCAGGCCGCGGTGCGCCATGTCGTAGGTGACGGCCTCGTCCCGCCATATGGCGTCCTGCCGGCGGATCCCCCACGCCCCCAGGAACAGCATCAGCCCCGCGGGCATCAGCACCACCGCGCCCTGCGCCACCCAGGCACCACGGGCGGCGACAGGGGACACGTACGTCTTCTGCGCTTGCGCTACGTCGATGACGGGCTCCGCTCACGCACCGGACGGACGGACAGACAGACAGTCAGAAAGGCAGGCTCACGATAGAGCGGGCGGCCGGTGGACGACCAGATGGGCGACCAGGGGCGGCGGCCACCGGCGGCACAGGCGGCCGCCGGGGAACGAACGCACGCGGCGGCCACTGGGGAAGGAACGCAGGCGGTGGCCGCGGGACATGAGGGGATCAGCCCCCCGGAACCGGGCGGAGCCGGTGAACCAGGGGCCGCGGGCGGCGATCCGGGGGCCGCGGGCCGGACGCCCGCAGCCCCCGGCCCGCTCAGGTGATGCGGACCAGCTTCGCTCCGAAGGACGGCTCCACGAGATCCTTCTGGAGAGCGACCGGCACCTTCTGGCTCCTCTCGCCGTTGCCGACGGTCAGCACACCGACCTCGGTACCGGCCTTCGCGGTGTGCGGGACGATCTTGCCTCCGTCACCGACGCTCAACTCCAGCTTCTGGCCCGGGACTCCGATCGCCTTCAGGTCCTTGGTGGCGACGACCGGTGTGCGCCCGTTCAGGCCGTCGTCGACATAGCCGACGACCTGGCCCTTCTTCACCGCCGTGGTCGAGGTCAGCGCGTTGCGTACGGCCTCGATGACCTTCTGGCTGTTGTTCTTGACCAGGGTGAGGCTGTTGGAGCCGTTGGGGTCCAGGCCCTTGAAGTGCTGGTCCATCATCGTGCCCAGTACCAGCCGGTCCTTGCCGCCCACGCTCTTGTAGGCCGCCCAGGACAGCGTGCCGCCGGCCGCCGTGCTGGAGCCGGTCTTGATGCCCTTGATGCTCAGCCCGGCCAGCAGCAAGTTGTCGATGTTGCTGTTGATCCGCCCCGGCAGGCCCGGGATGTCGGCGTTGGTCATGGCGACGATCGGCCGGAAGGCGTCGAACTTCATGACGGCCTCGGCCAGCTTGAGCTGGTCGACGGCGGTGCTGACCGTCTTGGGGTCCAGGCCGCTGGGGTCGGTGTAGGTGGAGTTCTTCATGCCCAGGCCCTTGGCGGCGGCGTTCATCTTCTTGACGAACGCCGTCTCGTTGGCGGACTTGGTGTCCCAACGGGCCAGCAGCCGGGCGATGTTGTTGCCGGACGGGATCATCAGCATCTTGAGCATGTCCTGCTCGCTGAACTTCTGCCCCGCCTTGAGCCCCTCGATCCGGGACTCACTCGTGGAGCCGCCCTCGGCCACCGCCTTGGCGTCGACCTCGATCTGCGGGCCCGTCTCGCCCTTCTTGAGCGGGTGGTCCCGGAGGATGACATAGGCCGTCATGATCTTGGCCACGCTCGCGGTCGGCACCGGCTTCTGCGGGCCGAACGTCCCCAGGTCCCCGGAGCCCACCACCTTGACCGCCGCCTGCCCGTGCGCGGGCCACGGGATGGCGAGCTTGCCGCCCTCGAAGGTGAACGAGGATGCGGCGTCGCCGAGGGTGAGCGTCGGGTTGGGCAGCGGGCGCACCGCCTGGGCGACCACGAAGATGATCGCCAGCAGCACCGCCAGCGGGGTCCAGATCTTGAACCGGCGGGCGACCGTACGCAGCGGGGTCTCGGGCGGCGGCGGAGTGTTGGTGAGCTTCGCCAGGAGGTCGAGCGGCGGCAGCGGCTGCTGCTTGGTCCGCTCCGACTCGGGCACCGCGGCGGGAGCGTCGGCGGCCGTGGCTCCGGCGGCGGGCGGCATCGCACCCGGGCGGCTGTCAGGCTTGGCCGGCGCGGCCGCCGGCGCGGCGGACTTCGCCGGCTTGGCGGGCTTCGCGGGCACGGCAGGCTTCGCGGGCACGGCGGCGGGCAGCGCGCCGGTGGCCTTGCCCTCCGGCTTGCCCGCTGCCTTCTCGGCCGTCCCGTCGGCCGTCCTGTCGGCCGCCTTGCCCTCCGGCTTGTCGGCGGGCTTCTCCACGGCCGTGTCGGCCGTACGGGCGGGCGTCCTGGGCGCCGTCTTGCCCAGCGACCTCCCGGCCGTACCGTCGTCCGCCGACTTCAGCGCCACGAACTGACTGGTCCGCTCGGAATCCCGCTCAGGAGCGACCGCCGCCTTGCCGTCACCCTTGCCGTCAGCCTTGGCGTCACCCTTGCCGTCAGCCTTCGCCGCGTCCTTGGGATCGGCCTTCGCGGCGTCCTTGGCGTCGGCCGTGGCATCGGCCTTCGCGGCGTCCTTGGAGTCGGCCTTGCCCTTGCCCTCGGGCTTGCTCTCCGTCTTGCCGTTGCCCTCGGCCTTGCTCTGGCTCTCGGCCTTGCCCTTGGCGACGTCCTCGGCCTTGCCCGCGTCCTTGGCCTTGACCGCGTCCGTCGCCTTGGCGGGCGGGTTGATCTTGAGCGTGGTGGTCGCCTGGTCGACGGCACCGGCCGCCGCACCCTTCAGCTTCGCGACAGCAAACACCCGGGTCGCGTCATCCACCGCCGACCCATCGGCCTCACCCTCGTCGCCCTCACCGTCGGCCTTGGCCTCAGCGGCAGCGCCGACCCGCTCGTCGGACCTGCTCTTCTGCGGCCCGACGGTCTTGAACACGGCGGTCGGCTGATCGACGACCTCGGGCGCGGCCGAAGACTCGGACACGGCCTTGCCACCGGACCGAGCCTTCGCCCCGCCCTTCGACTCGGCCTCGGGCGCGGACTCACCGGACGCGGCGTCACCACGACCACCGTCGCCCTCGCCGTCACCCTTGGTCTTGGTCTTGGCCTCCGGGGCAGCCTTCCCGGTGGCGGCGGCCTTCCCGTCCGCCGCCACCTCGGCCTTCCCACCAGCCTTGGCGTCCGAGGCGGTGACATCCGAGGCCTTCACGTCAGCCCCGGCCTCCGACTTTGCATCCGGCTTTGCGACGGCACCGTCCGCATCCCCGTCCACACCATCGGCCCCGTCCACGTCCACGTCCGCATCGCGCGCGCTCGACACCACGGAGTCCTCACCGTCACCGTCACCGGCCGCGCTCTCGCCTGCGCCGTCGCCCGCCTCGGCGCCCTCCTCGTCGCTCCCGGCGACCCAGGCGGCCACAGCGGCCCGGAGGCGGTCGTCTCCGCCCGCGGCACCACCAGAGCCCTCAGCGCCGCCCTGAGACGCCCCGGAAGCCTCGGATGCCCCGGACTCCCCAGAAGCCTCGGACGAGTCCACAGACTCCGCCCCGGCCGCAGGCTCCGAAGTCACTCCGGACCCCGGCTTCGCCCCGGATTCCGGCTTCGCCGCGGACTTCGACGCCGCCGCGGTCTCCGGCTCTTTCTCAGGCTTCGAGTCCGTACCGGCCCCCGGTTCCTTTGCCGGCTCGGCCGGCTCTCCGCGGAAGGCCGACAGGCGCGGATCACGTGTGTTCCGCGCCGTCTTCCCCGACGACTGCTTCTTGTCCGACTTGTCGGGGGACTCGCCCGCCACCGATGTCTCCTTCATACGTCGCACTGCCTGCCTGGCCCAGTGTTTCCAAGTGTCCTGTGTCCGCGTGGCACCACCTCGCCGCCACGCGTACCGGAAGGCGCCGCACCCCACAGAAAGATGTCGCCGACGTGCAAGACGAGAACGACATACCTACCGGTTCCCTATCGAACCCCCCACGCACTCTCGACAGATGAATGTGAGAGGGGTCACCCTGTCATTCATCCACGCGGGGAGGCATGGATGGGCAGGAGCCGCAGAACAATTCCGGAGGAGCTTCTGCTGCTCGCTTTGGACCCGACGACGGGTACCACAGCGCAGCCGCAGTCGCTCGACCTCGGCCTGGCCGGGGCCCAGCTAGTAGAGCTGGCTCTGGCAGGACGGATAGCCCCAGATGGGGATCGTATCGCCGTGGTGATGGCACGGCCGACAGGAGATCCAACTCTGGACTCCGCGCTCGAACTGCTGCGCCGACGCGGCAGTCCGGTGCGCGCGGTCCACTGGATCGGCGGGCCCCGGCTGGGGCTGCGCCAGACCTACCTCACGCACCTCGAACGGTGCGGCATGGTGCATGCCGTGGCGGGACAGATGTGCGGGGTGCTGCCGACGACGCGCTACCAAGCGACGGAGACAGCCATCAGCCGGGAAATCAGGGCCCGGCTGGACAACGCGATCCGCACCGGCGTACCCCCGGACCCGCGGACCGCGGCGCTTGCCGCGCTGGCCCATGCGGTCGGCCTCGGCAAGCATCTGTATCCAGGGAATGAAGGGCGTTCATCGCGCTCCCGTCTCCGGGATCTGATCCGACACGACCCGATGGGCGGGCTGGTCGCACACGCCGTCATGGATGTGCAGAACGGCGCCGTGGCCCAGCCTCGGCGGCCGCAGGCGGCCGGCGCGGGAGCCGTAGGGCAACCAGTGGCCCGGGCCACGGCTGAGCCGGCCGGCGCGCCGGGCCAGTCACGGCACGGCCACGGCCGGATGGCCCGGGTGGGCGCCCGCTGACGCCGTAAGGCGCCGCAGGCGTCTCCCGCACCACCGGTACAGCACCCGCACCACCGTCCCCACGATCCCGTTCGGGAGCCGCAGCAAGAAGCGCGGGGTGGCGGGCCGACCGTTCTGGACGACGGCCGGCCCGCCACCCCGCGCACATGCACGGTCGCGCTTTCGCAATTCCGGTCCCAAATTTCCATCGCGACCACCTTGTCCGGCCATTTGCCAGCGCGGCGCGGACCGTTGGTGGCAGTCTGCTGACCAGAAAACAGCAGTACGGAGCCGGAGGTGCACTTAGCGTGGCGTCCAACGTCAACCCCACCGTCAGGCGACGCCGATTGGGCCAGGAGCTGCGCAGGCTTCGAGAGGCCAAAGGCATGACGGCAGAAGAGGTGGCGGACCGGCTGCTCGTCTCGCAGTCGAAGATCAGCAGACTGGAGAACGGCCGTCGCAGCATCAGCCAGCGCGATGTCCGCGATCTGTGCGGGGTCTATGAGGTCGCCGATCAGCACATGGTCGAATCCCTCATGCAAATGGCCAAGGAGTCCCGTCAGCAAGGCTGGTGGCACGCATTCGGGAGCCTCTCGCCGAGCTACAGCGTCTATATCGGCCTGGAAGCCGATGCGCTCTCCGTGCGGAATTACGAGTCACTTCTGGTTCCGGGCCTCCTTCAGACGCCCGAGTACGCGGAGGCCGTGATCCGCGGGATGTGGCCCGAGGCCACTCCGGAGGACGTGGAGAGCCGGGTCGGCGTGCGCCTCAAGCGACAGCAGCGGCTGCACGCTTCCGAGACCCCGCTCCGCTTCTGGGCCGTGATCGATGAGTCGGCCACCCGTCGGATCGTCGGGAACCGCCAGACGATGCGCGAACAGCTCGAGCACCTCGTCGAGTTGAGCCAGCTCCCCCATGTCACCCTCCAGGTGGTCCCGTACTCGGTGGGGTCACACCCTGGTATGACCGGGACGTTCTCCATCTTGGAGTTCGACGACCCGTCGGACTCGACCACGGTCTATTTGGAAGGCGTCACCAGCGACCTCTACTTGGAGAAGCACGGAGACGTCCACAAGTACGGGATCATGTACGAGCATCTGCGGGCTCAGGCGCTGAATGCGGACGAGACCAGAAAATTCATCTCAGACGTGGCCAAGGAGTACGCCACCTGAGACCGCGGAGGCGGAAAATACACCACCACCGCACCCGACGGAAGAGCACTCCGGTTTATGTCATCCGGTCGAGTGATCACGCCCTCCCGTTAGCGATGTTGGAGCGTAGCGTCGTCAGCACTCCGAGAAGTCACCACTTCTCGCCAACCCGAACGCACGGGAGTGACAATGACGAGGAAGCTCAACACGACTCTGATGTGGCAGAAGTCGACATACTCGGGTAAGGACGGAAATTGCGTCGAGATCGCCCGCTTGGATGAGTCAGCGGTAGCCGTCCGCGACAGCAAGGCGCCGCGTGGGCCGGTCCTCTCCTTTTCGGAGCAGGCCTGGACGGCTTTGCTTTCGGATATCGACCGCGGACGTCTTGGTAGCGCCTGACGACGCCGCTGTCCCGCATCACGATGACGAGCCCTCTCGACTGGTCCGCCGTCCTGGCCGAGGGGGCTCAGCCTCGCCCAGCATGCAGTTGCTGAGCGCCGGCCACCTCTTCGCTATCTGCCGGAACCGAGGCCGCCGCTCAACGGAGCTCATCGACATAGCGGTCGGTTCCCGGCAATGTGGGAATGAAGGGCGCAACCAATTCCACGGAGCCGAGACCATGATCCGCCACGAGGGAATCCAGCCCCGCGAAACGCTCACTCCAGCACACTCGCGGATCCTGCTCCAGGAACCATAGGAGCGTCACACGGCTCTCCACCCCCTCCACCTGCTTGACGTACGACATTCGGTCCGTCGGCAGCGGGTGCGGGCAAAAGGCCATCACCATGGCCGCCGGAGATCCGGTCAGCCTTTCCTTGAGGTGCTCCGCGCACAGCCACTCGAGAAGTTCGGAGCGCTGACCGGCATCAGCGGTATCGATAACCTGCACGACCAACCCGTCGTAGGGGTAATGCAAGGCATGGAAATCACGGGGGCCGTCGGCGCCGTCTCGGTAGACCGTGGCCACATGCTCGTGGAAGGCCGTAAAGACATGGGTCCGATCGCGATAGACGCGGTCGTCCTCATTGAGGCGCTGATTGATTCCCACGCTCCACTTGATGTGTTCGGGATAGCGCCCCTTTGTCACCCAGTATGTCGATATATAACAACCACTGGTCACCGGCCGGGCGACCGCGGACTCCGTCGGGTACCTGAGGAGCTGGAGGTCACGCGTCGCCACCCATCGACGCCCCGCATACATCCATGGCATGGCCATGGCTCCAGCGATGAAGTGATCGTCCTCGTACCACCTGTTATAGGCACGCTCGTGTCCGGCATGCGGCTCCACCATCGTGATCAGCGCATGCCCCGGACTGACGCCGTACGGGCCCACGCCGGCCAACTGGGCATACGCGTCCACGTGCGTGACCTCGTCCATCGCAACACTCCCAGGGCAGGCAGATCTGACGGAGCACCATTCTGATACTCCGTCAGATTGCTGGCTAGGGCCTGTCGTTTGGATCAGGCTGGATCAGGGAGCGGGGTCTGGTGCGTGCAGCTGCAAGGCGGAGGAGGGAGTCGACGCGGAGCGGGTGGGGTCTCCCCTGCTCGAGCGAAGCCGAGAGCTTGGGGAAGAGTGACGACAGCGCCGCAGATGCGCGTGCCAGACCCCGCGAGCCCGGCCTGATCCAAACGACACGCCCTAGGGGTGCAGCTACCGCGCCGCGTCCTCCGCCGCCCGCAACGCGGCGAGACAGTCGATCGTCTCCTGGTGATCCTCGCCGAGCGCGCGCCGGCAGGCTTCGAGCGTCGCCCTCCCCAGCTCGACCGCCTCTTCCGCACGCCCGGCGGCATGCGCGATACGCACGAGTTCGATACGGATGAGCAGCGTGTGGTGGTGCTCATCTCCGAGCATCGATTGCCGCACGCCGAGGACTTCCTCCGCCAGGCGCTGGGCTTCCTCACACTGGCCAAGGCCCCGAAGGACCATGGCGAGCCGATTTGCGCTGGCCATCGCGAGCCAGTGCTGCTCACCGTGCACCCGCCTACAGGCCTCCAGAGCGCGGCGGGCCGGACCCTCGGCATCCGCCGGCCTGCCCACTTCGTCGAGCACAAATGCCCTGGTGAGGGTGCTGCTGATGGTGATGGGATGCTCCGCTCCCAGCACCCTTTCGCTGACCTCACAGATCTCTTCGGAGATCCGGACGTTCTCCTCCTCATCCCCCATGCGGCACAACACCTCCGCCAGAAGGCCTCGGCTGTGCAAGGTGTCGGGGTGCCCCTTGCCCAGGACCCGCTCGCGCCCCTCCGCGGCCCGGCGGACCGTGCGCTCGGCAGCCGGCCAGTCCCCCAGGTAGTAGAGGCCGAAGAACAGCTCATGCGCGCTGCGCAGCGTGTCCGGGGAATCGGCGCCCAAAGTGCGCTCGCGCCGTGTCAGCACCTCACGGTGCAAGGAGATCGCGGCATCGTGTTCGTCGGTCCAGACGAGAGTCCGGGCGAGCTGGTGCTGGTCCTCGAGGAGAGCCGGGTCGTCTGCCGGAGCATTCCGCTGGGCCACTTCGACCACACGTTGCGCCAGCGGATGCGCACTGAGCTCCTCACCTCGCGTCATCAGGTCGTCGCGGAGCTGTCGGGCCGACGCCAAGGCGGCGGCAATGACCTGCTCGCTGCCTTCCGCTTCCGCGTTCCGGAGTAATTGGACAGCGTGCGGGGTCATCATGTTTCGCATGCGATCTCCAGCAGGTGTGGGGACTTCCTCCGGGCGGGCCCGGAGGAAGAGAGAGGCAGCCGCAACCAACAGGGGTGCACGCATGCGCGCGGGGATGCCCCCGAAGACCGTGTCGAGCACCAGCGCGTGGAGCTGCACGATACGAGTGGGCGGTTCACCACCCTGGCCGGGGTAATCCTCGACCAGGACCAAGGCCTGGCCGATGAGCCCTCGCAGGCATGCCGCAACTCGGCTGCTGGAAAGCGGCGGTTGGAGCCTTCCCAGCCCGGCGGCCTCCAACTCTCCTGGCCGGATCAGGCTGATGGGCAGTGGATCAGGGGCGAAGCAGCTGAACACACGCATGAGCGTGCCGGCGTCCGGCAGCCCTCGCTCCGCCAGCGCATCGAGCGAGAGTTGCCAGGTGCTGCCGAGGGTCCGCCGCATATCGGTGTCCCAGGGGACGCTTCCGTTATCGATCTGCACACTCGGTTGATGCGCGAGCCGACGGCGGAAGTCGGCCATCGTCACCGCCTCCAGCAGCTGATCGGAAAGCTGCGACCCGACGAGCGTGAGAGCCAGCGGAAGACGGCCCACTGCCTGCGCCAGCTCCAGTGCGTCCTTGTCGCTCCCTGTGGCGGGCGCGAGGTCACTCAGCACCAGGGCCGCATCCTGCGGCGGCAGCAGACCGATGTGGTGGAGTTCGGCGTCTGCCCAGACCGGCGACTGGGCCTGCCGTGTGGTCACCAGGACGGTCCCGTGCCGGCTGGACCTGAGCCATCCGCCGTCGAGGAAGGTGGGGTCATCGGCGTTGTCCATCACGAGTATCCACGGCGTGCCCGGCCGGTCCAGGTACCCCCAGACCAGGTCCGCGGCCGGCCGAAGCCCTCGATGGACCGCGTCGAGTTCCGCAGTGGTGGCACCTCGCTCGGCGGCGACGGACAGCATGCCCGCACGCAATACGGAACGGCTGGCGGAACTCACCCAGAATCCCTCAACGGCACGGCCGCTGACCGTCTCATCGAAGACGAACCGCGACAGCGTGGTCTTGCCGCATCCGCCCATTCCGTGCAGCACATGGATCCGCGCACCGTCCCGAGTCGTCACGGCGGAGACCAGCTTCGCCTTGGCCTCGTCCCGATTCCGTACGACGACGGGCTTCGGTGCCGCCAGGGGCACCCGAATCGAGTCCGGTCCCGCTTCCCTGGCTTCCGGAGACTGCTGCGGGAAGGGCTGTCCCGTCGCATCACCGCCGTAGTGGTGGTGATGCTCAGTGATGTGCTGATCTCTGTCTGCTTGGAAAACTCTCCCGTGACCGTGGGCCACGACTTCGGGAGTCCCGATATTCCCGCGAGGATCCTGCTCCGACATTCTCTTGAACTCCTCTGCCGGCCACGCTGGTTCACTGCCTCGTCCCGTGAGTGCGCCCTTCAGGACGCGGGAGATACCCTTGTGCGGGCTTCGCTCACGCTTCCCGGATGGTCTGGTTGCCACCCGCTTGATAGACGCGAGCATGGCCGGAGGCCGTCGCGTTCATCTGCACCT
Source organism: Streptomyces sp. MCA2 (assembly GCF_023544705.1). Taxonomy (NCBI): domain Bacteria; kingdom Bacillati; phylum Actinomycetota; class Actinomycetes; order Kitasatosporales; family Streptomycetaceae; genus Streptomyces; species Streptomyces sp. MCA2. The sequence continues at coordinate 24,158 of NZ_JAMJFM010000044.1, forward strand.
GTCCGATGCGGGACTGCTCGGCAGGGGCCAGCAGCGGACTCAACTCCTCGTCCAGGACACGGCGCAGTTCGTTCGCGAGGGAGGGATCGTCCCGGAGGAGCCTGCGCAGACGGCGCTGCCAGTCGGCGGCGAGTTCCTCCTCCGCCTGCGCGTCGCCTTCGTCGCGGGCCGCGATCACCTCCGACCGGACGTCGGCGAGCTCGGCCTCGATGGCAGGCACCCGGTCCGGATGCGCTCGGCGCCACAGAGCCACCGCTGCCTCGCGGGCGTGCTGCCAGGCATCGGTTGCCATGCTGCTCACCAAGGCAGTTCCCGCCGCGAGTACCAACGGATCCATTCCGCGCCCCCATTCGAAGTAATCCACGTCTGGAGGTCACCGTAGCCGGACCGCACGACATCACTCCGAGGCTTTCCCCTGTGAAGGCCCACCATGCGGGCACCCCTGCACACCGCTCGTCGGCACGCTTAGGCTGCCTGTGTCTGTAGCTGACGCCGGTTGAACGCAGACACGAGCGATGGGAGCCGCCATGTCGGACGCGATCCTTGCCCACGCAGTCACTGCCGTCCCGGAGCTCGCCGCGCGTGTGGCGCGGACCCGCAGCTCGCCGGTGCGCGACATCCTGGCGCTCACGGCCCGTCCCGAGGTCATCTCGTTCGCCGGTGGGCTGCCCGCGCCCGAGCTGTTCGATGCGGCGGGTATAGCGGCCGCCTTCCGGCATGTGCTGACCGAGGACCCGATGCGGGCCCTTCAGTACTCCACCAGCGAGGGCGATCCGGCGCTGCGCGCGGCCGTCGCGGCGCGTACGACCGCGCGCGGGCTGCCCACCGACGCCGACGACCTGGTGGTGACCACCGGCTCCCAGCAGGGACTGACGCTGCTGGCCACGGCTCTGCTGGAGCCGGGTGATGTGGTGCTGGTCGAGGACCCCTGCTACCTCGCGGCGCTCCAGATCTTCTCCTTCACCGGTGCGCGAGTGGTGCCGGTGCCGACCGATGACGAGGGTCTGGACCCGGCCGCGCTGGACGAGATCACCGCGCGCGAGCGGCCCAAGCTGCTCTACCTGGTGCCGACCTTCCAGAATCCGACCGGCCGCACGCTGTCCGTCGAGCGCCGGGCCGCGGTCGCCGAGGTCGCCGCCCGGCGGGGGCTGTGGATCGCCGAGGACGACCCGTACAGCGAGCTGCGTTTCGAGGGTGAGCCGGTGCCGTGGGTCGCGTCGTTCCCCGGAGCGGAGGACCGTACGGCGCTGCTCGGCTCGTTCTCCAAGGTGATGGCGCCCGGGATGCGGCTGGGTTCGCTGCGTGCGCCGGCCGCGTTGCGGCGCGCCTGTGTCCTCGCCAAGCAGGCCGCCGACCTGCACACCTCGACCGTCGACCAGGCCGCCGCGGCACGGTACTTGGCGGTCGCGGACCTGGACGCACATCTGCGGCGGGTGCGCGACGCCTACCGCGAGCGGCGGGACGCGCTGGTCGACGGGCTCCCCGCGGCGCTGCCCGAGGGCTCGCGGTGGAACCGTCCCGCGGGCGGCATGTTCGTGTGGGCGACGCTGCCCGAGGGATACGACGCGACGGCGCTGCTGCCCGAGGTGGTGCGGCATGACGTCGCCTATGTCCCCGGGGCGCCGTTCTTCGCCGGGCCGCCGGACGCCACGGCCGTCCGGCTGTCGTTCGTGACGCACTCCCCGGAGGAGATCCGCGAGGGTCTGGGGCGGCTGCGGAAGGCGCTGGAGGGCGTGCGACGGGACGGCTGAGCCCGGGAGACCCCTACCGTCACGGTGCACGAACGGCCCTGGTCTTCCCGGGCCTCCGGGCCTAACCTGACGCTCCATCAGGAGTGAGTTGGGCGGCCCGGCCGGGAGGCACACATGCTGCTGCGGAACAAGACCGTCATCGTCTCGGGCGTAGGCGCCGGGCTCGGCCATCAGGTCGCGGCGGCCTGTGTACGGGACGGCGCCTCGGTGGTGCTGGGCGCCCGTACGGAGGCGAATCTCGCCAAGTCGGCGGCGCAGATCGACCCTTCGGGGGCGCGTACGGCCTGGCGGGCGACCGATATCAGCGACGAGGCGCAGTGCGAGGCGCTGGCCGCGCTGGCCGTGGAGCGGTTCGGGGGTATCGACGCGGTGATCCATGTCGCCGCGCTGGACTCGCTCTTCGGGGGCCTGCGGGACGCCGACTTCGACTCCTGGCGCGGCGTCGTGGACGTCAACCTCTTCGGCACGCTGCGGATGACCCGCGCCTGTCTGCCCTCGCTCGTGGCGCGCGGCGGCGGGTCCGTGGTGATGATCGGCACCCAGTCGTCGGTCGCCGCGCCCTCGCAGGTACAGCAGGCGGCGTACGCGGCGTCCAAGGGCGCGCTGGTCTCGGCGATGTACTCGCTGGCACGCGAGCTGGGGCCGGACCGGATACGGGTCAACACCGTGCAGCCCGGCTGGATGTGGGGGCCGCCGGTGCAGGCGTATGTGCGGTTCCAGGCGCACGGCGAAGGCGTCCCGGAGTCCGAGGTGCTGGGCCGCCTCACGGAGCGGATGGCGCTGCCCGAGCTGGCGACGGACGCGGATGTGGCCGAGACCGCGGTCTTTCTGGCCTCGGACCGGGCGCGCGCCATCACGGGCCAGTCGCTGCTGGTCAACGCCGGAGAGCTGATGCGGTAGCGGGCCCTCTGGGCTGTCTTCTCTGGGCTGTCTTCAGTGGGCGGGCTCCTCTGGTGGCCTTCTCTGGGTGGCCTCCTCTGGGTGGCCTCCTCTGCGGCGGTCTCCTCTCGGACGGCACCTGCGGGCTGCGCGCGTTGCGCTCCGGCGTGGTGGGGCCGGCGTTGGGGATGGGATGGACTGAGCCGGGCCGGATCCGACCGGGCAGCCGTACGGGATCCCGCACCCCGTGCGGCTGTTTTGGTGCCGGTGTCAGTGCGTGCGTTCGGGCAAACGGCGCCCGGCGAAGTGTGCGCTCATCGTGTGTTCGGCGGCGCGTCCGGGACAACGCCCCCGAGAGTCAAGAGACGGCAAAATCGTTCGCTTTGCTGATCCCCGTTCACATCCATGACCCTCGACACCCTTGACCGGCCCGCTCGTTGAGCGGTTCAATCCCCCAAGTCCCCACTCCCGCAGGGGATACCGCCCCACAGGACGTCACGGCGAAGTGATGCACGTTCACAAGGCGGACCCCTGGAGGGGGCATGAACAGTCTCGACTGGGCCGTGCTCATCGGCTACTTCGGCGTGATGATCGCGATCGGTGTGTGGTCGCACAAGCGGGTGGACGACGTCAGCGACTTCTTCACCGCGGGCGGCAAGATGCCGTGGTGGCTGTCCGGCATCTCCCACCACATGTCCGGCTACAGCGCGGTGATGTTCACCGGCTACGCCGGCATCGCCTACCAATACGGCATCACCTCTTACGTCACCTGGTCCTTCCCCATCGCGATCGGCGTCGCCATCGGGGCCCAGCTCTTCGCGGGGCGGCTCAACCGGCTGCGTTCGCGGCTGGGTGTCGCCTCGCCCCTGGAGTACCTCAAGAGCCGCTACAACCTGCCGACGCAGCAGGCGCTGGCCTGGTCCGGGGTGCTGCTGAAGATCGTGGACGTGGGGGCCAAGTGGGCCGCGATCGCCACCCTGTTGTCCGTCTTCACCGGCATCTCGCTCAACCAGGGCATCCTGATCACGGGCGTGATCACCGGCATCTACTGCACGGTCGGCGGGCTGTGGGCGGACGCGCTGACCGAGCTGGGGCAGTTCGTCATCCAGCTGCTGGCCGGTGTCGCGATGCTGGTCACCGTCATGGGCGAGCTGGGCGGCTTCAGCTCGCTGTGGACCGTATGGGAGAGGCTGCCGGACAGCCACACCCAGCCGACCGTCGGCCCGTACACCCTGACCTTCCTGCTCGCCTACCTCTTCATCAAGACCTTCGAGTACAGCGGCGGCATGTGGAACCAGGCCCAACGCTTCATGGCCACCCGCAACGCCCGGGAGGCCAGGCGGTCGGCGCGGCTGTCGGCGGCGCTGTGGTTCGTCTGGCCCGCGGTTCTCTTCTTCCCGATGTGGGTCGCTCCGCTGCTGGTCGAGACGCGGAAGCCGGACGCCTCCGACGCGTATGCACTGCTGACCGAACGTCTGCTGCCGCACGGTCTGCTGGGCCTGGTGATCGTCGGCTTCTTCTCGCACACCATGGCCATGTGCTCCTCGGACGCCAACGCCATCTCCGCGGTGTTCACCCGGGACATCGCGCCGGCCCTCTCGGCGAAGGCGCGCGACTGGTCGCACCGGGCCGGGCTCCTCGCCGCGCGGCTGTCCACGGTCGCCTTCCTGGGGCTCTCGATGGCGATCGCGACCCAGGTCAACTCCCCCACGTTCAAGGACATCATCACCATCGTCATCAAGTGGGTGGCCGGACTGGTCGGCCCGATCTCCATCCCGTTCCTGCTCGGCATGCTGCGGTTCTTCCGCAAGTCCGGCCCCACGGCGGCGCTGGGCTCCTGGGCGGCGGGTCTGTTCGCCTTCTGGCTGACCAACTACGGCCTGAGCGGCGTCCAGTTGCAGGTCCAGATCGTCTCGCCGGTCGCCACGTCACTCGTCCTCTTCGTCCTTCTCGGCTTCGTACGACCGGAGGACACGCCGGAGCGGGATGCGGTGCTGGCGCGCATCAACTCGGACGACGACGGGCCGGAGGGGCCGGCGGCTTCGGTGGCGATTCCCGGGCAGGGGGACGGGGCGGGGGCCGGGGCCAGGGATGGGGATGGGGCGAGGGGCGGGGCGTAGGTCGGGGCGTAGGTCGGTCCGGCCTGGTCCGGCCTGGTTAGGGGTGGTCCGGATCGGAGCGGTTCGGACCGGTTTCAGATCCGACCGGTTCGGATCGGACCGCCCCCAAGCGGCCAGTCGATCAGGCCCGCGGATACCGGGCGAGCCACCCCGGTGACGAACCGGCCGGGCCGTGCAGCGCGGGCCCCTGCGTCATCTCCATCGAGAAGTCGTCGGCCAGCTGGAGGATCGTCTCCCGGCCCTCCAGCTCGACCAGCCACACCGGCGGCAGCGCCGTCTCGCCATGCAGGGTGCCCAGCAGGTTGCCGCAGATGGCGCCGGTGGAATCGCTGTCCCCGCTGTGATTGACGGCGAGCAGCAGGCCGTGCCGGATGTCCTCGGCGACCAGGGCGCAGTACACACCGATCGCCAGCGCCTCCTCGGCCGTCCAGCCCTCGCCCAGCGACTCCACGCGGGCGGGCGTCGGCATGCCCTGCCGTACGGCGCCGAGCGCGCGCTTGAGGGCGTCGGTGGTCTCCTCGTGGCCCGGGCGGGTGGCCAGGTGCGCCAGCGCCTTCTGCACGGCGCCGTCGAGGTCCTCGCCGCGGGCCAGCGAGTGGCTGATCACCGCGAACGCGCCGGCCGCCAGATAGCCGGTGGGGTGGCCGTGCGTCTGCGCCGCGCACTCGACGGCGAGCTGGAAGACCAGCTGCGGTTCCCAGCCGACCAGCAGCCCGAACGGCGCGGAGCGCATCACCGCGCCGCAGCCCTTCGAGTCCGGGTTCTTGGGGGCCTCCAGCGTGCCCATCACCTCGTCGCCGAGGCCGCTCAGGCAGGCCCTGCCGGGTGCCCGGCGGGAGTACATCCACTCCTCGCGGGCGAGCCAGCCGTCGTCCTTCTTGCGCTCGTCCGGGCCCCAGTCGTGCTGGGTGGCGGCCCAGCGCAGATAGGCGCGGTGGACGTCGGTGGGCGGATGCCAGGCGCCGGTGTCGCGGCGCACCTGGGCCCGGATCAGCCCGTCCACGGTGAACAGGGTCATCTGGGTGTCGTCGGTGACCGCTCCGCGCCGCCCGAAGGCGGGTACGAAATCGGACACGCCCTCCTGGCCGTGCGCCTTGCGGATCGCGTCGAGCGAGTCGAATTCGATACCGGCGCCGAGCGCATCGCCGATGGCGCCGCCGAGCAGACAGCCGCGTACCCGGCTGCGGAAGTCCTGCTGCTCCGCACGGCCCCAGATGGCGCCGCCGCCTCCCGCTGCGCTCACTGCGCCCTCCCAAACTGACTACGTCCCGGGGCCTTGCGGGGCCCCTGGCGCAGCACTGTAATCGACCAGGATTGATCAATTTCTGGCCAGGTGAGTATTGCGAATAGTCACTCGCAAGGCGGCTTTTGGCCGGTACGGTCCCGATGGGTCCGTGCTCGACCGATAACGCCTTGGCCGAAACGGCTCGATCGATACCGCTCGATCGATGCCGCTCGATCGACCGATTCGGCTTCGCCGGCCCGGGGCGGTACAGGTCGGGCTCGGGTAGCGGGCGATACGGGGCGCCACGAATCGGCTCGGGTACGGGGCGGCTCGGACACGGGCCGTGCGGGTCGGCTCGGGTACGGGGCGGCTCGGGTACGGGCCGTGCGGGTCGGCTCGGGTACGTCGGCACGAATCGGGTCGGCCCTACCGTCCGTCCGGCCGGCCTGAGCACCGCCATGCCCTCCGTCACACCTCTCGGGAGAATCCATATGACTCCGCGCTGTGCCGTACTCGACGACTACCAGGACATCGCCCTCTCCATGGCCGACTGGTCCGCCTTGGCCGGTGCCGTCGACGTCCGTACGCTGCGGCAGCCGTTCCGCTCCGAGGACGAGGTGGTCGCGGCGATCGGCGACTGCGAGATCGTGGTCGCGATGCGCGAGCGCACCCCGTTCCCCGCCTCGCTCCTCGCCCGGCTGCCCCGTCTCCGGCTCCTGATCACCTCCGGAATGCGCAATGCCGCCATCGACCTGGAAGCCGCCGCGCGGCACGGTGTCACCGTCTGCGGTACGGCCAGCAACACCGAGCCGCCCGTCGAACTGACCTGGGCGCTGATCCTCGGCCTCGCCCGCAGCGTCGTCACCGAGAACGCCGCCATGCGCGCCGACGGCCCCTGGCAGAGCACCCTCGGCGCCGATCTGCACGGCCGTACGCTCGGGCTGCTCGGCCTGGGCAAGATCGGTAGCCGGGTCGCCCGGGTCGGCCAGGCCTTCGGCATGAACGTGACGGCCTGGAGCCAGAACCTCACCGCCGCACGCGCGGCGGAGGCGGGCGTGCATGCCGCCGCCACCAAGGACGAGCTTCTGGAGACCAGCGACTTCGTCTCCGTACACCTCGTCCTCAGCGACCGCACCCGTGGCCTGCTCGGGGCCGGTGAACTCCGCCGGATGCGGCCCACCGCCTACCTCGTCAACACCTCCCGCGCCGCCATCGTCGACCAGCCCGCGCTGCTGCGGGCGCTCCGCGAGAACTGGATCGCCGGCGCCGGTCTCGACGTCTTCGAGCACGAGCCGCTGCCCGCCGGCCACCCCCTGCGCACCCTCCCGAACGTGCTCGCCCTCCCCCACCTCGGCTATGTCACCCGCCGCAACTACGAGAGCTACTTCCCACAGGCCGTCGAAGACATCACCGCCTTCCTGGCGGGCAGCCCGATCCGCCAACTGGGCTGAAGCGAGCGGGGCAGCGGGATGGGTGGGTCCGGCACCACACCTGCCACTCCCTCCCGCCCCGCCCCGTCGGGGGGCTCATTCGTTCGATGATGGCGGCGGCGTGCGCTGGGCATGCTCTCCCCATGTCCGAGTACGAGTGGGATCGCACCACCATGGCTGTCGTCGCCTCCGCACTGTCCGGAGACAGCGACGGCGCGGTGGAACTCCTCCGTCCGCTCCCCCAGAGCGATGTCTGCCATATCGCGGTGCGGCTCGCCGCCATGGCTGCCGACGCACTGATCGTGGCCGCCCAGGACAGCGGAGGCGACCGCGAAGAGGCACTGTCGCAGTGGCAGCAGTGCATCCTCCAGCACGAGGCCGAGTACGAGGGCGAGGGCGGCGAGTAGGGAACCTGGCGGCCGACGACAGGTTCGGGGCCTGCCTCGCCGCCTGCCGGGTCGCCGCCCCGCCGGGTCACCGCCCGCCGGATCACCGCCCTGCCGAATCACCGGCCTGCCGGATCACCACCCCGCCTCCGCAGATTAGCCGTGTGCGGAGTGGCGGACCGGGGGCTGTGGATAACTCCGGAGCGCGCGGCCCGCCTGCTCTACCCGACCAGCCGCCCGCGCTACTCGACCAGGGGCAGGAGTTCCGGCAGCTGCCCGTCCGATGCGAGGGCGACGGTCCGGCGGTCCTCGGTGACCGGGGTGTAGGTCGTGGTGCGGGGGCGGGCCGGGCGGCCGGCCTGGTCGGCGATGGCGACGAGGTCCTGGATGGAGCGGTAGGAGCCGTAACTCGATCCCGCCATACGGGAGATGGTCTCCTCCATCAGCGTGCCGCCCAGGTCGTTGGCGCCGGAACGGAGCATCTCGGCGGCGCCGTCCGTTCCGAGCTTGACCCAGCTGGTCTGGATGTTGGTGAGGTGCGGGTGCAGCAGCACCCGGGCCATCGCCGTCACCGCGCGGTTGTCGCGCGTGGTGGGCCCGGGGCGGGCGATACCGGCGAGGTAGACGGGGGCGTTGGTGTGGATGAAGGGAAGGGTGACGAACTCCGTGAAGCCGCCGGTCTCCTGCTGGATCTGTGCCAGCAGGCGCAGATGGCCGAGCCAGTGCCGCGGCTGGTCGACATGGCCGTACATCATCGTCGAGGACGAGCGGATGCCCAGCTCATGGGCGGTTTTGATGACCTCGACCCAGGTGGCGGTGGGCAGCTTGCCCTTGGTGAGGATCCAGCGGACCTCGTCGTCGAGGATCTCGGCGGCGGTGCCGGGGATGGTGTCCAGACCGGCGGCCTTGGCCTCGGTGAGCCACTCACGGATGGAGAGGCCCGTACGCGACGCGCCGTTGACGACCTCCATGGGCGAGAAGGCGTGCACATGCATGCCGGGGACGCGTTCCTTCACGGCACGCGCGATGTCGAAGTACGCGGTACCGGGCAGGTCGGGGTGGATGCCGCCCTGCATGCACACCTCCACCGCGCCGACATCCCAGGCCTGCTGGGCACGGTCGGCGACCTGGGAGAGGGAGAGCGTGTAGGCGTCGGCGTCGGTGCGGCGCTGGGCGAACGCGCAGAAGCGGCAGCCGGTGTAGCAGACGTTGGTGAAGTTGATGTTCCTGGTGACGATGTAGGTGACGTCGTCGCCCACGGTGTCGCGGCGCAGTTGGTCGGCGATGGTGCAGAGGGCGTCCAGGGCGGGCCCGTCGGCGTGCAGCAGCGCCAGCGCCTCCGCGTCGGTGAGCTTGGTGGGGTCGTCGGCGGCCTGCGACAGAGCCTGCCGTACGTCGGCATCGATGCGCTCCGGCACCATCCCGGGGGCGGCGGCCTCGCGCAGCGCCTCCCAGTCGCCGTAGACCTCGTCGAAGTCATCGCGGCGGTCCGCCGTGCGGCCTTCGGTGTCGATGGTGTGGTGCAGGTCCGTACGGCCCGAGGAGCTCATCGTGAAGCCCTCGTCGGGCTCCTGCCAGGGGCGGCCCACCACCGGGGCGTCCTCGACCGCCAGGCCCGTCTCCGGGTCGGCGAGCGCCCGTACATGGGGCAGCAGGCGGGGGTCGAGCCAGGGCTCGCCGCGCTGGAGGAACTCCGGGTAGATGGGAAGCCGTTCGCGCAGCTCGAAACCGGCGGCGGCGCAGCGTTCGGTCAGCTCGTCGATCTGCGGCCAGGGGCGCTCGGGGTTGACATGGTCGAGGGTCAGCGGGGAGACGCCGCCCCAGTCGTCGATCCCGGCGTCGATGAGCAGCGCATATTCGCCGTCGACGAGGTTGGGCGGCGCCTGGATGCGCGTCGAGGGACCCATGATGTGCCGGGCCACCGCGATCGTCGCGGCCAGTTCCTCCAGCTCGGCGTCCGGCATTCCGCGCATGGCCGTGTCCGGCTTGGCGCGGAAGTTCTGCATGATCAGTTCCTGGATGCCGTGGTAGGCACGCTGGATACGGCGCAGCGCGAAGAGGGAGTCGGCGCGCTCCTCGTAGGTCTCGCCGATACCGATCAGCAGCCCCGTGGTGAAGGGGACGTTGGAGCGGCCGGCGTCCTCCAGGACGCGCAGCCGGACGGCGGGCTCCTTGTCGGGCGATCCGTAGTGGGGGCCGCCGGGCTCGCTCCACAGGCGCTCGGCGGTCGTCTCCAGCATCATCCCCAGGGACGGGGCGACGGGCTTGAGCCGCTGGAAGTCCGTCCAGGACAGCACCCCGGGGTTGAGGTGCGGCAGCAGACCGGTCTCCTCCAGGACGCGGATCGCCATGGCGCGGACGTACGAGAGCGTGTCGTCATAGCCATGCGCCTCCAGCCACTCACGGGCCTCGGGCCAGCGGTCCTCCGGCTTGTCCCCCAGGGTGAAGAGGGCTTCCTTGCAGCCCAGTTCGGCGCCGCGGCGGGCGATGTCCAGCACCTCGTCGGGCGACATGAACATCCCGTGGCCGTCGCGGCGCAGTTTGCCGGGGACGGTGACGAACGTGCAGTAGTGGCACTTGTCCCGGCACAGGCGCGTCAGGGGGATGAAGACCCCGCGCGAGTACGTGATGACTCCGGGGCGGCCGGCGGCCTCCAGGCCGGCATCCCGCACCCGGGCCGCGGAGGCGCACAGGTCCGTGAGGTCCGCGCCGCGCGCCTGGAGCAGCACCGCGGCCTCGCTGACGTCCAGCGCCACACCGTCGCGGGCCCGCTTGAGCGCACGGCGCATCGCGTTGGCCGTCGGCCTGTCCTGTGGAGCGGCTCCGGCGCCCGTTTCGCGGTCGGTCCCTCGGTCGGATGCCTGGTCAGGTCCCTGTGCGCTGGAAGTCATCCTCCGAGGATACGAGCGCACACCGACAGCGCCGCCGCCGGAGATCGAGTGGTTGATGTGCCACTGATCACTGCGGACGGGGGTTCCGTCCGCGCGCTCAGGGGGCACTTCCCGGCGGCGTCGCGCCACACGCCTGCATATCGGCGGGCACGCGTCGGAGTACGCCTCCTACATGCCGGCCAGCAGCTCGTCGGAGTACGTCCGTGTCAAGAACTCCATGTTGTGGCCGTCGGGGTCGTTGAGGTAGAGACCGCGGCCGCCGTCCAGGGTGTTGATCTCCTGCGGCTTGGTGTGCATGGGGTCGGCCCAGTAGGACAGCCCGCGCTCCTGTATGCGACCGAAAATCGCATCGAACTCGTCCTCGGTCACCAGGAACGCATAGTGCGTGGGGACGAACTCGCCGTTGGCGACATGCTCCGCGTAGTCGAGGGCCACCCCGTTGTCCAGCTTGAGGGCGGCGAAGGGGCCGAACGCCTTGGGCTCGGGCGCGCCGAGCAGATCGGCCAGGAACCGGGCGGAGGCGAAACGGTCGGTGCTGTGCACGATCGTGTGGTCGAGGCGAGGCATGGGATCTCCTTTGATCTCTCTGGTCGCGTGATCAGCGTGGCCCCCTGATCTGCTCCATCAGCTCGGACCGTTGACCCTTTGACCTTCATGGACCGTTGATCTTCTTGGCCTGGGCCGTTCTCCCTGGACCGCTGATCCCCGCAACGAGATCCGCGGCCCTCACCTTCGACGCTACGTCCGGAGCGGCGGGCGCGGATCGGTCTCGGGTCCCGACCCGGGCGGGTGTGCCGTACACCTATGGCCCTAGGCCTGGAATGAGGCCCCGGCCCGTGCCCTCGCCGCAGGAGCCCCGCCCGGCATGCGCCTCCCGCTCCGCCACACGTCACCCATCCCGCACGGCACGCCCCCCGTACACGTCACCCATCCCGCACGGCACGCTCCCGTACGTCACCTGTCACAGGTACTGCGCGAAGTCGTCCAACGTCCGCAGGACCTCGGCCTCCCCGGCCGCCGGCAGTTGCAGTACCACTTCCTGAAGGCCCAGCTCGCCGTAGTGCGCCAGCTTCCCGGGCGAGGGGTGGACGGCGTAGGGCACCACCACCGGCTCGCCCGTACGCCCGGCGTCCGACCAGGCGCGCCGCAGCACCGGAAGGGTCTCCGTCAGCCCGCGGCCGCCGATCGGCAGCCACCCGTCCGTGTACTCGGCGATCTGTGCGAAGAGCTTGGGCCCGGCCGCGCCGCCCAGGAGGGTGCGCGGTGCGCCGTGCACCGGCTTGGGGTGGGCGAGGGAGGCCCGGACGGACCCGAATTCGCCGTCGTACGCGGTCGGTTCCTCGGCCCACAGCGCGCGCATCAGCGCCACCCGGTCGCGGGTCAGCGCACGCCGGGTCGACCACTCCACCCCGTGGTCGGCGGCCTCCTCGACGTTCCAGCCGTATCCGATGCCGAGGGTGAAGCGGCCTCCGGAGAGGAAGTCGAGGGTCGCGATCTGCTTGGCGAGGTCGACCGGGTCGTGCTGGGCGACGAGGGTGATGCCGGTGCCCAGGGCGAGCCGCTCGGTGACCGCGGCGGCCTGGCCGAGTGCGATGAACGGGTCGAGGGTGCGGCCGTATTCGCGGGGCAGCGGACCGCCCATGGGGGCGGGGGTGTCCCGGCTGGCGGGGATGTGGGTGTGCTCGGGGAGGTAGAAGCCGGCGAATCCGCGCTGCTCCAGCTCGCGGCCCAGCCGGTCCGGCCGGATCGTCTCGTCGGTCAGGAAGATCGTGGTCGCGATGCGCATGCGAGGACACCTCCGCGTCGGGCGTGTGAGTGACCGCATGTTGCCTCACCGCCCGACGGTTATCCACAGGCCTTTCCCTCTCAGTCACACGCGCGTACAACAGTTTTCACGCGGCGCAACGAGCCGGCCGCACGGCGGAACCAGACGGATACGAGACGGCACGGGGGGCGGGGATGGAACGACGCGACGTTCTGAGACTTTCGGCGGTTGCGGGCGCGACGGGCGCGCTTACGCTCGGACGTGTGAGCTTCGCCGACGCAGCGCCCGCGGCCGGGCAGCCGGGAGGCGGACCGGGTGAGCGGACCCGGCGGGTCACCGGCCTTCTGCCCACGGGCGCGCCGGACTTCGTGTATCTGCCGGTCGAAGTGCCGCACGGGGTCCGCGAGATCGCCGTTGCCTACAGCTACGACAAACCCGCCGTCCCCGAGGGCACGCCCGGCAACGCCTGCGACATCGGCATCTTCGACGAGCGGGGCACGGACCTCGGCGGCGCCGGCTTCCGCGGCTGGTCGGGCGGGGCGCGTACGGAGTTCTTCCTGCGCGCCGACGATGCCACCCCCGGATATCTGCCGGGCCCCGTCAACGCCGGCACCTGGCACATCGCCCTCGGCCCGTACACGGTCGCGCCGCAAGGGCTGTCCTACGACGTCACGATCACCCTGCGGTACGGCCCGCGGGGGGACACCCCGGCGCCCGTCCATCCGCCCGAGCGCGCCCGGGGCCGCGGCCGCGCCTGGTACCGCGGCGACAGCCATCTGCACTCCGTCCACTCCGACGGCAAGCGCACCCCCGCCGAGATCGCCGCGCTGGCCCGCGCCGCCGGGCTGGACTTCATCAACACCTCCGAGCACAACACCACCTCCGCGCACCGCGCCTGGGACGGACTGTGGGGCGATGACCTGCTGATCCTGACCGGCGAAGAGGTCACCACCCGCAATGGGCACGTGGTGGCGATGGGCACCGACCCCGGGGTCTTCATCGACTGGCGCTACCGGGCCCGCGACAACGCCTTCGGAAAGTACGCACGCGCCATCCGGCGGGCCGGAGGCCTGGTCATCCCGGCGCATCCGCACGCCACCTGCATCGGCTGCAACTGGAAGTTCGGGCTGAACGAAGCCGATGCGGTGGAGGTCTGGAACGGCCCGTACACCCCCGATGACGAAATCACCCTCGCCGAGTGGGACAACGCCCTGGTCGCGCACACCCGTGGCCGCGCGGACTGGCTGCCGGCCGTCGGCCACAGCGACGCCCATCGCGACCCGGACGTCGTGGGCCTGCCGCAGACCGTGGTGCTCGCCGACGATCTCTCGCGCCGCGCCCTGCAAGACGGCATCCGGGCGGGCCGGGTCTGGATCGCCGAGTCGTCGAAGGTCGAGCTGGCCTTCTCCGTCACCGGTGAGCGTGGCGAACACGCCGGGATCGCCGAGCGGCTGGCGGTCTCCCGTACGGCGAAGGTCACCGCGCAGCTGAAGGTCTCCGGCACCCCGGGCTGCACGGTCTCCTTCGTCACCGACCAGGGACGGCTGTACTCCGCCCCGCTGCCCGCCTCGGGCAACGGCACCGTCAGCTGGCAGACCACCCCGGATTACGCGGCCTATATACGCGCCGAAGTCCGCCACCCCTCGACCACAGCGGGCCTGCCGGGCCCCATGGCGGCCATGACCAACCCGATCTTCCTGGGCCGCTGGGGCTGAGGAAGGCCGGGCAGGGCTGGAGGGCCGAGGCGCGGCTGGAGGGCCGAGGCGCGGCGAGGGAGCAGGCCCCGCACACCCAGCCACCCGGACACCCGGGCACCCCGGACACCCGGAAGACACCCAGGAACTCGCCGCACCGACGACGGAATAACCGGAGTGACCCACCGGTTACCTGGAGCATCAGCGTCAATGCCGAACCCCTTAGGGAGATTTCCGATGCGCGCCCTCGTTGTCGATCACTCCGTACCTGGCCGTCTGTCCCTGGGTGACGTCGCCGATCCCGTCCCCGGGCCCGACGAGGTACTGGTCAAGATCAGCGCGATTTCGCTGAACTACGGTGAGCTGCCCAAGTCCGACGAGGACGCCGAGGGCACCGTCCCGGGCTGGGACGCCGCCGGTGTGGTCGAGCGGGCCGCCGCCAGTGGCCGCGGCCCCAAGCCCGGCGACCGTGTCATCACCTGGGGCTGGAACGCCGGCTGGGCCGAGCTGCGCGCCGTCCCGGTCGATGAACTGGCCGTGCTGCCCGACTCGGTGGACTTCACCACGGCCGCCGCCCTCCCCGTCGCCGGGCTGACGGCACTGCGCGCACTCCGTACGGCCGGAGTGCTGCCCGGACAGCGCGTCGCCATCACCGGCGCTTCCGGCGGCGTGGGACGCTTCGCCGTCCAACTCGCGCACCAGGCCGGTGCCGAGGTGTTCGCGTTCGTCGGCAGCCCGGCACGCGGGGCGGGCCTGGCCGCGCTCGGCGCGGACCACATCCTGACCAGTGTGGCCGACCTCGACGGGACGGTGGATGTGGTGCTGGACAACGTCGGCGGCTCCCTGCTCGGCGAGCTGCTGGGCCGGATATCCCCCGACGGCACGGTCATCTCCATCGGCGCCACGTCGTCCGAGCCGACCCCGATCCAGCCGTACCAACTGGTCATCAACCGACTGAAGCTGATCGGCATGCAGGCAGGCGGCAATACCGGCCCCGATCTGGCCCATCTCGTGCGCCTCGTCGCCGAGGGCCGCCTTCGGTCGAGCGTGGACCGGGTGGCGGACTGGGCACAGGCCGGCGAGACCGCCACCGCCCTCATCAACCGCGAGATCCGCGGAAAGGCGGTCCTGACGATCGACTGAACACGCGGGCTGGATAAGCCGATTCATCGACATCGACGACCGGCCACCGGCCTACGGGCCTGCCCGACAGCGGCAGGCCCGCGAAGGTCCGGCAAACGACCCCAGGCGGTCCCAGGCGGTTCCTCGCAGACAGCCCCAGGCGGCTCCCCGGCGGTTCCTCGCAGACAGCCCCCGAGGCGGTCCCAGGCGGCCCCTCGCAGACAGAGCGCCAGGTGGTTCCTCATGGAGCACCATCCGGCCGTCGACGCAGATCGCGCGGCGATGCCGGAGGCCCGCCCATGGCAGGTCGCGTGGGCGATGCCTGACCCGTGAGGGAACACCCCCGGTGGCGTTCGCCGTGCAGCGCCGCGAAGTGCCCTGCGATCGCCGGGTGCCGACGTAGCTTGGCGGGCATTCTGCTCGGTCGCGGCAAATCCCCGCCCGGTCGCGGGGAATCCTGCCCGGTCGCGAGGACCTGCCCGGTCTCGGGGAATCCTGCCCGTCGCGAGGAAGCATGCTCAGTCACGGGGAAGTCTGATCAGTCAGGAGCATGCTCAGTCACAGGGAAGTCTGGTCAGTCAGGAGCATGCTCAGTCACGGGGAGCATGCTCAGTTGCTGGGAAGTCTGATCAGTTGCCGGGAAGTCTGATCAGTTGCCGGGAAGTCTGATCAGTCTCGGGAAGCAGGATCGGCCGCAGGAAACATACTCAGCCGCACGGGTCCTGCTCAGCCGCGGAAACGTGATCAAGTCTGGGAGGGGCGTTCATGCGTGCCATGCAGTTCGAGCGGTTCGGTGCTCCGGAAGTGCTGGCGGAGGCCGAGGTGCCGGACCCGGTGGCGGGGCCGGGCGAGACCCTGGTCGAAGTGGAGGCTGCGGGCGTCAACTTCGGCGACATCAAGCACATGGCGGGCGAGCACACCGACGGTCCGTACGCGCCGAAGGGCCCGTTGCCGCACATCCCCGGCATGGAGGTCGTCGGCCGGACCGCGGACGGCAGGCGGGTACTCGGCTACGTCCAGCAGGGTGGCTACGCCGCCAAGACGGTTGTCGCCGACCGCGATCTGGTCTGCATGCCACCGGGCGTGAGCGCGGGGGCGGCGCTGGCTCTGCTCGTGCAGGGTCTGACGGCGTGGCATGTGCTGCGGTCGGTCGCCCGCGTGCGGCCCGGTGAGAGCGTGGTGGTCCATGCCGCGGCGGGCGGGACGGGCAGTCTCGCCGTCCAACTGGCCCGGGAGTTCGGGGCCGGACGCATCATCGCCACGGCATCGTCCGACGAGAAGCGCGCCTTCGCCCTCGAACTCGGCGCGGACGCGGCAATCGACGGCGAGGCGGAGGGCTACGAGGAACGGGTCCTCGATGCCAATCAGGGCCGTCCGGTCGACATCATCCTGGACGCGATAGGTGGCCCGGTCCTCGACTCCGCAGTGGACACACTCGGATACCTCGGGCGACTGGTCACCTACGGCGCCTCGTCCCGCAAGGCGGCCTCGGCCCTCGCGCCGGAACGACTCGCGGTGGAGAGCATCGGCGTCGCCGGCTTCTGGCTCATCCCGCTCATCGCCCGAAACGGGGTCGGCGGCCCGGCCCTTGAGGAGCTGCTCGACCTCACGGCGCGGGGACGCCTGCGGCCGCTGGTCGGCGCGGAGTACGACCTCGCGCGGGCTCGCGACGCACACGAGGACCTGCTCGGCCGCCGCACGAAGGGAAAGCTGGTACTCCGCCCCTGAGCCGGCCACCCACCCCGCGGACAGGGCCTGGGGTAAACACCTCCTAGTGGCCAGGGGGATGCACCCCCTACTCACCCAGGGGAGACACCCCCCAGTGGGCCCAGAGGAGACACCTCCTGGCGCCTCAGAGAAGACACCCCTAACGGGCCCAAGGAGACACCCTCTAGTCACCCAGGGGAGACACCTCCTGGCGACCCAGGGGGAGACACCCCTTAGGCACCCCCTACTCCTCCACCACCAACGCCGGCGTGGCCCGGGTCAGCACTCCGCCGCGGAAGAAGGCCGGGCTGCGGCGTTGCATCACCAGCATGATCACGACGCCCAGGAGGAGCAGGCCGACGCCGATGACAAACACCGAGCCGACGCCGAAGACCGAACTGCCCGAGCCGTAGGCGGGGTTCCACATGTCGATCAGGGTCTTGAAGAAGACGGCCGCGAGCAGGACGCCGCCCAGGGCCGGGAAGACGCCCTTGAACAGCAGGTCGCGGGCCGAGTTCCGCAGTTCGCGGCGGAAGAACCAGGCGCAGGCGAAGGCCGTGATCGCGTAGTAGAAGCAGATCATGAGGCCGAGCGCATAGATGGTGTCGATCAGGACGTTCTCGCTGAGGAAGCTCATCACGGAGTAGAAGACACCGGTGGCGACGCCGGCCGCGACGGTGGCCTTGCCCGGGGAACGGAACCGCGGGTGGATCGTGGCGAACGACGCCGGCAGCGCCTCGTACGCGCTCATCGCCAGGACCGTACGGGCCACCGGGATGAAGGTGGTCTGGAGGCTGGCCGCGGCCGAGGCGAGGACCGCGACGAAGAGCAGCACGCCGAGCACGGTGCCCATGACGGGGTTGGCGAGGGCGGCGAAGACATTGTCGGCGGTGTCCGGGTTGCCGAGGCCCACTCCCTTGTCGCCGACGCCGGAGAACATCTGCGAGGCCACGGCGGTGAGCAGGTAGGAACCGATCAGCACGACCATGGCCAGCAGGGCGGCGCGGCCGGGCGTCTTCGCGCTGCCGGCGGTCTCCTCGTTGACCGTGAGACAGGCGTCCCAGCCCCAGAACATGAAGATCGACAGCGACAGGCCCGCCGTGAAGGCGGAGAAGGACTGGACGGCGAACGGGTCGAGCCAGGTCCAGGAGAAGTCGAGGGAGCCGGCGAAGTCGCCGGACTGCGCCTTGATCACGGCCAGCACGACGAACACGGCGAGCACCGCGAGTTGCAGCCCGACCAGGGCGTACTGGACACCCTTGGTGGCGGTCATGCCGCGGTAGCTGATGGCCGTGGCGACGGCGATGAAGGCCAGGCAGGTCAGGACGTGGGCGGCCTTGTTGCCGTCCAGGTCGGCGAGGGCCTGACTGCCGGTGATCTCGCCGAGCAGCAGATAGAAGAACGAGGTGGCGACGCCGGCCAGATTGGAGAGCACGATGATCGTCGCGATCACCAGCCCCCAGCCGCACATCCAGCCGACCCGCGGCCCGAAGGCCTTGACCGTCCAGGTGAAGGAGGTGCCGCAGTCCGGAACCGCCTTGTTGAGCTCGCGGTAGGCGAAGGCGACCAGCAGCATCGGCAGGAAGCCCGCGAGGAAGACCGCGGGCATCTGCACGCCGACCTCGCCGACCGTGGGGCCGAGCGTCGAGGTGAGGCAGTAGACGGGCGCGACGGTCGAGATGCCGATGACCGCGCTGCCGAGCAGGCCCACGGAGTTGCCGCTGAGGCCCTTGTCGCGGGTGCCACCGGGGGCGCCGCTGCGGGTGTCACTGCCGGTAGCGCCGACGCTCGTTACCGTGTCTCCGGTCTGGGGGCGGGGGTCAACCTGAACCATGAACAGGACATTAAGGGCTGCTGTATCCGCATCCGGAAGATCATCCTCCGCGCTTCATTCCTTCACTCCACAGGCAAGAAAGGCAATTGGATCGCGCAAAGCAATGGAGCCACCGAGTCCAACCTTCGACTTAACTCCTGCGACATACATCTTTCGCATTGCGAGAACCGCAGCACTGTCCGTTTTGTACAGGTTCCAAATTTTCCCATCGGACTTCCGCACGCCCGAGGACGACCTCCGACCTCCGGCCTCCGACCTCCGACCTCCGCCCGCCGTCCCGTCCTCACCCCGGCCAGACGATCGACTGGAGCTCGCTGTACGCGTGCAGCGCGTACGAACCCACGTCCCGTCCCACCCCGCTCTTCTTGAAGCCTCCGAAGGGCGCTTCCATGTTCCGGCCGATCGTGTTCACGCCGACCCCGCCGGCCCGCAGCTGCCCGGCCACCCGGAAGGCGCGGGCGATATCGCCGGACCAGACGTAGTCGATGAGCCCGTAGTCGCTGTCGTTGGCGAGGGCCACCCCCTCGTCCTCGTCGTCGAAGGGCACGACCACGACGACCGGACCGAAGATCTCCTCCCGTACGACCCGCATATCGGGGGTGCAGTCGGCGAGCAGCGTCGGCGCCACATAGAAGCCGCGCTCCGGAGCGGACGGCCGCGCCCCGCCCGCCACGACCCGTGCGCCCTCCTTCCTGCCCAGCTCGACATACGACTCGACCCGGTCGCGGTGTGCGGCCGAGATCACCGGCCCGACCACCGTCCCCTGCGCCCGGGGATCGCCGACCGTGAGCTGCCCGATGTACTGCGTCAGCCGCTCGACCAGCGCCTCGTACACCCCGCGCTGCGCGAGTACCCGCGTCGGCGCCGTGCAGATCTGCCCGCTGTAGAAGGAGTACGTCGTGCCGATGCCGGCCACCGCCGCATCCAGGTCCGCGTCGTCGAAGACCACCGCGGCACCCTTGCCGCCCAGCTCCATGAGCTGGCGCTTCATCCCGCGTCCGCACACCTCGGCGATGCGCTGCCCGACGGCCGTCGAGCCCGTGAAGCTCACCATGTCCACGTCCGGCGAGTCCACGGCCGCCTCACCGGCCGCCACGGAAACGCCGCTGACGACGTTCACCACCCCCGGCGGCGCCCCCGCCTCCGCCAGCGCCGCCGCCATCCGGTACACCGACAGCGGGTCCTGCGGAGCGGGCTTCACGACGACGGTGTTGCCCATGGCCAGTGCCGGGGCGATCTTGCCCGCCGGGTTGGCCCACGGGTTGTTGTAGGAGGTGATGCAGGTGACGACGCCGACGGGCCGGCGTACGGCGAGCGCGCCCAGCACCCCCGCCCGCCCCATCGGACCCGCCTCGTTGATCTGCGGCGGCAGTCCCTGCTCGACCGGCTCCAGCGCCCCCTTCGCATACCGCCGGAAGCGCGCCACCCCCACCGCGACCTGCATCCCGCGGGCGGTCGCGGTCGTGGCGCCGCTCTCCGCCTGGGCGAGCTCGGCATGCGCCGCGAAGTCGCGCTGGATCACCTCCGCGGCCCGGTCGAGGATCGCGGCGCGCTCCTGCGGCGACGTACGGGACCAGGCCCCGAAGGCCTCGCGCGCCGCGGCCGCCGCCTCGTGGACCTGCGCCCGGCTCGCCTCGGGGGCGAGCCCGACGACCGCCTCCGTCGCCGGGTCGATGACCTCGTAGTGGCCGCCGTCGGGCTCGACCCACTCACCATCGATGAACAGCCGCCCCACGGACATCAATTCCCCCTCACCGCTCCCCTGCCCCACCGCACGCGCCATGTCTTCACCACGCCCCACCCCACACGCCACGTCTCCACCACGCCCCGCCCCACGCGACGCGCCACGTCTCCACACCGCCCCACCCCGCCGGCCTCAACGCCCGCGTCTCCCGCCCCACCGGCGTCACTTCGTGCTCACCGTCCTCGTGTCCCGCCCCGAGCGCAGCACCGTCCCCGGTACCGCGCCGGTCACCACGTCCTCGCGGATCGTCTCGACCCCGTTGACCCATACCGCGTTGATGCCGATCGCCCGGGAATCCAGGCGCGGGCTGTCGCCCGGCAGATCGTGCACGAGCGTGGCCTTGCCCGCGTCGATCCGCTCCGGGTCGAAGAGGACGAGGTCCGCATGCCACCCCTCCTCGATACGTCCCCTCTCCCGCAGGCCGAAGAGCTGCGCGGGGTCGTCGGTGAGCATCTTGACGGCCTGCTCGAGACCCATCAGCTTCCTGCCCCGCAGACAGTCGCCGAGGAAGCGCGTCGTGTACGGCGCACCGCACATCCGGTCCAGATGCGCGCCCGCGTCCGAGCCGCCCAGCAGCACGTCCTCGTGCTGCCAGGTCTCGGCGCGCAGCGCCCAGGAGGCCGGGTCGTTGTCGGTGGGCATGGGCCAAAGGACCGTCCGCAGCTGGTCGTTGGCGCAGATCTCGATCAGGCAGGCGAAGGGCTCCTGGCCGCGCTCGGCCGCGATGTCCTGCACGACGCGCCCGGTCAGCCCCTCGTTCGCCGTGGAGTAGGTGTCCCCGATGACGTACCGGCCGAAGTGGGCGAGCCGCCGGAAGACTCCCGCCTCCTTGCTCCCCGCGCGCCGCAGCATCTCGGCCCGGACGTCGGGGTCGCGGAGTTTCTCGATCCGCTCGGGCACCGGCAGACCCAGGATCTCGCCCCAGCCGGGGATCAGGTTCAGGGCGCAGAAGGTGCCGAGGGACATGTTCATGGGGGTGAGGATCGGCATCGTCAGCGCCACGATCCGGCCGCCGGCCTCCCGGGCCCGCTCGCTGGCGATCAGCTGCCGCGGTACCCGCTCGGGCACCGCCGCGTCGATCGTCAGGACGTTCCAGTTCAGTGGCCGGCCCGCCTCGGCGCTCATCGCCACGAGCAGCTCGATCTCCGCGTCGCTGAACTGGTCGAGACAGCCCGCCACGATCGCCTCGATCTGGGTGCCCTCGTGCGCGGCGACGGCCCGCGACAGCGCGAGCAGCTCCGCCGGTCCGGCGTGCCGGGAGGCGACCGGCTTCCCGTCGCCGTCGGAATGGGTGGCGGACTGCGTGGTGGACAGGCCCCACGCCCCGGCCTCCATCGCCTCATGGAAGAGCGCCAGCATCTCGTCCAGCTGTGCGGGCGTCGGCTGCCCGCCGACGGCGTCCTCCCCCATGACGTAGCGACGCAGTGCGCAATGTCCCACCATGAAGCCCGCGTTGACGGCGATCCGGCCCTCCAACGCGTCCAGGTACTCGCCGAACGAGCTCCATGACCAGGGCGCGCCCTCTTCGAGCGCCACCAGGGACATGCCCTCGACCTTGGACATCATCCGGCGGGTGTAGTCGGCGTCGGCGGGCCGCCCGGGGTGCAGCGGCGCCAGCGTGAAACCGCAGTTGCCGCCCGCCACGGTCGTCACCCCGTGGTTGAGCGAGGGGGTCGCGTACGGGTCCCAGAACAGCTGCGCGTCGTAGTGGGTGTGCGGATCGACGAAGCCGGGGGCGAGGACCAGACCGGTCGCGTCCTCGCTCGTCCTCGCCTCCTCGGTGACGGTGCCGGGCGGGGCGACGACGGCGATACGGCCGTCGCGGATGCCGACGTCGGCGGTGTACGAGGGCGCTCCCGTCCCGTCCACAACGGTCGCGCCCCTGATCAGGTGGTCGAGCACGGGCTGTGCCCCCTTCCCCTAGGCGGATAGGCGGAACTCCGCGGGTTCAGCCGCCCGCGGCCCGGCGCCGCGGGTTCAGCCGCCCGCGGCCTGACGGAACCGGGTCGTCCGGTGCACCGGATCCGTGTCGATCTTCGGGATCACGTGTTCGCCGATGAGCTTGACCGTGTTCATCGTGTCCTCGTACGACACCCCGATCGGCAGCCCGAAGCTCAGCTGGTCGGCACCGGCCCGGTCCCAGCGCTTGCACTGCTGGAGCACCTCGCCCGGGTCGCCGCAGATCATCAGCTCCTCGGCGATCAGCAGCTCGATGATCTCGGCGGTGTAGTCGGGCAGCAGCTCGGGCCACTCGGGGATGCCGTCGGGCCGCGGAAAGGTGTCGTGGTAGCGGAAGACCAGCGACTGGAGGTAGTTGAGTCCCCCGTTGACGGCGATCTCCACGGCCTTGTCATGCGTCTCGGCACAGATCGCCGTCGACGTCACCATCACGTTGTCGTTGACGAAGTCGCCGACCGGCTCGGCCTCCCGGATCGCCGTCTTGTACTGCTCCAGCACCCACTCCATGTCGGAGACCTTCTGCACGCTGAAGCCGAGGACACCCAGGCCCTTCCTGGCCGCCATCGCGTACGAGGACGGCGATCCGGCCGCGTACCACATCGCCGGGTGCGAGGCCCCGTACGGCTTGGGGAAGATCTTGCGCGGCGGCAGCTGCCAGTGTTTGCCCTGGAACCCGACGTACTCCTCCTGGAGCCACATCTTCGGGAACTCGGCGATGGTCTCTTCCCAGATCTCCTTGGTGTGGTTCATGTCGGTGATGCCCGGCAGGAACCCCAGGATCTCGTGGCTGCCGGCGCCGCGGCCGCTGCCGAACTCGAACCGGCCCTCGCTGAGGTGGTCGAGCATGGCGACCTTCTCGGCGACCTTCACCGGGTGGTTGACCTGGGCCAGGGGGTTGAAGATCCCGGAGCCCAGATGGATCCGCTCGGTCGCGTGGGCCAGATAGCCGAGGAAGACGTCATTGGCGGAGAGGTGCGAGTACTCCTCCAGGAAGTGGTGCTCGGACGCCCAGGCGTACTTGAAGCCGGACTTGTCCGCCTGGATGACGTACTCGGTCTCCTCCATCAGCGCCTTGTGCTCCGCGAGCGGATCGGTCTCGGCCCGCTTGCCCACGTATCCCTGTACAAAGAGCCCGAATTCCAAGGAGGTTCACCGTCCTCTGAGCCATGCAGCCATTTCTGACGTACCGTCAGATTCGATGTGCCGACTGTTCCACCGCACCCGGGGAGCGTCAATAGCCGCTGCCGAGGTTGCCTGACGCAGCGTCAGAAGATGCTGACCCCCGCCAGCCAGCCGCCGTCGACGACGAACGGCTGCCCGGTGATGTACGACGAGTCCTCGCACGACAGGAAGAGCGCCAGCTTGGCGACCTCCTCCGGCTGCCCGATCCGCCCCAGCGGCACCAGCTTCTGGTAGAGCTCGTCCACGGCCCGCTTCGACTCGGCGGGATCGGCGGCCGGATCGAGCGCGGCCGGGTTGGTCATCGGGGTATCCACCGCGCCCGGACACACCGCGTTGACCCGGATCTTCTTGCCCGCCAGCTCCACCGCGGCGACCCGGGTCAGCCCGAGGACCGCATGCTTGGTCGCGGCATACGCGCCGACGAAGGCCATGCCCGTCAGCGCCGTGTACGAGGCGGTGTTGACGATCGTGCCGCCGCCCGCCGCCTCGATCTCCGGCGCCACCGTACGGATCCCCAGGAAACAGCCGACCTGGTTGACCTGCACGACCTGCTGGAACTCCGCCAGGGGCGTGGACACCAGCTCGTTGAAGCGCAGTATCCCGGCGTTGTTGACCAGCCCGTCGATCTTCCCGAAGGCGTCCTTGGCCGCGACCGCCGCGGCCTCCCAGTCCGCCTCCTGCGTCACATCCAGATGGACGAAGCGGGCCCGGTCCTCCCCCAGCTCCTTGGCGAGCGCCTCGCCCTGCGCATCGAGCACATCCCCGAGCACGACCTTCGCGCCCTCCGCGGCGAACAGCCGCGCCTCCTGCTCACCCTGCCCGCGCGCCGCACCCGTCACGATGACAACCCGCCCGTCGAGCTTGCCCATGCCTGCACTCCTCTGCTGGTGAGTACGTTCCCGCCCCTCCGGCCCGTCGGCTGTGAGCCGCGAGGGGTCAGCCGCCGGCCGTGAGCCGCCAGGGTCGACCGTCAGCCTCAGCCGTCCAGCCGTCAGGGGTCAGCCGTCCCTCCGTCCATCCCTCCAGCCGTCAGCCGTCAGCCGTCAGCCGTCAGCCGTCAGCCGTTGAGCAACGGCGCGACATCCGTCCCGAACGCCGCCATCTGATCCGTCAGTTCGCTCCTGCTGCGGCAGCGGAACCGCACCTGGATCTGCGCGACCCCCATCGCGGCGTACTCCCGCAACGACGCGGCGATCCGCTCCGGCGCGCCGGACAGGGTCCGCCGGCCGACCTCCCACCCCGGCTCGCCGACGTACAGCGGTTCGGCGATGGTGCCGATCACGGCGGGCTCGTCGATACCGGCCGCCTCCCGCAGCCTCCGCAGCTTCCCGATCTGCGCCGGCAGCTCCGCCCGCCGGTCACCCTGCGGCAGCCAGCCGTCGCCACGCTCCGCGGCCCGGCGTACGGCGGCGGGCGAGGAGCCGCCCACCCAGACCGGCGGCCTCGGCGTCTGCACGGGCCGCGGCGCCTGCCCCAGCCCCTCGAACGCGAACCGCTCCCCCGCGAACTTCGGGAACTCCTCCGGCCCCAGCGCCGCCTTCAGCGCGTCGACCGTCTCGTCCAGCACCGCCCCGCGCCGCTCGAAGTCCACCCCGAGCGCCTCGAACTCCTCCGTGACGTGCCCGGCCCCCACCCCGAGGATCAGCCGCCCGCCGGAGAGCCGGTCGAGCGTCGCGTACTGCTTGGCCGTGACCAGCGGATGCTTCAGCCCGACCACCGCGACATGGCTGAGCAGCCGCACCCGCTCGGTGACGGCCGCCAGATGCGCAAGGGTGGCGACCGGGTCGTACCAGACGGTGCTCATCGCCTCGGCCAGCCGCCGCGGAATCGCGATGTGCTCACAACAGGCGATATACGCGAACCCGTACCGGTCGGCGGCCCGTGCGATCGCGACCAGATCGACGGGCCCGGCCGCGGCCTCCCAGCTCTCCGCATAAAGAGCGCTCTGCGACTGCACCGGCAACTGCATCCCGTACACCAGCCGCCCGTCCTCCGGCCGCCACACCTCACCGCGCACGCCGTCCACAGGCCCTCCCGCAATCTGACGATGCGTCATACACATCCCGGCGCGACACATCGTGGCGCCTGACGCTCCATCAGACAAGGGCGGGCGCCCGGGTGCCGTCGACTATGCGGCTCCCCGGGAGGCCCGCCACATCGTGTGTTCGCGGCTGATCGCCTCCTCGGCGTCGGCCACCTCCTGCGTCCAGTCCGACTCCTCATGGGTCGCGGACAGCCGCTGGTGCACGATGCTCAGTTCGGTCGCCGCGAAGGTGTAGGCACGGCCGAGCGACTCGTACTGCCGCACCGCGAACCAGGCGGCACCGGCACCCAGCACGGCCGCGAGCACACCGGGCAGATCAAAGTCGATGACCTTCAGCAGGCGCAGCACGGCGGCGAGCACACCCAGCCCCTCCACGACGATGAGGCCGATCCGCCAGCGACGGGCCAGGGCGATGTTCACGGCCGCCTTGGTTCCGTACCACTGCTGCTGGTCCACGATGCGCCCGGCGAGATACGCCTGCTTACGGCACGCGAACGGGCTCCGGCGCAACTCGCCCATCGCCTGGGTGGCGGCCATGGAGCCCACCGGGACGATGCTGTCGGCCGGTGCCTCCCTGAGCAGGACCTCCAGCCGCTCGTGGAATCTGCGGTCCGCGGCGTCCGCGGGCAGCGTGGCCGGGAACGGCTCGCCCGCCACCGCGTACCGCCAGGACAGCGTCTTCGCCGACTCCGCAAGGGCACGGCCGTCGTACCAGGCGCGCTCCGGCCGCTCCGTGAGCATCCACACCTCCAAGTAGACGGTCGCCAAGAAGGCCAGGAGCACCACCGTGACCGCGGCGTCGTGGCTCGACACCGCACAGACGGCAGCCGCAATCGCCAGTAACAGCCGCCATTTCGTGCCCCGCATATGGCGGCGCTGCCCCGAAATCGAAGCGGCGTCCGCCGACCGGAACACCGCCGGAAAATCCTCTTCGCCGAGTGTTCGCCCCTCGCTCACCGCAGCCCCGCCCCCTCGCATCCCGCAACATGAGCCCGAAAAGACGAACGAAGTGTAGAGCCGACCGCCGGCGGCCATCCCGGCATTCAGGGAACGGGACCGGACTGCGGACGAGACGCCGCGGTGACACCAACTTCCCTGCCGCAAGGCACCGTTGCCACCCTCCCCGGCGATGTGGATGATGCGGCGACGGGGACGTGCGGCGGCCCCGTGCCGACCTGACGACGGGGGAACCGGAATGGCTGGTCAGAACGCCTCTCAGCGCACCCACCGATACGACGCCTTCCTTTCCTACAGCCATGCGGCCGACAGCGCCAAAGCTGATCATCTGCGGCGGGGCCTACAGAATTTCGCGCGCAGCAGCTGGCGGCAATTACGGGCGCTGCGCATCTTCCTCGACAATGCCTCGCTGGCGGCGAACCCAGGTTTGTGGCCCGAAATCGAGCGTCATCTCGCGGATTCCGGCGCCTTTATTCTGCTCGCCTGCCCGCGGTCCGCGGACTCGGAGTGGGTGCAGAAGGAGATCGACTGGTGGCGCGCCGGCCCCGGGGCGCGGCGGATGCTCATCGTCGTCACCGGCGGCGAGCTGACGTGGGACCACGGGACGGGGGACTTCGACTGGGAGCGCACCACCTGCCTGCCGCGCACCATGGCGGGAATGTTCAGCGACGAGCCTCGGTGGGTCGATCTGCGGTGGATGTCGGAACAGGATCCCGGCTCGCTGCGGGACTCCCGCTTCCAGCAGTGTGTGGCCGACCTGGCGGCCCCGCTGCACGAGCGCCCCAAAGAGGACCTCATCGGTGCGGACGTCACCCGGCAGCGCAGGACGAAACGGCTCGTGCGCGGTGCGCTCGCCGTCATCACCGGTCTCGCCGTGGTGGCCGGCCTGGGCTGGGTGAACGCCGTCCAGCAGCGGGACGAGGCGCAGCGGCAGGCCCGGCTGGCGACCTCCCGGCAGCTGGCCGCGACCGCGCTGAACCTCAAGGACGGAAATCTGCAGCTGGCGTCGCTCCTGGCGATCGAGGCGTACCGCATGCAGCAGTCCCCCGAGGCCATCGCCACGCTGAACCGGCTCTCCACGGACAGCCCTCATCTGGTGAGCATGGTGTCGAGCTCGAAGGACATCAGCGCGCTCGCCTTCAGCACGGACGACAAGGCGGTCGCCGTCGGGGACGAGGGCGGCGCGGTGGCGGTGCGGGGTGCCGACGGCCGCACCCTGCGCGCCCGGACCTCACTGCCGGGCCGCATCACGGCAGTGGGCTTCAGCAAGGACGGGAAGCGGCTGGCCGCCGGGGACAGCAAGGGCAACGTGGGGGTCTATGACCTGACGCGCAAGACACTGCGGCGGTTGGCTCCCCAGCCGGAGGGCGTTTCCGCACTGGGATTCAGCGCGGCGGGACAGCTGGCCGTCGTGGACGCGGTCGGCACGGTGGTGCTGTACGAGGAGAGCGGGAAGAAGGTCCGTTCCCAGCGCACCGGAAACTCCGGCGACGTGATCGCCTTCCAGGACGCCGGGTCCCGCCTTCTGGTACGCGACACATTGGGGGGCGGCGCCCTGCACACCGTGCCCGAGCTGCGCACGATCCTGGACAGCGACGAGCTCGTACTGCCCCCGGGCCAGTTCCTGGCGGCCGTCTCCAACAGTGGCCGCTGCTTCGGCTACTTGAAGTTCGGGCAGATCATCAGCACCGGACTACCGGAGATCAAGGGCCGCAAGCCCGTCGCCAACACCTGCACGGACTTCCCCACGCTCACCAACGAAGAAGCCAGGTCGCTGGCGCTGACCGACAACGGACGGATGGCCGTGGGCACCGCGTCCGGCATCACGGTGGTCGACGCGGAGACCAAAGCGCACGACAGTCAGCTCCGCAAGCTCACCGGTGTCGGCCGGCCCTCGCTGCTGAAGTTCTCCGACACGGGCAGCAGGCTCGCTTCCGCACACGGCCGGACGGTCGCGGTGTGGAACTTCGACCAGTTTTCCCGGACGGCTCATGCCCACGGCCTGCCCCTCTCGGACAGCCAGACCATGCTCTACAGCCCGCCTCTGGCCGCCGGCCCGGACGGCCAGGTCGCCTGGAGCAACCTGATGCAGGGGGACCCCTTCGGCACGGAGACCAAACTGCACGTCTGGAGCCCGAAAGGCGGCGGCACGCTCGCGGGCGGGGACACCCTCATGTACGACGCGCTCGCCTTCAGCCCTGACGGCCGGACACTGCATGCCGGCCTGGACGGCGCAGTGCAGTCATGGCAGATCCAGGACACCCGCCTGGTGAAACGGCGCACGGTGGCCTTCTCCGGACGGCAGGACGACTACCGGAACGCGGTCATGATCGCCCCGCGCGCGGACGGCTCTCTGGTCATCACCACGGACGACGGGGCAGTCCATGTCGCCGGACCGTCGGCGCCACGCACCCGGATCATGGTGCCGCCTGGCACCGGTGACCCTCAGAAGGGGTTGCTCTCCTCGTTGAGCCACGGCGGCCGGACCGCCGCCGTGGAGAACACCAAGGGCGCCGTCGACCTCTACGACGTCGACTCCGGAAAGAAACTACAGTCGGTGCGCCTGGACGGCGAGCAGGTGAACTCGCTCGCGCTGGCCGCCGAGGGAAACGCACTGTTCCTCGAAGGCAGTAAAGGGACGTTGGCCCGCTGGGACCTGGACGAGCAGCGATTCCGCTGGCAGAGCGCCGAGCCGAACGGGGCCCGGGTGACAGCGAGCGCGGACGGCAGCACGGTCATCACCGTTTCCGACGGCGGCGCCGTGAGCGGGTGGGACGCGGACACCGGGGACCGGCTGGGCGGCCCCGACATCCCCCTCCCACTCCATACGCTGTCCGGAATCGGCGGCATCGGGGAGCACACCGGCTTCGTCATGGACAGCACAGGCACCCTGTGGACAGCCACCGAAGGCGGCGAGGTCCTCTCCTGGGACTTCTCGGTGAACTCCTGGATCGAGGGCCTCTGCCGGATCGCCGATCGCAATCTCACCGACGCCGAATGGCGCCGCTACGTAGGAACCATCCCGCCGCCCCGTCCCACCTGCGGCTGACGGCACGGCACAACAGGCGCGGACCGATCAGCCCCGCCGCCTATGCGCCCGCGCTCGCGTCGCTGCCGTGCCCCTCGGAGCCAGGGACCGACGACGACAGACGCGCACCCCGGCTCACCGCGACCCGGCGCGTGTCCCGCAACGCCGTGGCCAGCTCCGTGGCAAGGAAGCGGAGCTCCCGCACGGTGACCTTGGGGTCGCCGAGCATGTCGTCGGCGTGACCGAGCAGATCGTCCGCCACGTCGAGCTGCATGGTCTCGATGCTGTCGGCCACGCGCGATACGTAGCCGCTGCCGTCGCCCGCGAGGAAGCACGGGTTGCCGTCCGGGTTCGACCACGGCAGCAGCCGGACCGTTGTCTGTGACTCACTCACGGCGCGACCACCACCGTTCCACGCTTCAGACGCAGGCCGAGGGGCACACCGGCCACGGCCGTCCAGAAGGCGCGGGGGCGGGCACTTGGCATGCGTACCTGCTGCCGCCGCTCATGCGCCACGAGATACGGCCGGACCATCACGGTGTCCTCACCCCGCAGCACCGGCACACGCGTCAGGCGCCCGGCCGCTGCGGCCCCGCGGGGTTCCGCAGGATGGGTAACGTCCCCCCGATGACGGCCCGGTGGCGGCAGCAATAACCGCAACAACGGCTCGAAGATCCGGGCGATACAGTGCGGCACGTCGACCTGCTTTCCTCAGGTTGGCCATGCCCCCGGGCCGTCGTTGACGCGGTCGCGGGGACCTTCGGTAGTCGTACGAGGACTGACCGTAGGGGCCTTGAGGAGGTAGCGGGGGCACACTTTGTACCCCCTCGGTCAGGCGGCCAATACACCGATCCTGACGGCGAGTTCGCTTGCCCGGCGTCGCTGGGACGGACTCTTGGACTCCGCCTCTTCGAGGACGATGCGCCGCGCATAGCCGTTGTACCGGACGGTTTCCGGCGCCGCCTCGTACGCCTTGCCGAGGGCGGCCAACGCGGCCTCCGCCTGTCCGTCGAGTTGATAACCGCGCGCTTCCTCGATCCGGTGCCGCGCACGCCGCGGCCGGGAGGGGATCGTCGTGGTGTCGGCGGCGGCCACCTGGCGCACGCTCTCCGCCCCCGCGTGCAACTCGACCGCGAGGGTGACCGCGTGGGCTCCCATGACGGCCCGGGAGAACGACGTCACGGGGTGGTAGTAGTCGGCGGGCAGCCGCTCCGCCATGGCACGTGCCGTATCCCAGTAGCGCCAGGCGGTTCCGGTGTCCCCCCGGCGGGCGGCGGTGTAGCCCGCCTCGAATTGCAGCGCTCCGGCAATGGCGAGCACCTCGTCGCCGGCGTCCGGCAAGAACGCTTCCAGGTAGCGGAGTGTCTCCAGGTTCACCGCGTCGGCGGCGTCGAAGTGTGCGTGCCCGCTGTCGCGGTGTGCCTGGGTCGCCAGCCAGGCGGAGACGCCGATGGTGTGCGGGTCCTCGGATTCCTGCGCGGAAATCATCCCGCGCTCCACGACCCGCCACAGCAGCGAGGCATCCGGCTGGTACGCGAGAAAGAACTGGCTCAGGCTGTACGCCTCGGACAACAGCCGTTGCGCCACCCGCCGTTCGCCCGCCGAATCGGCTTGCAGTACCGCCAGTTGCGCATCCCGTATGAGTTCCGGCAGGAGAGCGCCGATGACGTCGCGGTGGTTCGGTGCGGAATGCCGGGCACCCCACGCGCGGACGAGGCGCTCCCTGAGGTGTGCCGCCGTCGGAGCTTCCCGTCGCGTCGTCAAAGGGAACGTATTGAGGGCCGCCCGTACCGCGGGCAGTCGGACGTGCCCAGGCCCGGTGAACATGGCGATCGCCATCGACTGATCACCCGTGAGGTCGGAGAGATCCCTGACCCTGAGGGCCTCCGCAATACGCAAGATCATGGGCAGCTTGGGCATGTGCAGGCGCCCGCCCTCGATCTGCTTGACCCAGCTCGGCGACTTCCCCAGCAGCCCAGCCAGGACGTTGCGGCTCATCCCTCTACGGGTCCGCAGGATCTGCATGCGCTGACCAAAGGCAACCGGCTCGGCGAACGGGTCCGGCGTGGCATCTGAAGACACAGCCTTGCCCCTCTCTGTGCAGCTCGTCACAGCCAGAGTACGGGCCCGCGCCCTCCTTGTTGATCCCTTGTGGAAACCGCTGCGGGGGCGGCTCCGGGGAGCGGATCACCCCTGGGAGCTCAAAGTCGAGCCCCCACCCGTCGCCCTCGTTCCCTCCCTCAATCTCCCTCCCCCGACGCCGCCCAAAGCCCCTCCCCCGTCAACCCCAGCAGCGAAATCGCGTTCCCCCGAACGATCTGTTCCACCACGGCCGGTGCCAGGTGTCCCATCTGGGATTCGCCGACCTCCCTCGACTTGGGCCAGGTCGAATCGGAGTGCGGGTAGTCCGTCTCGTAGAGGACGTTGCCGACGCCGATGGCATCCAGGTTCTTCAGGCCGAAGGCGTCGTCGAAGAAGCAGCCGTAGATGTGCTCGGTGAAGAGTTCGGACGGCGGGCGCAGGACCTTGTCGGCGACGCCGCCCCAGCCGCGGTTCTCCTCCCACACCACGTTCGCGCGTTCGAGGATGTAGGGAATCCAGCCGATCTGGCCCTCGGCGTACATGATCTTCAGGTCGGGGAAGCGGTCGAACTTGCCGCTCATCAGCCAGTCGACCATCGAGAAGCAGCAGTTGGCGAAGGTGATCGTGGAACCGACGGCGGGCGGGGCGTCGGCGCTGGTCGAGGGCATCTTCGACGAGGAGCCGATGTGCATGGCGATGACCGTGCCGGTCTCGTCGCAGGCGCGCAGGAACGGGTCCCAGTAGTCGGTGTGGATGCTGGGCAGCCCCAGATGCGGCGGGATCTCGCTGAAGCAGACCGCCCGTACGCCGCGGGCCGCGTTGCGCCGTACCTCCGCGGCGGCCAGCTCCGCGTCCCACAGGGGGACGAGGGTCAGCGGGATCAGCCGGCCCCGCGCCTGCGGGCCGCACCACTCCTCCACCATCCAGTCGTTGTACGCGCGCACGCCCAGCAGCCCCAGTTCGCGGTCCTTGGCCTCGGTGAAGGTCTGGCCGCAGAAGCGGGGGAAGGTGGGGAAACAGAGGGCGGACTGGACGTGGTTGACGTCCATGTCGGCCAGGCGTTCGGGCACGCTGAAGGAGCCCGGACGCATCTGCTCGTAGGTGATCCCTTCGAGCTTGATGTCGTCGCGGGAGTAGCCGACGGCGGTGTCGAGGCGGGTCAGCGGCCGGTGCAGATCTTCGTAGACCCACCAGTCGGCTATCGGCCCGTCGTCCCCCGCGGCGCCCATCTTCGGGGCGAACTTGCCGCCCACGAAGGTCATTTCCCTCAGGGGCGCCCGGACGATGCGCGGGCCGATGTCGTGGTACTTCGACGGGAGCCGGTCCCGCCAGACGTTGGGGGGCTCCACCGTGTGGTCGTCCACCGAGATGATCTTGGGGAAGGTCTCCATGCCCGACACGGTAGCGCTGATCTGACGATCCGTCAGTAATGTGCGGTGCCTTCGATGGAGGCGTTGCGGCGGCTGACGCAAAGTCATGGGGAGGGGGAAGGGGTGGGCGAGAGCGGAAGAGCTCGGTGGGGCGCATTCGGAGCGCAGAGAGGCAACTAACGGCCAATGAGCGCACGGAAGTGGAATCTCGCGCCTCCTTGTGCGCCGGCGCATACCCGTCCTGATCACCCGAGGAGGCTTTGTGGATGCTCCGGACCCCTACTGACGTAAGGGGCCGTGACAAGGCAGACTGACCGTTGCGCTCGGTGAACCGATGCGAACGGTACGAACGGATGGCACAGGGCAGGTGGACACATGGACGACAGTCCGGGGCAGGGGCGGGAGCGGCTCCGCTTCTCCGTGCTCGGTCCCGTGCGGGCCTGGCGCGGCGAGACACCGCTGGCGGCGGGGTCCCC
Organism: Streptomyces sp. MCA2; assembly: GCF_023544705.1. Taxonomy (NCBI): domain Bacteria; kingdom Bacillati; phylum Actinomycetota; class Actinomycetes; order Kitasatosporales; family Streptomycetaceae; genus Streptomyces; species Streptomyces sp. MCA2. The sequence goes on from NZ_JAMJFM010000044.1 coordinate 57,804, forward strand.
GCAGCAGCGTGCGTTGCTTGCCGCACTGCTGCTGCGCGGCGGGCGTACCGCCACCGCACCCGAGCTCGTCGACGCGTTGTGGGGCGACGAACCGCCGCACGCCGCGCTCGCCGCGCTCCGTACGTACGCCTCAAGGCTCCGCAAGGCGCTCGGCGATGACGCCGCCGCCCTGGTCAGCGAGTCAGGCGGCTACGCGATCCGGTCGGTGGACGGCCGCCCGCTGGACCTCGACCACGACCATGCCGAGCAGTACGCGGCCGAGGCCGAGAAGGCCAAGGCCGCAGGTGACCGCGGCCGGGCCCGCGAACTCCTCGACGCCGCGCTCGCACAGTGGGACGGCGAACCGCTGGCCGGCCTCGCCGGTCCGTACGCCGACACCCAGCGCACCCGCCTCGACGAGTGGCGGCTGACCCTGCTGGAGACCCGCCTCGAACTCGACCTGGAGGTCGGGTACCACGCCGAGGCGGTCTCCGAGCTGACCGCCCTCACCGCCGCTCACCCGCTCCGCGAGCGGCTGCGCGAACTCCTCATGCTCGCGCTGTACCGCAGCGGCCGGCAGGCCGAGGCGCTCGCCGTCTACGCCGACACCCGCCGGCTGCTCGACAAGGAACTGGGTGTCGAACCCTGCGCCTCGCTCGCCGAGCTCCAGCAGCGGATCCTCCGGGCCGACCCGGAGCTGGACGCACCCGTCATCGTCAGCTTCGACGCGAACACCAGCAGTCCCGCCGTGGTGCGCCCGCAACAACTGCCCGCCACCGTCGCCGACTTCACCGGGCGTGCCGCCTTCGTCACCGAACTCGGCGATCAACTCGCCACCGCCGAGGGCAGCGTCATGGCCGTCTCGGCGCTCACCGGCATCGGCGGCGTCGGAAAGACCACCCTCGCCGTCCATGTCGCGCACACCGCGCGCGACCACTTCCCCGACGGGCAGCTCTACGTCGACCTCCAGGGCGCCGGGCACAACCCCTCCCAGCCGGTGGCCGTCCTCGGCGCCTTCCTGCGCGCCCTGGGCACGCCCGACGCCTCCATCCCCGAGGGCCTGGCGGAGCGCTCCGCCCTCTACCGCTCCACCCTCGCCGGCCGACGTGTCCTGACCCTGCTGGACAACGCCCGGGACGCCTCCCAGGTCCGGCCGCTGCTGCCCGGCACGGAGGGCTGCGCCGCGCTGGTCACCAGCCGCGCCCGGATGAACGACCTGGCCGGTGCGCACCTCATCGATCTCGATGTGATGAGCCCGGAAGAAGCGCTCTCCCTCTTCACCCGGATCGTCGGCGAGGAGCGCGTCACCTCGGAGCGGCAGGCCGCCATGGCCGTCGTCGGGGCCTGCGGCTTCCTGCCGCTGGCCATCCGCATCGCCGCCTCCCGGCTGGCCGCCCGCCGTACGTGGACGGTCTCCATCCTGGCGCGCAAGCTCGCCGACGAGCGCCGGCGCCTGGACGAACTCCGCGCCGGCGACCTCGCCGTCAAGGCCACCTTCGAACTCGGCTACGGCCAGCTGGAGCCCCAGCAGGCCCGCGCCTTCCGTCTGCTGGGCCTGGCCGACGGGCCGGACATCTCGCTGGCGGCGGCGGCCGCCATCCTCGACCTGGACATCGACGCGGCCGAGGAGCTGCTGGAGTCCCTCGTGGACACCTCCCTCCTGGAGTCCGCCGCACCGGGGCGCTACCGCTACCACGACCTGGTGCGGCTGTACGCACGCGCCTGCGCCGAACGCGACGAACAGCCCCCGTCCGAACGGGACGCGGCGATGTCGCGGCTGCTGGACTTCTACTCCGCCACGGCCGCCAACATGTACGTCCTCGAACGCCCCGGCGACCGCCTCGTCGATCACATGGAGGCCACCGCCTTCCCGGGCCTGGAATTCGACGACCGCACGACGGCGCTGGAGTGGCTGTTCAGCGAGGCCGGCTGCCTGCTGTCATGTGCGCGCCAGTGCGAGGGCCCCACGACCCTGCGGCGCGCCGCCGACCTGCTGTTGCTCACCAAGGACCTGGCCGAGTCCGGCGCCGACGCGCTCCAGTACGAACAGGCCGGCGTCTCCCTGCTGGCCGCCGCCCAGAAGGCCGGCGAGCAGCACGCCCAGGCCAGGATCCACACCGCGCTCGCCTATGCCCGTACGCTCTCGGGCCGGCTGAACGACGCGGACGAGAACGCCAAGTCCGCCATGCTGCTCGGCCTGGCCGTCGAGGACCCGTTCTCCTCCTCGTACGCCCCCAACGACCGGGGCATCATCGCCAACGCCCAGCGGCGGCACGACGACGCGGAGGCCTACCTGGGGCAGGCCCTGGCCGCCTTCCGCAGCGACGGCAACCGGAGCTCCGAGGCCAGCGCGCTGTGCAACCTCTCCCGGGTCCATCTGGACACCGGCCGGGTGGCGAGCGCCATACAGCTGGCCGAGGACGGGATCGCCATCTACCGCGAGTTGGGGGCCACCCGCCGGCTCGCCAACGGCATGTACGCCCTGGCCCTCGCCTATACCCAGGACAACCGGCTGGACGAGGCGACCCAGCAGCTTGCCGCCGCACTGGCCATCTTCCAGGACAGCCGCCAGCGGTTCTGGGAAGGCATGACCAACTACCGGATGGCCGAGGTCGACCTCGCGGCCCGGCAGCCGGCCGCCGCCGCCAACCACGCCGAACAGGCGCTGGCCGCCCTGCGCGGCATCGGTGGCGAGTCCCGGCGGGCCAGTGCCCTCACCACGCTCGGGCGGGCCCTCAACGAGATCGGGCACACCGGCCGGGCACGGGTCTGCTGGCAGGAGGCGCTGGCCATCTTCGAGCGTCTCGGGCTGCCGGAAAGTGCCGTTGTCCAGGAGCTATTGGTTCCCGTGGTGGTCGCGTAACAGCGCCTGTGGGCCCCCGCAGCGGACGTTTATCGATCGTTCATCGGCGGGGGCCACTCTATTGCTTACCGATCCGCCGCCTCGGGGGGCAAGCGGCTCGGTGACCAGGTCGCCCCGTTAAGGTGAGCGGCCGCGCCGCGCCCGTCCGGAGGCCCTCGGGGGAGTCGCCGGGCGGGCGGGGCACAAGCGCCCACACAGGAGTTGATCGCCATGACAACCGAGAAGCAGACACCGGGTCCGAGGGACCGTGACATCGTCAAGCCCCTCGACAGCCACCAGCCGATTCTCGGGGCCGATTTGACGCCCCAGGTGCCGTCGCGGGGGGATCGCGACGTCATCAAGCCCAATGACAGCCACCAGCCCATTGCGGGAGCCGGCGTCAACCCCACCGTCGACGACAGCCACCAGCCGACTCCCGGCCAGGGGGCCGCGCCGAAGAACGGCACCAAGTCCGGTGCCGGTGAGACCATCCTGCCGATGGACAGTCACCAGCCCATCGGCAAGCCCAACTAGCACCACCTGAGCCAACGGGGGAGCTGTTCGGGGGATTGCAGGGGCCGGTGTCCATGGCTCGGAGGGGAAGCCACCGACACCGGTCCCTGCGGCATGTCCGCTTCGGTTTCGCCGGCGAGGTTCTGCCGCCGGCGAGAAGTGCGAACGCCTGAGCGCACTTGCCACTATTTTTATGACACGAGCGACAATTTCCGTTCTTTATTCAGGAGTTGGCATGACCTCCACCAAGAAGATCCTCGTCGTCGGCGCGCTCGCGCTCTCCGCGTTCGGGGGCGCCACCGCGCCCGCCCTCGCCGACAGCCACACCCCCGCCCCGCCGCACTCCGTGGTCGTCCCGGACAACCACATGCCGGTGATACCGAGCGACAACCACCGGCCGCTGGTGCCCCTCGACAGCCACACCCCCTGACACATCCGGCAGCCCTCGCCACACGGGCTGCCACGGGACGCTCCGCACCCGGCCCGCAGCGCCCACGGCCCGGCAAGGAGTTCATCGCTCCGCTCCTTGCAGGCATCTGACGGTACGTCAGTTCGTGGTGCTACAGTCACGCCACCCGCGACCCGCGAGGAGGCGCCGTGTTCGAACCCGCCCGCACACATTCGCTCTGGGAACTGGTCGAGTACCGGGCACAGGTCTCACGCGGAGCGCCGATGTTCTACGACGCGGACGGGCGGAGCGTCACCTTCGACGGGGTGCGCGACGCGGCGCTGCGGGCGGCGGCCGGGTTCCGGGAGCTGGGGATCGGGGCGGGGACCCGGGTGGCCTGGCAGTTGCCGACGCGGATCGAGACGGTGATCGCCTCGCTGGCGCTGGCCAGGCTCGGGGCCGTACAGACACCGGTCATCCCGCAGCACCGGGAGCGCGAAGTCGGTTTCATCCTGGCGGAGTCGGCGGCGGAGTTCGTGCTCGTACCGGGCGTGTGGCGGGGGTTCGACCACACCGCGATGGTGCGGAAGGCCGCCGGGGACGGGGTGCGGGTGGTCCCGGTGGGGGACGGGCTGCCCACGGCGGACCCGGCCGGGCTGCCCGATGCGGTGTCCGACACCGACGGCGGCACCACCTGGATCTACTACACCTCCGGCACCACCTCCTCCCCCAAGGGCGTCGAGCACACCGACGCCACTCTCCTCGCCGGCGGCATCGGGCTGGCCACCGCGCTCGGTATGTCCGCGGACGACGTCGGCTCGATCGCCTTCCCGTACGCGCATATCGCCGGCCCGGACTATGTCATCGCCATGCTGGTCAGCGGGTTTCCCGCGGTCATCCTGGACACCTTCGAGCCGGGCCGCGCGGCCGATGCCTACCGGCGGCACGGCGTGACGATGGCCGGTGGCAGCACCGCCTTCTACCAGGCGTTCCTCGATGAGTCGCGCCGCTACCGGCAGCGGCATCCGCAGGCCGGGCGGCTGATTCCCTCGTTGCGGCTGCTGTCCGGCGGCGGGGCGCCGATGCCGCCGGAGCTGTACACCGCGGCCGGGCGGGAGCTGGGGTGCGCGATCGTGCACGGATACGGCATGACCGAGTGCCCGATGATCACGATGGGCACGCCGTACGACGGGGACGAGCAGCTGTCGCGGACGGTCGGCAGGCCGGTGGTGGGGGCGGAGATACGGATCGCCCGGCCGGACGGGAGCGAGGCCGGGGCCGGGGAGTCCGGTGAGGTGACGCTCAAGGGGACGATGCTCTTCCGGCGGTACACGGACCCGGCGCTGACCGCCGGGGCGTTTGCCGCCGACGGCTTCTTCCGCACGGGTGACCTGGGGTATCTGCGTCCCGACGGGCATCTGGTGCTGACCGGGCGGCTCAAGGACATCATCATCCGCAAGGGCGAGAACATCTCCGCGCAGGAGATCGAGGACCTGGTGCACACCCATCCGGCGGTGGCGGAGGCGGCGGTGATCGGGCTGCCGGACCGGGAGCGTGGCGAGCGGGTGTGCGCGGTGGTCACGGCCGCCGATCCGGGGGCGGCGCCGCTGACCCTGGACGAGGTGACCGCGCATCTGCGGGCGGCCGGGCTGATGACGCAGAAGCTGCCGGAGCAGCTGGAGACCGTCGGCGAGCTGCCGCGCGGCGGGCCGCTGAACAAGGTGCTCAAGGCGGTGCTGCGGGAGCGGTATACGGAGTAGCCGGGGCGCTACGGCGGTGTGGCGATGAGTTCCGGGCGCCGGCGGAGTCTTCACTGGGAGCGTCACCGGAGGGGTGCGCGGCACGCCTCCGGTGGGACGACCCGGCAGGACGCCCCCGGCAGGACGGAAGGACCCGGACGATGACCGAGACGATCGACTTCGCTGCGCAGGCCCGGCTGGTCTCGCAGCTCGCGGCGCAGACCGCCGATGAGCAGCTCGACGCCCCCACCCCCTGCGAGGCCTATGCGGTGCGCCATCTGCTGGGCCACCTCGTCGGCCTGTCCGCGGCATTCCAGGACTCGGCGCGCAAGGACCTGGGGGCGACGACGAGTATCAACCCGGGTGCGGAGGTGCCGGACGTGGAGCCCGGCTGGCGGGCCGAGCTGGACCGCAACCTCCGCGGGATGGCGGAGGCCTGGCACGATCCGGCGGCCTGGGAGGGCGAGACCCAGGCGGGCGGGGTGACCCTGCCCGCCGCCATCGCGGGCCGGTTCGCGCTGAACGAGCTGGTGCTGCACGGCTGGGACCTGGCGCGCGCCACCGGCCAGGACTACCTGCCCGACGCGGCGAGCCTCGGGGTCTCGTATGCGCTGCTCGTGCCGATGGCCGAGAGCCCGGACCGGGTGCCGGTGTTCGGCGCGCCGGTGGCAGTGGGGGCGGACGCACCACTGCTCGACCAGGTGGTGGCGCTCAGCGGCCGGCGGCCCGACTGGGCGCCTCCGGGGCCGTAGGGCGTCGGCCCGACTGGGCGCCTCCGGGGCCGTAGGGCGTCGGCCCGACTGGGCGCCTCCGGGGCCGTAGGGCGTCGGCCCGACTGGGCGCCTCCGGGGCCGTAGGGCGTCGGCGTCCTGCGCGGCCGGATCACGCCGGAGCAGGCCCCGGGGCTCCGTTCCGCAGCCGGGTCTTGAGGATCTTGCCGCTGGCGTTGCGCGGGAGTTCGGTGACGAAGGCGACCTCCCGCGGGACCTTGTAGTTGGCCATCTCGCGGCGGGACCAGGCGATCAGATCGTCGGCGGTGAGCGCGGAGCCGGCCCGGCGGACCGCGTAGGCCTTGCCGACCTCGCCGAGACGGCGGTCGGGTATGCCGATGACGGCGACGTCGGCGATGTCCGGGTGGCGGCCGAGGAGTTGCTCTATCTCGGCGGGATAGGCGTTGAAGCCGCCGACGATGAACATGTCCTTGATGCGGTCGGTGATGCGGAGGTTGCCGTCCGCGTCGAGGACGCCCACATCGCCGGTGCACAGCCAGCCGTCGGGGGTGATCACGCGGGCCGTGCCGGCCGGGTCCTCGAAGTAGCCGGACATCACGTGGTAGCCGCGCACCTGCACCTCGCCGGGGTCGCCGGGCGGCAGGGGGCCGCCGGAGGCGTCGACGACCCGGACCTCGGTGCCGGGGAGGGCCCGGCCCGAGGTCGTGGCGATGACCTCGGGCGGATCGCCGCGGCGGCACATCGTGACCACGCCCGAGCTCTCCGACAGCCCGTATGCCGTCAGGACCGTGGAGATCTTCAGCTCGCTGCGCAGCCGCTCGACCAGCTCCAGGGGGACCACGGCGGCTCCGGTGACGACCAGGCGCAGCGCCGAGAGGTCGTGCAGGGCGCGGGCGGGGTGGTCGAGGATCTGCTGGTGGAGGGTGGGCGGGCCGGGGAGTACGGAGATCCGCTCGGCGGCGATATTGGCGAGCGCGGTCTCCACGCTGAAGACCGGCTGCGGGATCATCGTCGCGCCGCGCAGCAGACAGGCGATGATCCCGGCCTTGTAGCCGAAGGTGTGGAAGAACGGGTTGACGATCAGATAGCGGTCGCCCTCCCGGAGGCCGGCCAGATCGCTCCAGGCGTCGTAGGCGCGCAGGGTCTGCGCATGGGTGATCACTGCGCCCTTCGGATGGCCGGTGGTGCCGGAGGTGAAGATGATGTCCGAGGGGGCGTGGGGGTGCAGGGCGTCGCCCCGGCCGCGGACCGTCTCCGGCGACACCTCCGCACCGCCGGCGAGGAAGTCCTGCCAGGTGGTGAAGTCGGCGGGGGCGTCATCGGAGAGCACCACGACCTTTTCCAGCTGCGGCAGCCCGGGCAGCGGGCCGCGGCCGCTGCCTTCCTTGGCGGCGCGGCGGAGTGAGGCGACGTAGGACGTGCCGAGGAAGGTGCCGGTGACGAAGAGGAGCTTGGCGCGGGTGCGACGCAGGACGTAGGCGGCCTCGGTGCCCTTGAAGCGGGTGTTGACCGGGACGAGCACGGCGCCCGCGGTGACGGCCCCGAGCGCGGAGACGATCCAGTCGAGGGTGTTGGGCGCCCAGAGGGCGACGCGGTCGCCGGGCGCGACCCCGGAGGCGATACAGGCGGCCGCCGCGGCCTCCACCCGTGCGCCGAGCTCGGCATACGACACCCGGGTGCGGCCCTCGACCACGGCCTCGCGGGAGGCGTACCGCCGCGAAGCCGTGCGCACCAGCCGGGGGATGACGCCGTACTCCAGGTCCGCCCGCGCCTCCAGGTCGTCGCGCATCGCGTTGCCTCCCGCCGAAGAGCCCTGCGCCACTAGCTGACTACCCGTCAGATTAGCGGTAGCCTCCTCCGCTGTCAGCACTGACGACCGACCACGGAGGTGGCGATGGGGGCGACCCTCAAGGACGCTACGGCGATAGCCGGCATCGGACAGACTCCGTTCGCGAAGCATCTCCCCGCCTCCGAGAAGACATTGGCCTGTCAGGCGATCGTCGCGGCGCTGGACGACGCCGGGATCGCCCCCTCGGAGGTGGACGCCCTCGCCTCCTACACCATGGAGGAGACCGACGAGGTCGAGATAGCCAAGGCGATCGGTGCCGGGGACCTCACCCACTTCTCCAAGGTCGGCTACGGCGGCGGCGGTTCCTGCGCCACGGTGGCCCATCTGGCCGCCGCCGTCGCCACCGGCCAGGCGAGCGTCGGTGTCGCCTGGCGGTCCCGCAAACGCGGTTCGGGACCGCGCCCCTGGAAGAACACCCAGGCCCAGCTGCCCACCCCGGGACAGTGGACCCGCCCCTTCGGACTGCTGCGCCCCGCCGACGAGATCGGCATGCTGGCCCGCCGCTATATGCACGAATACGGCGCCACCCGCGACCACCTCTTCAACGTCGCGCTCGCCTGCCGCAACCGCGCCAACCAGAACCCGGCGGCGGTCATGTACGAACGCCCGCTGACCCGCGAGATGTATATGACCGCCCGCTGGATCAGCGAGCCGCTCTGCCTCTTCGACAACTGCCTGGAGACCGACGGCGCGCTGGCCTGCGTCCTGGTCTCGGCCGAGCGCGCCCGCGACTGCCGGCAGCGGCCGGTCTACGTCCACTCCGCCGCCCAGGGCCTGCCCGCCCAGCACCACGGCATGGTCAACTACTGGAACGACGACCCGCTCACCGGCCCCGCCTGGACCGCCGCCCGGCACCTGTGGAAGGGCGCCGACCTCGGCCCGCAGGACGTCGACGTGGCACAGATCTATGACGCCTTCACCCCCCTGATCCCCCTCTCGCTGGAGGGCTACGGCTTCTGCGGACGCGGCGAGGGCGCGGCCTTCACCGAAGGCGGCGCGCTGGAGATCGGCGGCCGGCTCCCCCTCAACACCGGCGGCGGCGGTCTCTCCGAGGCGTATGTGCACGGTTTCAACCTCATCACCGAAGGCGTCAAGCAGCTGCGCGGCACCAGCACCGCGCAGGTCCCCGACGCCGCCACCTGCCTGGTCACCGCGGGCGAGGGCGTCCCCACCTCGGCCCTGCTGCTGAGGAGTTGATACGCCATGAGCGCCCGTGAAGCCGTCGAGTCCGCCGAATCCGCCCAGTCCGCCGAGTCCGTTCGCGATGCCATGTCCCCGATCGTGACACCCGCCACTGACAACCGGCCCGACAGCGCCGCCGACCTGCTGCTTCCCGTCGCCGATGACGACGGAGCGCCCTTCTGGGAGTACGCGGCGCGGGGTGAACTGCGCATCCAGGCCTGCTCGGGCTGCGACGAACTGCGCTTCCCGCCCCGGCCCTGCTGCCCGCACTGCCAGTCCTTCGCCGCGCACTGGCAGCGGATGAGCGGCCGCGGCCGCATCTGGTCCTATGTGCTGCCGCACCCGCCGCTGCTGCCCGCCTACGCCGCCCGGCCGGGCTACAACGCGGTCGTCGTGGAGCTGGCCGAGGCCCCGCGCATCCGCCTCGTCGGCAATCTCGTCACCGCCCCCGACGCCCCCCTCAACTCCGTCGACCCGGCACGGCTGCGCATCGGCGCCCCGGTGAAGGCCGCCTTCCACACCATGCCGGGAGGCGTGACCGTACCCCGCTGGCTCCTGGAGCGGCCATGACGCTCCGCACGGAGATCAAGGACGGGGTCGCGCTGGTCACCCTCGACCGGCCCGAACGGCACAACGCCATCGACCTGGACACCGCCGCCGAACTCGGCGCGGCCTGGCGGGCGTTCCGCTTCGATGACGCCGTACGGGCCGCGGTGGTCACCGGCGCCGGCGGCCGGGCCTTCTCCAGCGGCCTCGACCGCTCCGTCGACGTCCCCCAGCCGCCCTCGCCCTACTCCCTCGACGACCCGCTGCTCCGCATCGGCCCGAAGGCCAACGACCTGTGGAAGCCGGTCATCGCCGCCGTCGACGGAATGGCCTGCGGCGGCGCCTTCTATCTCCTGGGGGAGGCCGAGTTCCTCATCGCCTCCGAGAACTCCACCTTCTTCGACCCGCACACCACCTACGGGATGGTCAGCGCATACGAGTCCATCTACATGGCACAGCGGATGCCCTACGGGGAGATCGCCCGGCTGGCCCTGATGGGGACGGCGGAGCGGCTGGGGGCACCTCGCGCGTATGAGATCGGCCTGGTCTCCGAGCTGACCGCGCCCGGCGCCGCGGCCGAGGTGGCGCTGCGCCGCGCGGCCGTGCTCGCCGCCCAGCCGACCGAGGCGGTCCAGGGCACCGTGCGCGCCCTGTGGACGGCCAAGGAGGCGGCCCGGACACAGGCCCTGGCGCAGGCCCCCCAGCTGATCGCGCTGGGCAATCTGCCCCCGGACCGCCAGGCCGGGCTGTTCGCCGCCCGCCCGCGGCACGGCGGCCAGGAGGGCGGGCGGGAGGACGGACGGGACGCCGGACCACCGGTCAGGTGACCCCTCCATCCGTCGGCACCCGTCTACATCCGCGACTTGTGCGCCCGCGTGATCTCGCAGGTGAACCAGAACTGCCCGATGGAGGACTGGTTGACGGTGTACTTGGCGGTGTACGTCTCGGTGTCGCCGGGGCCGACGGTGATCGAGCGCTCGTGCAGCCCGTACGCCTTGCCGTCGGCCGGCTTGGCCTTCATCCAGTTGACGGCCATGTCATAGGAGAAGGAGTCGGTCGACGACGGATTGGTGATGGAGACCGTGTACGTGAACTGGCGCAGCGAATCGGAGAAGTCGCAGTTACTGCCGTCGACGTCCGAGCGCCCGTCCGGGTCGTACGTCTCCTGGGTCGGCGAGGGCGAGTACGTGGGCTCGTACGACGGGGTCGCACTGCTCGCGTCGTACCCGTCGGTGGAGCTGGGGCTCGGCGCGTAGACCGGCACCTTGACACGAGGCCGGGGGAGCGCGCAGCCACCTGCCATGGCGACCGTGGCCAGCACCAATGCGGTCGCCACCGCTGCCCTGATTCCCGTACGGGCGCCACCGCGGCTGCCCATGCGTGTGCACTGCTGCATTCTCTTGTTCATCCCCCGTGGAAACCGCTGAACCCGTCATCCTGTGGTTTGACGCGTGCACGGCACCTTAGCAAGGCCCGGTGACACCCCGAACGGGCCCATGCCACGCGTGCGGGCGTACTTCTCTCGCGAGCACAGAGGGTCGGGCGTAGCGTCGGTCACGGAGGATGACCGGACGACTCGAAGCGAGGCGACGCCCGTGGTGCGCAACGTCATCGGGTCGCTGATCGCCCTCGTCGGAGCGACGGCCGCCGTCTGGAGCCCCTTCCGTCCCTGGTACGACGGCCGTCACGGCAGCGACGTGCGGATCGAAGACCTCTTCAACGGCATCACCCGCAGCAGCGCCGCCCTCTTCGGCTCCGTCGTCCTCCCCATGGCGTTCGCCGCCCTGCTGACCCTGATCGGAGTCGCCCTGCGCTCCCGGGCACTGATCACCCTCGCGGGCCTGGTGGTGCTCGGTTTCACGATCCTGTGGATGGTCCGCCAGGGCCAGGCCGCCAGCGAACTGACGGCCGGCGCCCGCGGCCTGGGAGTGGGCGTCGCCAACGCCCTGGGCGGCGGCGCACTGCTGCTGCTCGGCGCCCTGATCATGCGCGGCCGCGGCCGACGGGTCCCCCAGCACGCATACGACGAGCGCCGGTACGCCGACGGACGCTACGGCCCCGCCGCGCCGGACGACCGCTACGACGAGCGTGCGCCCTACGACCCGCGCACGCCCTACCCCCCGGGGACGCCGGAACCCTGGGACGCGGGCCGCCCGGGAGCCGAGGAGTGGAACCCGGAGCCGTATTCCACCGGCCCCGCCGGACCCCCGGCAGGCCCCGCGGCACCCGGCGGGCACGGCGGCGGTGCCTACGGCCCGAGGGAGGACACCCCCACCGCTCCCCTGCCGGTCACCCCGCCGCCGCCACCGCCCACGCAGCAACAGTGGGGACAGCCGCAACAACGGCCTCAGCAACCTCAACAACCGCACCCGCCACCGCCGACCATGCCGGCCCGTCAGCAGCCCCCCACACCTCCGGTGGAGTGGGCCAAGGAACACCGGCAGCCGCGCCCCGCGCAGCCACAACAGCCCGGCCAGTCCGGCCAGCCAGACCAGCCCGGTCAGCCCGACCGGTCCGAACGCCCCGAACAGCCCCCGGAGGACCGGCAGTAGACGGCCACCACCAGGTCACGACAGCCGCATCACGACGGCCAGATCACGACCGTCGCATCACGACCGCCGCGCCAGCCCCGTCCCCTTGGCCGCGTCCAGCGCATACACACAGCGGTCCTTGCTGCACGCGTACACCACACCGCCGACCGCCACCGGCGAACCGGTGATCTCGCCGCCGGTCGCCAGCTTCCAGCGCAGCTGGCCGCCCATCGCGTCGAGCGTGTAGAGGCAGTGGTCGGCCGAGCCGAAGTGCACCCGGCCCTCCGCGACGACCGGTGCGCCGACGACCTCCGCACCGGCCTGGAACCGCCAGCGCGGGGTGCCGGTCACCGCGTCCAGTGTGTAGAGCGCCTTGCCGCTGCCGAGGTGGACCGCGCCGTGCGCGACCAGCACCGGTTCGGTGGACTGCCGCGCCTCGGTGGCGATCCGCCAGCGGTCGCGGCCGTCCGACGGGTCCAGCGCGTAGACCGTGCCGAGGTAGTCCGCCAGGTAGACCCCGCCGCCGGTGACGGCCGGGCCGGGCGCGAAGGCGGGCGGGCTGAGGAACACCGCGGGCGCCTCGAAGTGCCAGCGCACGTCGCCGCGCGCGATGTCGATCGCCAGCACCCGGGTCCCGGCCACGACATAGACCGCGCCGTCCGACGCGGGCAGCAGCCGTACGGGCACCCCGCCGCAGGCCGCGGCGTCGCCCACCGGGTACGACCAGCGCTCGATGCCGGTGCGCGCCTCCAGCGCCTTCAGCCGCGCGTCGGCCCAGACGAACACCGTGCCGTCGTGCACCACGGGCCCGGCCTCGGCCGTCTCGAAGTCGGTCTGGACGCCGCCGATCTCCCACAGCAGTTCGCCGTTGGCGGCCTCCCACGCCTGGACGCCGCCACCACGGGTGCTGGTGACGACGGTCCCGCGGTCGACCTTGAGGGCGTAGACCCAGCCCTCCGTGTGCAGCCGCCAGCGCTCGGTGCCGTCGTCGGCGTCCAGCGCGTACAGGCTCGGGCCGTCCGAGGCATGGATCCGGCCGTCCGCGACCGCCATCGCCCAGGCGACGTCGCGGGTCTTGAACTTACGGCGTCCGCTGGCCACGTCGAGCGCATGCACCTCGAAGGACGTGACGTACAGCAGGTCGTCGGCGACGGCGGGGGTGCCCCACACATCGTTCGACATCCGGAACCGCCAAGGGCGCCAGCGGCCCGGCTCGGCGGGCGGCGCCTCGGGCGGAGCGGGCGGCGCGGCCTCGCCACGGGCCGGACCGTCCCCGGCCACGGCGCCGTTGGCCGGACCCTGCGGCGGCACACCGGTGACCGGTCCGGTACCGGGCGGCCGCACCCAGTTCGTGGCGGCACCGGCCTGCCCGCGCGGCTGGACGCCGGGGGAGTCGGCGCGCGGCCCCGGCCCGATCGGGGCGGGCGAGCCACCGAGGCGTACGGGCCCTGCGGCGCCGTCCACGGAAACGGCCGGCGGGGCTGCGGACAGCGCGGCGGCGGGCGGTGCGGCGGAGACCGGGGTCACCCGGGCCGTCGAGACGTCCGGGCCGAGCGCCGCGGGCTGCGGCATCGGGCCCGGGTTGCCGCCGCGCGGATCGCCGCCACGGTGCGCGCCGGGGCCCGCGCCCATCTGGCCGGGCCAGCCGGACTCCGCGCCGACCGGTGCGCTCTCCGGGCGCGGCGGCGCCGGGACGGGCTGCGATGCGGGCATCGGGGGCGACACGGGCGGGGACGGCGGCGCGGCGGGCGCCGCACGGCCGGCGCCGCGCCCGGAGCCGGCCCGCTGGCTGTTGTTCGCCACGGTGGAGCGGCCACCGCGGCGGCCCTCGATGAGTGCCACCGCGCCGGCCGGCAGCCAGGCCGAGGCGGTACCGCTGTCATCGCTGCCGGAGCCGAAGAGATGCGGCGCGAGCTGGGACTGAAGGTCGGCGGGGGACGGCCGCTGGCCGGCCTCCATCTGCATGACGGACTCCATGAGCGGACGCAGTTCGTCCGGCAGCCCGGCCAGGTCGGGCCCCTCACGCAGCAGCATGAAGACGGTCTCCACGGGGTTGGCGCCATGGAACGGCGCATGCCCGGTGGCGGCGAAGACGAGCGTCGAGCCGAGGGAGAAGACATCGCTCGCGCCCGTCACGCTGCGCGAGTCACGGGCCTGCTCGGGCGACATATAAGCGGGCGTGCCGACGGCGACGTTGGTCATCGTCAGGCGGGTGTTGGACACCCCGGAGGCGATACCGAAGTCGATCACCCGGGGGCCGTCCTCGACGACCAGCACGTTCGACGGTTTCAGGTCACGGTGCACCAGGCCCGCGCCGTGGATGGACTGAAGCGCCTCGGCGATCCCTGCCGCCAGCCAGCGCACCGCCTGGGCCGGGAGCGGCCCGCACTCATTGACTATTTCCTCGAGGGAGGGCGCGGGGACATAGGCCGTCGCGAGCCAGGGCACCGCCGCGCGCGGGTCGGCGTCCACCACCGCGGCCGTGTAGAAGCCACTGACCGCGCGGGCCGCCTCCACCTCGCGTGTGAAGCGGACCCGGAACAGCTGGTCCTCGGCGAGCTCGGTACGCACCGTCTTGATCGCCACGCGCCGGCCGGACGCCGAACGCGCCAGATAGACCAGGCCCATGCCGCCGGCCCCGAGACGGCCGAGCACCTCGAACGGGCCGATCCGCCGGGGATCGTGCTGCGTCAGCTGCTTCAGCTGCTCCACCACTTGCCTGCCACCTCCCCGTGGGGCGTAAAAAAGAGACTCTCCATAGCCACGAGCCGCCGAGAGCCACTGCCCCGTGCAGCGTCTCCCCGCCGGCGGCGAGGACTGTCGAAACGGCCGTACGCGTGCTGATTGTTCCTGGCCGGGCCGACGGTTGCGAACCCGGGGCCTGTCCGCCGTGTCACGGCATACCCCCCGTAGCCCGCACCGGGCCCGTTACCCGACGTAACCCAACCGCGCCTGACGTGCTGCGATACGTCCCCTGACGGGCGTTTGCCGAGCGAGTTACCGGCGGGTTGCAAATCCCCCGTGCGCGGCACCGCTCGAAATACGGACGCTCACCACTTTGTTTGACGGGCGCACCGGGGGAGCGGTTCACACCCCCGGGCATCCGGTGGCCGCGGCGGCCAAAACCATGCTGTTCCACCGACCGTTCCACCGGCCGCTCCACCGGCAGTTCCACCGACTGTGCACACCCATCCCCCACCGGTCACGCCATCCCCGTCGTCGCCCTCGGCCCCACGGCCCAATTCTGCGCGTTCGAAGGTCATTTCGGCGTCATGACACCTGGCGTGGCGCCCGGCCGGGAATCCGGGCAGGCCGGAGCGTCTGCCGCCGCGGCGGTCAGATGTCCAAGCTAGCGCCGGTTCGTACGGTTCGCCCGCCGAGGATTCGCACACACGGTCGATTCCTGAAGGACCCATCGGGCGCGGCGATGACGGACGGAAGAAGGTGCCGATGTTCAACTGACGGCCATCGCCGCGCACTTGCCGCACGGACAGTGACCACTTATCCACCAAAGTTGTCCACAGCCTGTTGATAACACTCTTCACCGGATCGGACCAAGCGGCTCCGTACGAATCGCGACCGCGGGCGGGCCCGCTACCGGCGCCCTTTAAGGGGCCGCGCACCGCGAACTCCCCCATCCCCATTTGCAGGCAGCCAAATCGCGCTCCGATCACCCCTCGGTAAGCTGACGGCATGACAGGACAAGTTCGAACCGTCGACGGCAGAGTTGCCGGCCGCCGCGGACAGGCGACGCGGCAAAAGCTTCTCGACTGCCTCAGCGAAATGCTCAGTTCGTCCCCCTACCGGGACGTCAAAGTCATCGATGTAGCCCGAAAAGCGGGGACTTCACCCGCAACGTTCTATCAGTACTTCCCGGACGTCGAGGGTGCCGTCCTCGAAATCGCCGAGGAGATGGCCAAAGAAGGCGCCACTCTGACCGATCTTGTCGCCGGACGCTCCTGGGTGGGCAAATCCGCGTGGCAGGCGGCGGAGGATCTGGTCGAGGGCTTCCTCTCCTTCTGGCGGAGGCATGACGCGATTCTGCGCGTCATCGACCTGGGTGCGGCCGAGGGCGACAAGCGGTTCTACAAGATCCGCATGAAGATCCTTAATGCCGTCACCAACTCCCTTACAGATTCGATCAAGGAACTACAGAGCAAGGGCAAGGTCGACAAGGACGTGAGCCCGCCCGCAATGGCCGGCTCGCTCGTCGCGATGCTGGCCGCGGTTGCCGGGCACCAGAAGGGCTTCCAGAGCTGGGGCGTCAAGCAGGCCGAGCTCAAGCCGAACCTGGCGCTGCTGGTGCACCTCGGCGTCACCGGCAAGAAGCCGACCAAATAACCACACCGCCGAGAAAGCAGCCGAAGCGGCCCGAGAGGCAGCCGCGCCTCGAAGTCCCGGTGCTGCCGGGCTCGTTCGTCACCGGTCCTGTATCCGTCCTGCCATAGCTGTACCGCACACACAGCGGACGGATCACCGCCGCTCCAGCCGGAACAGCCGGATCTCCCGCGCCACCCGCGCCTGGTACGCGGCGTACGGCGGCCAGAACGCCAGCGCCGCCCGCCAGGCCTGCACCCGTTCCTCCCCGGTGAGCAGCCGGGCCCGCACCGGAATGTCCCGGCCCCGCCAACTCACCTCGGCGTCCGGGTGCTTGAGCAGATTGCCGGTCCAGGCCGGATGCCCCGGCCGCCCGAAGTTGCTGCCGATCAGCAGCCAGCCGCCGCCCTCCTCCGGCAGGCACGCCAGCGGGGTACGCCGCGGCTGCCCGCTCCGCGCCCCGGTCGCCGTAAGGATCACCCCGGGCAGCATCCGGGCGCTGAGCAGCACTTTTCCGCGGGTCAGCCGGTGCACCGCGCGGTCCAGGGCGGGGATGAAGTGCGGCGCGACCCGGGCGAACGTACGGGTCGCGGAGACTCTCTGGAGCAACCGCTCACCCGGCGGCATCAGGCCTCCACCGCTTCGGGCGCATGGGCCTCCGCGGACGCATCGGCCGCTTTGGACGCACCGGACCCATCGGGCCCATCAGTGGCATCGGGCCCACCGACGGCACCGGGCCCACCGGCGGCGTCGGACCCATCGGCCACACCGGCGCTCGCGGGTCTCGCCCCGCCTCCACCCGCCACCCTGCTTCCGTCCGCCGTCCCGCTTCGGCCCCTCGCCGCGCTTCCGTCCGTCGGGGCGCTTCGACCCCTCGCCACGCTTCCGTCCCTCAGGGCGCTTCGCCCCCTCGCCGCGCTTCCGTCCGTCGGGGTGCTTCCGTCCTTGGGGGCACTTCCGACCGTCTCCCCCGCCCCGCCCGCGAACAGCCCCGCCTCCTCGGCGGCCCGTGCCCGCAGCCGGTGCACGGGCCCCAGCAGCAGTTCGTCGCAGGCGGCACGCTTGAAGTACAGATGTGCCTCGTGCTCCCAGGTGAAGCCGATACCGCCGTGCAACTGCACCGCCTCGGCCGCCACGGCACGCAACGTCTCCAGCGCCTGCGCGAGCGCCAGCGCCCCCACACCGGGCTCGGCCGCACCGTACGGTCCCGCCGCCCCCTCGGCCTCGGACCGGCCACGGCCCGCCGACCAGGCCGCGTAGTACGCCGCCGAGCGCGCCGCCTGGAGCGTCACATACAGATCGGCGAGCCGGTGCTGGACCGCCTGGAAGGAGCCGATGGGCCGGCCGAACTGCTCGCGCTCCTGGACGTAGGCGACCGTCCGGGCCAGCGCCGTATCGGCCGTACCGACCGCCTCGGCAGCCAGCGCCGCGGCCGCCGCCACCCCGGTCGCGGCGAGCGCGCCGGCCACCGCCGCCTCATCACCGTCCACCTCGCCCAGCAACTCCGCCGGAACCTCCCGCAGTTCGAGGCGCGCCTGCGGACGGGTCTCGTCCAGCGCGGTCTGCCGGGTCCGCAGCAGACCGGGCACGCCGGGCCCCGCACCGCGCCCCGCGTCCGCTCCGTCGGCTCCGTCCGCCGGGCCGAGCGCCGCCGCCCGTACGAGAAAGAGCAGGGTGCGGCCGCGCACGAACCCACCGGTGTGCGCGGCCACCACCAGCACGTCCGCGGTGTGCCCGTTGAGCACCTGCCCGGCCTCCCCGTACAGCCGCCACGTTCCGTCCTGCATCCGCGCCTGGATGCCGCCGGCCCGGCCGCCGCCCGCCCAGTCGCCGTCGTTCGGCCCGGTCAGGGCCAGTGCGGTGGCGAGCTGCCCGCCCGGTACGGCGAGTGTTCCGGTCAGCTCTCCGGTGGCCAGGGCGGACAGCAGTGCGGTGCGCTGGCGTTCACTGCCGAGCGCGAGAATCAGCGGCGCGGCCAGCGCGGCGGTGGCGATCAGCGGCGAGGGGAGTACGGCGCGGCCGGTCTCCTCGCAGGCCAGGGCCAGTTCGGTGGGCCCGCAGCCCACCCCTCCGTATGCGGTGGGCAGCGCCAGGCCGGGCAGGCCGAGCCGGGTGGCGAGCTGCCGCCACAGATGCTCGTCGTACCCGGGTGGGGTGCGTACCGCCGCCTTGACCTCGTCCGGACCACAGCGCTTGAGCAGCAGCTCGCGCAGCGTACGGCGGATTTCGTGCTGCTCCTCGGTGAACGCGGCATCCATCGGCGGGCTCCTCCCGGCCGTGCGACAACGCCCGTCCGGTACGACGGGCCCCCGCTTCCGATCTGACGGGCCGTCATAGTAGGGACGAGGGGTGCACTTTCCTAGGGCGAGTCCGCAAACTCCCGGGAGGGGAAGGGGGCGAGAACGGGGCGATGGGTCCCCACACCTGCGCCCCTGCCCCTACTTCACTACGAAGGCGGAGCAGGGGCCGAGGCACCGATGCAAGGGGCCGGGGCAGGGCAGCGGTCCCGGGACGCCCGGACCGCCCGCCGCCCTGGGAGCCTTCCCGCCCCGTCAGAGGGTGAGATGCACCGTGAGGTGCGACTCCGTGTCACTGACGTTGACGACGTGGAGGAAGCCGTGGGCCGTGCGGTAGCGCCCGGTGCCTCCGGTGATCGCCAGGTCGATGTTGCCGGGGCCGGCAGTGGTGACGGTGAACCGGCCCTGCACGGTGAGCTGCCCCTGGGAAAGGGCCAGATCGGCCGCGCACTGGAGGTCGAACTCATCCGCGGGCGCGAACCGGGTCAGCGTGCAGATCTCGCTGTAGGTACCGACCGCGAGGCTGCCGCGGAAGAGATTCCCGCTCAGGACGAATTCGTCCCCCAGACTGGGGCCGCCCGACCCGTCCACATCGACGAGACCGCCCTGTGTCTGCTTCGCAACCAGCTGGAAGACTTCTTCTCTCGGAGGATTGGGTCCGGAACCGGTACCGGTGGCAGCCGATGCCGAAGGCGCACAGAAAAGGAGGGCCGCCAATCCGGCGGCCGCACTCAGAGCGACATGCTTGAAGTGACGCACGGTTTTCTCCTCTGGGACTGGAAGGGAAATGCACTGGCTATGGCTGTGACTGTGGCTATGACTGTGACTGTGGCTATGAAATGCGGTAATGGCGCAGTAATTCCCGGCCGATATCGCAGGGTGCCCAATGCGCCATACCGCCATACCGCCATGACGCCGCGGCGCCGCGATTCCCGCCCCTGACCGGCCGGGGGCTCGGTGTTCCGGCGCCGCTCGGGCAGGCCAGATCTGCCGCCCGGTCGGGCGCGGCGCCGGAGGGATCAGATATCGGGGTCCGAGAGGTAGGTGAACGATCCGGAAGGCGTGCCTCCGGGGCCGGTGACGGTGACGGCGACGGTGCCGGGGGTGCCGCTGGGCGGGGACGTGGTGGTCACCGTGGTGTCGGAGACGATCTCGAAGGGCGCCGGGACGCCGTTGAAGGTGACCTGGTCGGTGGTGGACAGGCCGCTGCCGGTGATGGTCACCACCGTGCCGCCGGAGGTCGGCCCCGCGTCGGGGCTGACACCGGTGACGGTGGACGGGCTGACGTAGGTGTAGGTCAGCCCGTCGGCGCTCCCGCCGGCGGTGAACACCGTGACGGCGACGCCGCCCGGCCCCGGGGCACCGGCGGCCCTGACGGTGACCTGGGTGTCGGAGACGCTTTGGATGACGGCTCGGGTGGAGCCGAAGTACACGTCGATCGCCCCGGCGAGGTTGCGGCCGGTGATGACGATCTCCTGGTCGCTGCCGGCGACGGGGCCCGCGGCGGGGCTGATGCCGGTGAGCGCGGGCAACGGCATGTAGTAGAAGAATCCGAGCGAGCCGGTGCCGCCCGGGGTGGTGACCGTCACGGGGACGACGCCCGATCCGGCGGGAGTGGTGACGGTCAGCGAGGTCGCCGTATTGGCGGTGATGGCGGCCTGGGCGGTACCGAAATGCACAGCACTGGCATTGGCCAGGTGGTGACCGGTGAGCGTCACCGTCGTTCCGCCTGCCGTGCGCCCCTGGTCGGGAATCACCGTCGTCGCCATGTCCCCGACGGTGCCGGCCTCGGAGTTGCTCACGTAGGCGTGTGTTCCGTCCGGGAAGACCGCGATGCCGGTGGGGCCGTCCCCCACGCCGATGTTCTCGACGACGGTGTGGGTGGCGGTGTCGATCACGCTCACCGTGTCCGGGAGGGAATTCGCCACGTACGCATGGGCGCCGTCCGGGCTCACCGCCACGAAGCGCGGCTGGCCGCTGACGCCGATGGTGGCGGTGACGGCGTTGGCCACGGTGTCGATCACACCCACCGTGGAGGTGGCGACGTTCGTGACGTAGACCTCGGCCCCGTCGGGGGCCACCGCCAGCAGGATGGGGACGCCGCCGACCGGAATCGTGGCCGCGACGGTGTCCGTGGCGGTGTCGATCACGCTCACGGCACCGGAGAAGAGGCACGCCACATAGGCGCGGGTCCCGTCCGGGGTGAGGACCAGGCCGAGCGGCCCGCCCCCGACGGTGATGGTGCCGGTGACGGTGTCGGTGGCCGTGTCGATCACGCTCACCGTGTTGCCGGCCTGCTGTGTCACGTAGAGGCGGGTGCCGTCCGGGGTGAGCGCCGCCATCGCCGGGCCCGACGCCACGGGGATGTTCGCGATGATGGCGTTCGTGGCGGTGTCGATCACGCTGACGAGACCGTCGCCGGAGACCGTCACATAGCCGCGGGTGCCGTCCGGGCCGACCGCCACGAAGGAGGGGCCTGCCCCCGTGGGGATGGTGCTGGTGACGGCGTCGGTGGCGGTGTCGATCACGCTCACCGTATTCGAGCCCTGGTTGGCCACATATGCGCGGGCCGCATCGGGAGCGAGGGTAATTCCACCGGGCATGGCGCCCACGGGAATCACGGCCCCCGCTAAGAATGCGGCACTTAATCCGGGGCCCGGCGCCTGACCGGACGCCGGAAATTCTGACGTATAGGCGAACATGACACTCCCTGAGGCAGGCGGGACGACCTTGTCCCGCACACGGAAATGCCTGCTTCACCGTATGGGCAACAGCGAGCAGCAAACCGGCCGAAGTGGGGCCGGTGAATTACACACAGCGAATGGAGAATACCCTTCCCGGGAAAGCATTTGAAGCCTTCTTCCATATCTCCGATTCTCGGATAATCGCTTTACTTCCGCTTCCTCACCCAGGCCGGGCAGGCAGGGTCCCGGGCGGGCCCGGCCCGTCGGACCGGGCGGGCGCCGGGACGGCACCGGGTCGACACCGGGCGGACTCCGGGCCGGGCATCGGGCCGGGCATCGGGGCAACACCGGGCGGACTCCAGGCCGGGCACCGAGCGGCCCTCCGCGCCCTGCCCACTCCCCCATATCTGATGTACCGTCAGATTCATGACTTCAGGGACCCCTTACGGGAATCGCAGGGTCGCCGTCGCCGGAGTGGCCCTGTCCGACTGCGGGCGCGTGGACGAGGCCACCCCGTACGCCCTGCACGCCCAGGCCGCCCGCCGGGCACTGGCCGACAGCGGTCTGGACCGTTCGGTGATCGACGGCTTCGCCTCGGCCGGTCTGGGGACTCTCGCGCCCGTCGAAGTCGCCGAATATCTGGGACTGCGCCCCACCTGGGTCGACTCGACCTCGGTGGGCGGCTCCACCTGGGAGGTACTGGCCGCACACGCCGCCGACGCGATCGCCGCCGGCCACGCCAACGCCGTACTCCTCGTCTACGGTTCCACCGCCCGCGCCGACCTCAAGGCCGGACGCCGTACCGCGAACCTCTCCTTCGGTGCCCGCGGCCCGCTCCAGTTCGAGGTCCCCTACGGGCACACCCTGATCGCCAAATACGCCATGGCCGCCCGTCGCCATATGCATCAATACGGCACCACACTGGAGCAGTTGGCCCAGATAGCCGTCCAGGCGCGGGCCAACGCGGCGACCAACCCGGATGCCATGTACCGCGACCCGGTCACCGTCGACGAGGTCCTCTCCGGCCCGGTGATCGCCGACCCGTTCACCAAACTGCACTGCTGCATCCGCTCCGACGGCGGCTGCGCGGTCCTGCTCGTCGCCGAGGACTACGTCCATGACCTCGCCAAGCCCCCGGTATGGGTGCTCGGTTCCGGCACCGCGGTCTCGCACACCACCATGTCGGAGTGGGACGACTTCACCGTCTCGCCCGCCGCGGTCTCCGGCCGGCTGGCCTTCGAACGCGCCGGTGTGCGCCCCGACGAGATCGACCTCGCCGAGCTCTACGACGCTTTCACCTATATGACCCTGGTGACGCTGGAGGACCTCGGCTTCTGTGCCAAGGGCGAGGGCGGGGCGTTCGTCGAGAAGGGGCGGCTGCTGCGGGACGGGGAGTTGCCGGTCAACACCGACGGGGGCGGTCTTGCCGCCTGCCATCCCGGTATGCGCGGCCTGTTCCTGCTGGTCGAGGCCGTACGCCAACTCCGCGGCGAGGCCGGCCCGGACCGCCAGGTACGCAAACCCGGCGGCGCACTCCCC
>NZ_JAMJFM010000045.1:0-79471 GCF_023544705.1 Streptomyces sp. MCA2
TCATCCCTGGTCCGGTTCCACCGGCGAGAGCCGGTATGCGCCGCCCTCGGAGCGGACCCGGCCTGCCGTGGGCGGCGGGAAGTGGCTGCCCAGGAGCAGGGTGTCGGTGCCGGCCAGCGAGGCGAGAAGGGTGCGGCGGGTGTCCGCGGCCTGTGCGGGGTCGGTGTCCACGCAGCTCCCGATGTCGGGGCGCGACAGCTGGACCGGGTGGTGCAGGCAGTCGCCGGTGATCAGGGCCGTCTGCCCGGCGCTGCGCAGCTCCACGGCGAACTGGCCGGGCGTGTGACCGGGGGTGGGCAGGAGGCGGACGCCGGGGGCGACCTCGGCGCCTTCGGCGGGCACGTCGACCAGGTCGAGCTGTCCGGCGTCGCGGACGGGGTGGACGGAGTCCCGGAACATCTGGCGGCGGGCCTCGTCCAGGTCCTGGCCGGACCAGTGGTCCCACTCCGTACGGGACGTCAGGTAGCGGGCGCGGGGGAAGGTGGGGACCCAGCCGTCCTTGTCGGCGACGGTGTTCCAGCCGACGTGATCGGTGTGCAGATGGGTGAGGAGGACCAGGTCCACCGTCTCCGGGGCGAAGCCGGCCGCCGTCAGCCGCCGGAGATAGTCGGTGTCGAGGTGGTCCCAGGCGGGGTTGGTCCGGGGCTTGCCGTTGCCGATGCCGGTGTCGACGAGGAGGCGTATGCCCTGCACCTCCAGCGCGAAGCTGTGCGTGGCCAGGCGCAGGTCACCGTTCCGGTCGGCGAAGTCCGGCCGCAGCCAGGGCGCTTGCGCCAGCACGTCCGGGGTGGCGTCGGGCAGCAGCCACCGGCCGGTCGGCGCGGGGAGCGCGGTCTCGTCGATACGGCGGACGGTGATCTCGCCGACCGTCCAGGCGGGGACCGCTTCACTGACGGCATGCATGAGCTGTCCTCTCGTGGACCAAAAGCAAATTCTTTGCGTTATGCCAGGCTAGCGCGGTCGTCGCTCTAACGCAAACAGTTCGCTTTTATGTGTCGCTGTGCCGCGCCCAGCCCTTAAGGTGGAGTCATGAGCCCCAGGCCGATGACCCGCCCCGGGGGACGCAGCGCCCGCGTCCAGGAATCGGTGCATGCCGCCGTGCGTGCCCTCGAAGCCGAGCAGGGCCGAGCGGCGCTGACGGTCCCTCTGGTCGCCGCGCGCGCCGGCGTCACGCCGTCGACGATCTACCGCCGGTGGGGAGACCTCCAGGAACTGCTGTCCGACGTGGCCGTCGAACGCCTCCGCCCGGAGGCACCGCCCGTCGACCACGGCGCGCTCCGCACGGACCTGGAGGCCTGGGCCGAGCAGTTCCTGGAGGAGATGGCCTCGCCCCCGGGCCGCGCCTACATCCGTGACGCGCTCGCCGGTGATCCGGACGGCCGTAATGCGGGGCAGTGCTCGGCCTACGCCGCCGAGCAGGTGGGCGTCATCCTCGCCCGCGCCGCCGACCGCGGTGAGCAGGTCCCGGACGCCGAACTCGTGATGGACCACATCGTCGCCCCCATGATGTACCGCCTGGTCTTCCGGCCCGGCCCGCTGGACGCGTCGTATGCGCGCGGCCTGGTGGAGGCGACGCTTGCCGGGCTGATGCCGCCGCACTGACCTCCTTCGTCATGCCCGCGCACCCGATGCCCGCGCACCGGCGAGGCGCGTGGCGCCCGTCGTGGCGCACCGGGTGGCATGGCCCATGAGCCCCGGGTGAGGCCTTCGCCCGCCCCGTCACGGTCCGCCGCACGAAAGGGCCATCCCGCGCATGGTGCTTGCCGAATCCCTGTCCCTCGCCATGCTGTGCGTCGTCCTGGTGGGTGCCGTGATCCGGCCGTTCCGGCTGCCGGAGGCGGTCTTCGCGGTGCCGGCCGCCGCCGTGGTGATCGTCGCCGGGGTGATCCCGCTCGCCGATGTCCGCGACGAGGCGGAGCAGCTGGGGCCGGTGATCGGCTTTCTCGCCGCGGTGCTGGTCCTCGCCAAACTCTGCGACGACGAGGGGCTCTTCCACGCCTGCGGTACCTGGATGGCGCGCTGGGCGACGGGACGGCCCAGCCGCCTCCTGGGTGCGGTCTTCGCCCTCGCGTCGGTCATCACGGCCGTACTGAGCCTGGACGCCACCGTCGTCCTGCTCACTCCCGTCGTGTTCGCCACCGCCGCGCACATGGGCGCCCGTCCCCGGCCCCATGTCTACGCCTGCACCCATCTGTCGAACACCGCGTCCCTGCTGCTGCCCGTCTCCAATCTGACGAACCTGCTGGCCTTCACGGCGAGCGGGCTGAGCTTCACCCGGTTCGGTGCGCTGATGGCGCTGCCGTGGCTGGTCGCGATCGGTGTCGAATACCTGGTCTTCCGCCGCTTCTTCGCCGCGGACCTGGCCGCCGCGACACCCGGCCCGAGCACCGCCGAACCGCCCGAGCTCCCGCTGTTCGCGCTGGTGACGGTGGCCGGCACGCTCGCCGGTTTCGCGCTGACCTCCACCCTGGGCATCGACCCGGCCTGGGCCGCCGCGGCCGGCGCCCTCGTCATGGCGGTCCGAGCGCTCGGCCGGCGCGACGCCACCCCGGCCGCCGTCGTCCGGGCCGCCGGGCTGCCGTTCCTCGCCTTCGTCCTGGCCCTGGGCATCGTCGTCCGCGCGGTCGTCGACAACGGGCTCGCCGATGCGCTCGGGCACGTACTGCCCGACGGCACCTCGCTCCCCGCCCTGCTCGGCACCGCCGCGCTGGCCGCCGTACTCGCCAACGTGATCAACAACTTGCCCGCCGTGCTGGTGCTGGTGCCACTGGCCGCGCCGAGCGGCCCCGGTGCGGTCCTCGCCGTACTCCTCGGTGTGAACATCGGCCCCAACCTCACCTACGCCGGGTCCCTGGCCACCCTGCTGTGGCGGCGCATCGTCCACCACCACGAACACGACGTCCGGCTCAAGGAGTTCACCCGGCTCGGTCTGCTCACGGTGCCGGCCGCGCTGGCCCTGTCGACGGTGGCCCTGTGGGGCGCGCTCCACCTGATAGGCAGCTGATCGGCAGCTGACCCGGCCCCGGCCCGTGCGGCCCCCTCCGGTGTCAGGACCGCTTGGTGCGCTTCAGGAACAGCCCCACCCCCGACCCGATCACCACGACGCCGCTGGCGACGCTGATCAGCACCTGCTGTACCCCGTCGAAGGCGAAGCTGGTGGAGACATTGACGACGACGGCGATGCAGAGCACGCACCAGAGCAGGGCCTTCATGGAAGTTCCTTCCGCAGGGAGTTGAGCGTCCGTGTGACCGACAATGCCGTCGCCGGACCGCCGGATCGAGGGGGTGCCCTCCCGAACCGGGGGTGTAGCGCACTACACCCCCGGGCGGGGAGCGCACCCCCGCGCGTCCCCAGGGGGTGTCACTTAGCCTGAGCCCATGGGGATGGGGGAGACGGTGCGGCGGGCGGGGCGGGCCTCGGTCCAGTTGCTGACGGCGGCCGGGCTGGCCCTGGTGTCGTATCTCTTCCTCGCGGTGCTGCTGTTCACCGCCGTCGCCACGGTCATCGTGGTCGGCGCGGGGGTGCTGCCCGAGACGGTCCTGATGCTGCGCAGGATGGCCGGGTACAAGCGGCGGCGGGTGGCGGCCTGGACGGGGGAAGCGGTTCCCGAGGCGTATCTGCCGCTCACCGGGCAGCTGTCCGAGCGGGTGCGGACGGCGACCGCGGACCCGGGCACGTACCGGGATCTGCGCTGGCTCGCCGCCCACTTCGGCTACGGCCTGCTCCTGGCGTACGGGGCGCTGCCGCTGTGGGCCCTGGGCCTGTTCGTCGACGGGGTGTGGTGCGGGCTGCTGCGGCGCCGGGCCGTCGTCCTGCCGCTGATCCCGCGCCTCGCCGACCTCGACGCGGCCTGGTCGCGGGCGCTGCTGCTGCCGTCGCCCGACAGCCGGCGGACCGCCCGGCTCGCCGAGCGCGTCGAGGAGCTGACCGTCACCCGGGCCGGTGCCGTCGCCGCGCACGGCGCCGAACTGCGCCGTATCGAACGGGATCTGCACGACGGTACGCAGGCCCGGCTGGTGGCGCTGTCGATGCGGGTGGGACTGGCCAAGCGGGCGTACGACACGGACCCCGAGCGGGCCCGCAAGCTCCTCGACGACGCACAGGACCAGGCGGAGGAGGCCCTCACCGAGCTGCGCCAGGTCGTGCGCGCCCTCCATCCGCCGATCCTCACCGACCGGGGGCTGATGGGCGCGGTGCGGGCGCTCGCGGCGAGCAGCGGGCTCGATGTGGCGGTGCGCGAGGACGGGGTGGAGGAGGGGCCGCGGGCCCCGGCGGCGGTCGAGGCGGCCGCGTACTTCGTCGTCGCGGAGGCGCTGACCAACGCCGCCAAGCACAGCGGTACGGACCGGGCCGAGGTGGAACTGGTGCGCAGGACCGGCCGGTTGACGGTGTCGGTACGTGACGAGGGCCGCGGCGGCGCCGAGGCCCTCGTCCCCGGGGGCGCCTCGGCCGGAGCGCCGGGAGGCAGCGGGCTGCTCGGCATCCGCCGCCGGGTCGCGGCGCTCGACGGGACCGTGGAAGTGACCAGCCCCGTCGGGGGCCCGACTCTGATCGAGGTGGAGCTGCCGTGCGCGTGGTGATCGGCGAGGACAACGCCCTGCTGAGGGAGGGCCTGGTACTGCTGCTGACCTCCGCCGGGCACGAGGTGGTGGCGGTCGCGGCCAGCGGGCCCGAGGTGCTGCCCGCGCTGCTCGCGCACCGCCCGGACGCCGCGGTGCTGGACGTCCGGATGCCGCCCTCCTTCCGTGACGAGGGCCTGCGGGCGGCGCTGGCGGCGCGTCGGGAGATCCCCGGCCTGCCGGTTCTGGTGCTCTCGCAGTACGTCGAGGAGACCTACGCCGTGGAACTGCTGGGCGGCGGCGCGAGCGGGGTCGGCTATCTGCTCAAGGACCGGGTGGGACGGGTCGACGAGTTCCTGGACGCGCTGGAACGCGTCGCGGCGGGCGGCACCGCGCTGGACCCGGAAGTGGTCACGGAGCTGCTGACCCGGCGCCGCAACGATCCGCTCGATGTCCTGACACCGCGCGAGCGTGAGGTGCTGGCGCTGATGGCACAGGGCCGGGACAACGCGACGATCGCGCAGCTGCTGGTGGTGTCGGACCGGGCCGTCAGCAAGCACATCGGCAATGTCTTCGCGAAGCTGGGACTGCCGGCGAGCGACAGCGGGCACCGGCGGGTGCTGGCGGTGCTGGCGTACTTGAACGGGGGGTAGGGCGCGGCCCGGCCCCGAGGAACCGCCCCGGCACGGGTCAGGTCAGCCGCCGGTCCCCGAGGACGTGGCGGCGGGGCCTGAGGACGTGGCGGCGGGGCCCGTCGCCCGCAGCCCCCCGACGAGCAGCGCCAGCCCGAATTCGAAGTGGGCCGTGAAGTCCGTGCTGGTGAACACCGGCAGCGCCGCTGTGAGATGGGGGTGCCGGTCCGGAGTCACCGCGGCGCGCAGCCGTTCGGGGTCCGCAGGACCGTCGCCCGCGACCTGGCAGGCGGCCTGCTCCTCCAGGGTGTGGCCGATCGTGAAGTGGACGAGCGTGAGGGCGGCACGGGCCGCGTCCGCGGAGCTGAAGCCCGCCTCCCGCAGCACCCCGACGAGGGTGTCGGCGAAGCCGAGGGTGTGGCTGCCGGTGGAGTGCGTACCGGCGTAGACGCGGGCACCGTCACGGCGGCCGAGGAGCGCCGTACGCATCCGGCGGGCCAGTTCGGCCAGGCGCTCGCTCCAGTCCGGGGACGGAAGCGGCCGGTCGAGGCAGTCGGCCAGCAGCACCTCGGCCATCGCGGTGAGCAGCTCGTGCTTGGTCGCGAAGTAGCGGTACAGGGCACCGGCCCGTACGTCCATGGCCTCGGCCAGCCGCCGCATGGTGAGCGCATCGAGCCCGACCTCGTCCAGCAGTGCCAGGGCGGCCTCGACGGTGCGCGCCTGGTCGAGCTTCGGGGGGCGGCCCCGTGTCGTGGCGGCGGCACGGGGGCCGGGAGGGCTGGGGGTTGACGCGGAACTCATGGGGCTCATTATAGTGAACAGCGTTCACGTGAACACCGTTCATTAAATGGTGGACAGAGATGTGCGCAGAGACTCGACCGGAGGCCGGCCACTCATGAATGCCGTCAGGAATACCGCCGCCGATACCGGCACCAGGACCGGCACCGATGCCGAGGTGATCGTGGTGGGCGCGGGCCCGACCGGTCTGCTGCTCGGTGCCGAACTGGCGCTGGGCGGCGTGCGGGTACAGATCATCGAACGGCGCGCCGCGGCACAGCGGGATTCACGGGCGCTGACACTGCATCCGCGCAGCATCGAGCTGATGGACCAACGGGGCCTGGTGGAACGGTTCCTGGCCCGCGGACGCCCCGTACCGGGGTGGCACTTCGCGGGGCTGGACACCCCCCTGGACTTCAGCGCGCTGGACACCCGGCACGGCTACACGCTGTTCCTCGCCCAGGCCCGCACCGAGCAGCTGCTGGAGGAGCGCGCGAGGGAGCTGGATGTCACGATCCGGCGCGGACACGAGGTCGTCGGGCTGCGCCAGGAAGCCGGAGCCGACGGGGGCAACGGGAACGACGGGGGCTCCGGCGCGGGCGGTGTCGAGGTGGACGTCCGCGGGCCCGGTGGCGCCGTGGAGACCGTACGCGCACGGTATGTGGTCGGGTGCGACGGCGGGCGGAGCGTGGTGCGGCGGGCCGCCGGGATCGGCTTTCCCGGTACCGACGAGACGCTGAGCGGCGCGCTGGGCGATTTCGCGACCGTCGACCCGGCGGCCCTCGACCGCGCGCGGGCCCACGGCGTCCTGGCCGTACCGCTGGAGCCGGACGACGCGGACACGGATGATCCGGCAGCGGGCCGGACGGGCGGCCTCACCCGGATCGTTCTCCTCGATCCACAGCGGATGCGGACACCGGCCGCCGAGCCGCTGACGCTCGACGAGTTCCGGGCCTCCCTGCTGCGGATCTGCGGAACCGACTGCGGGGTGGCGGGGGCCCGCTGGCTGTCGCGGTTCGGCAACGCCACCCGCCTCGCGGCCCGTTACCGCTCCGGGCGCGTCCTGCTGGCGGGCGACGCCGCCCATATCCACTTCCCGGCGGCCGGCCAGGGCCTGAACACCGGCCTCCAGGACGCGATGAACCTGGGCTGGAAGCTCGCCGCCGAGATCCACGGCTGGGCGCCGCCGGGCCTGCTCGACAGCTATCACGCCGAGCGGCATCCCGTCGGCCAGGCGGTCACGGAGAACACCGAGGTCCAGACGCTGCTGGCGGAGCTGGCCCTGCTGCCCTCGTATCAGCGGCCGGCCGCCGCACTGCGCAAGCTAATAGCCGGGCTCCTGGGCATCGAGGAGGTCAACCGCCGTCTGGCCGGGCTGGTTTCGGCGCTCGACACCGGCTATCCGCCCGCCGACGCCCGAGCCCACCCGTTGGCGGGACGGCGGATGCCCGATATCGCGCTCACGGCGGCCGGATCGGCGGCGGCCCGCGTCTACGAACTCCTGCCGCACGGCCGGTTCGTCCTGCTGGACCTCGCGGGGGACGACGAGATGAAGCGGGCCGTCGATACGGGCTGGGGGCCCCGGGTGGCCGCCTTCACCGTCACCGGGCACGACTCCCGCGCCGACCTCGACGGGGTGCGGGAGATCCTCGTCCGCCCCGACGGCCATGTCGCCTGGGCCACCCGCACCACCGACGTACCGGCCCGCCGCGCCGAACGGGCCCGTGCCCTGGCCGACTGGGCCGGCCTCCCCGCAGGGGGATGAGCGGGCCGTGGGGCGCCGGCGTCAGGCCCCCGCCCGCCCGTCAGGCCTCCCGCGCCTCACACCCGCCGCCCAGCACCCTGTCCACGAAAGCGGCCAGTTGGGCCCTCATCCGCTCGGGGGTCATCCCTTCCTGGTCGGCGAGGTGCTCGACCAGGTCGGCGCGGGTGGCGGCCAGCAGGACATGCGCGGTGAAGTCGCTGTCCGCGGCCGGACCGGCCGCCGCCCCGGGCAGTTGCTCCAGCGCGTCCCGCAGCATGCCGTGCCACCACGAGTAGGACGCCCCCGCATACGGGCTGCCGCTGCCGGCCTCCTCCAGGGCGAGGGAGAGATGGCGGTGGTCGAGCTTGAAGCGCAGGACGGCATCGAGCAGTGCCGGCACCCGTTCGCGCGGTGCGGCCGACGGGCCGAGCGGCGCCGGCCCCTCCTCCACGGCCTGCCGCAGGGGCTCGATCCGTGCGTCGAAGACCGCCCGGATCAGTCCGGTGCGATCGCCGAAGCGACGGAAGAGCGTCCCCTTGCCGACCCCGGCCGCCGCCGCGATGTCGTCCATCGACACGCTGCGGGGGCTCGCGCTGCGGGCGAAGAGCGCGTCGGCGGCCGCCAGGACGGTCTCGCGGTTGCGGAGCGCGTCCGCGCGCGCCTTGCGTTCGGCCATGGGAGGACCCCCTTTACGAAACGGACCGTCGGTCCGTATAGTTGCGGCAACGACTAAACGGACCATCGGTCCACATTGTGCCCCCAGTGTAGAGGCGAGGCATCCCCATGAACGACAGCGAACGCGGCACCCCCGTCACCCCCACGGCACCGGCGGAGGTCTACCGCCACGGGCTGCAACTGCTTCTGGACAAGGACATCGACGGCTGGGTGGCCCTGTGCGACGAGCACGCGGTCTTCGAGTTCCCCTTCGCCCCGGACGGCTATCCGCAGCGGCTGGAGGGCCGGGCGGCGGTCGCCGCGTACATGCAGGACTATCCCGATCACGTCGACGTCCACGCCTTCCCCCACCTGGAGATCCACCGGACCGACGCCCCGGACACCCTCGTCGTCGAAATGCGCGCCGTCGGCCGGATCGTGGCCACCGGCGCCCCGTACGAGATGCCGTACATCGCCGTGGTGACGGTCGTGAACGGCCGCTTCACGCACTACCGCGACTACTGGAACCCCCTGATGGTCCCGGCCTCCATGAGTGCGGCGAAGTCGCCCCTCACCACTACGTCCTGACGGAGCGACCATGACCGACCACGACACCCGGACCAGCCGCGAGACCCGGACCGGCCAGGGCCATCGGGCCGACCACGACCCCCGGACCGGCCACGACACCATCCTGGTCACCGGCGCCACCGGCAACACCGGCAGCCGCATCGTGCCCAGGCTCACCGCGCTCGGCCACCCCGTCAGAGCCGCCGCCCGCCGTGCCCCCGAGCTGCCCGGCGCACGGGCCGTCCGCTTCGACTGGGACGACCCCGCCACGCACGACGCCGCCCTGCGAGGAGTGGCCCGGATCTATCTCGTCCCGCCCGTCGGGGCCCCGGACCCGGCCGCCGTCATGCTGCCCTTCCTGGAGCGGGCCCGTACGGCCGGTGTCCGCCGCGCGGTCCTCCTCAGCTCCTCCGCCCTCCCCGCCGGCGGCCCGATGGTGGGCCAGGTGCATGCGGCCCTCCCGGGCCTCTTCGATGAGTGGGCGGTGCTGCGGCCCTCCTGGTTCATGCAGAACTTCACCGACCACCATCTGCACGCGGAGAGCATCCGCACCCACGGCGTCATCCGGTCCGCGACCGGCGAAGGCCGCGTCGGCTTCATCGACGCGGACGACATCGCCGCCGTCGCCGTGCGCGCCCTCACCGACGAACCGCCGCCCGCGCACGATCTGGTGCTCACCGGCCCGCAGGCACTGAGCTACGACGACATCGCGGCCACCCTCACCACGGTCACCGGCCGGCCCGTACACCACCGGCCCCTCACCTACGAGCAGCTGCGCGACCGCCTGGCCGCCGGCCTGCCCGCAGAGTTCGCCGCCCTGCTGGCCGGCCTGGACCGCGCCATCGCCGACGGCGCCGAAGACCGCGTCACGGACACCGTCGAGCGCCTCACCGGCCGCCCGCCGCGCAGCTTCCGCGCCTTCGCGGAAGAGCACGGGCACGCAGTCGGAGACTCAGTGGCGGGCTCTTGATCCGGTCCGCGGCGAAGGAGGCGGGCGCCGAGCCGACACGCCCGGCGCCCGGCGGGCCATCGGCCTACCGGGCGCCAGGTGGAGTGTGCGCGGGCGCGGCACCCGGCCTGCCTCCGGGTTCCGCACCGGCGCACTCACCTCAGCGGGCGGCTCGCGGACTCGCGTGCCCTGCCGAGTTCACCGGGTCCACCGGGCTGTCGGGGCTGTCGGAGCGCTCGGGCCTCTCGGAATCCGCGGGGCGATCCGACTCGTCCGGGTTCTGCGAGGTCCTGGAAGTCTCCGGCTCGTCCGGGCCCTGCGAACTCCTGGGAGGCTGCGGCTCCTCCGGCCGGTCGGTGTAGTCGTCGTCCACCGGCTCT
The DNA here is from genome assembly GCF_023544705.1 of Streptomyces sp. MCA2. Classification (NCBI taxonomy): domain Bacteria; kingdom Bacillati; phylum Actinomycetota; class Actinomycetes; order Kitasatosporales; family Streptomycetaceae; genus Streptomyces; species Streptomyces sp. MCA2. The sequence continues at coordinate 10,264 of NZ_JAMJFM010000045.1, forward strand.
TCCATCGGACCGCGCGAGCTCAGTTGCAGGCTCCCGAACCGCGCGTTCTTCCACGTGCGGTGAGGCACGACGGTGACCACGGATCCGGTGCAGTCCCGCCCGTTGTACAGGACCAGGTCGGTGGGGGTGTCGTTCTCCACCACGCCGGACCCGTCGCCCACGCCGTAGCAGTGGTCGTCGCCGGGATCGAGGATCTCGTACACCCGGTTTCCGGGCCGGGTGTGGTACGTGATGATGCCGGTGATGGCGTGCGCGCCGGGTGGGGCGAACACGACCAGCCCCCCGACGATGGCCGCGGTGCCAAGGAAAGCGGTCAGGCGTCGCACAGTGGGAACTCCTTGTCAGCCATGGGCGGCGGTCCGGCCCCGGTCACGCCCGTGCGGGACTTCGCCATGTGGGGTTCCCGACGACATCTCGGGATATTCACCCCGGCCGGGATATCCACCGCCCGGCGGCATCACCGGGAGGAATCCACGGGGCCGGGGCGCGACCGCACCGTCCCGCCCGGCCCGCGACGCGCGGTACCCCGTACGCCGCCGCCCCCGGCTCACTTCTCCTGCGGCGGCCTGATGCTGCCCAGCCAGAGGACGTCGCGGGCGCGGGTCATGGCGACGAAGAGCTGACTGCGGGCCAGCTCGCCGCGCTCATCGGCCGTTTCGGTGGACGGGCCGCCGACCGGGTTCCCCTGCGGCAGATCGGCATCGTGCTGCGGCAGATAGACGCGCTTGAACTCCAGGCCCTTGGCACGGCGGTAGCTGCCCAGCTTCACGGCCTCGACCGGGTGCCCGTCGTACTGCTCCAGCGGGCAGACGCGCAGGCCCGCCCGGGTGAGCAGGCGCTGGTAGTGCTCGATGCCGCGCTTGGCGGAGCAGAGCACGGCGGAGTCGGCGAGCTGCTGCGGCGTCAGGGCGCCCAGCGCGGCCAGCAGCGCCGCGTCATGCGCGGCGAGGGTGGGCAGCACCGCGCGCTGTACCTGGCCGTCGTGGTAGGTCAGGTCGACGTCCCGCCGGCCGGGGGTGCGCAGCCCGTCGAGGTCCTCGAAGGCGTCCTCGGCGACCACGGAGAGCGCGGTGTCCACGATGTCCTTGCTGTTGCGGTAGTTGGCCCGCAGCACCTGTCCGCGGTCCCCGCGGATGTCGATGCCCGCGTCCGAGAGGCGGAACCCGCCCGGGTAGACGGCCTGTTGGCCGTCCCCCACCAGCAGCAGTCCGTTGGGGCTGTCGCCGACCAGGGCGTGCAGCAGGCGCACCCCGACGAGGGTCAGGTCCTGGACCTCGTCCACGACGACGGCGGTGTAGTCGCTGTGACCGGTGCGGCCGGCCGCCTCCGCGAGCGCGAGGGAGAGCACATCGTTGAAGTCGTGCACGTCGCGCTCGATGCGCTGGGCCTCGTACGCCTCGTACAGCGCCCACACGGCCTGCCGGTGCGGGCGGCGCAGACCGGCCCGGCGGCGTCGGCGGGCGAGCACCGCGTACTCCTCGAAGGAGGTGATGCCGCGGCCCTTGATGACGTAGTTGATCTCCTCCTGCCAGTAGGGGTGCAGCGGATCGATCTCGGTCAGACAGCTGTTCCGCCCCACGTGTTTCCAGGCGAGGCTGAAGGCCGTCTCCGCCTTCTCCTTGTGCAGACGGACCGGCACGCCGCGGCCGCGCAGATAGTCCCGCGCCCAGGAGTGCAGGCTGCGGAAGTCGATCCGGTCGGCCACCGCGGGGGCCATGGTCTTCAGGAAGGTGCTCTGTACGCGGGGCAGGTTGTTGGCGAAGGTGACGTACAGGACGCGGCCGTTGGTGCGCTGGGCGAGATAAGCCGCTCGGTGCAGGCCGACGACCGTCTTGCCGGTGCCGGCCGGGCCGCTGATCCGGGCGGGACCGGCCCAGTTGCGCCGCACCAGCGCGAGCTGGTCGGGGTCGAGGAAGGTCATCCACTGCTCGATGGGGGCCCGGCGCGCTTCGTCGAGGGCGGCTTCCCGCAGCCCGTCGAGGTCGAAGAGGCCGTCGGCCCCGGCGGCCGGCGGCCGGGCGGCGGTGGCCGGGGAGGGCGTGGTGGCGCCCGGTGACGTGGAGACGTCCGAGGCCGGGGTCGCGCCCGCGCCCGGGGTGGCGGCTGAGGCCGGAGCGGCGGCCGGGTCCTCGTACTCCGGGAAGACCCGCGCCAGGTGGTCGGCGAGGGCGCGGACCGATCCCGCGGACAGCCGGGTGCGCTCCGAGAGCAGCGCCGGGCCGATCTCGTGCTCCCCGAGCAGCCGTATCCGGCCCAGCTCCGCGTCGACCCGCTGCCCCGCGAAGGCCAGCAGCGGACGCACCGCCACCGGCGACATCCCCAGGGACGCCACCGCGCTCTCGGCGGCCTTGGTGACCGCGAGCAGCTTGCGCCGGTGCTCGTCGCGCGAGAATCCCCCGGCCCGCAGCCGGCCCCCCGAGGTCTCCGGCGCGGCCCGCCAGTTCTTGACGTCGATGACGAAGACACCGCCGGGGCCGATCAGCAGCATGTCCACATTGGCCGCGCGGGTGCCGGGCCAGCGCCGGTCCACCAGCAGCCGCCAGCCCCGGCCGGCCAGCATCAGCAGCTGGGCGGCGACCCGCCGCTCCCCCTCGCTCGCCGCCTCCCAGCGCTCGGCCCGCTGCCGGGCGGCCTGCCACTGTTCGCGTAAGAGCCGCTCCTGCCGGCGGGCCTCCTGCGCCCGCCGGGACGCCGAACCGCCTGCCGCGCCGCCCCGAGAACTCCCTGCCGCCATCGCCCGCCCCCTCGCCGCTCGCCCCGTACGCACGGGGTCATGAACCATAGGTCGATGGCACATGACGCGGTACCGCGCACGGCGGGGGCACGGGCGCATACGGGCCGACGGCCCGCGGAGGCGGCACCCGGCCCGCCCCGGTCACCCCGCGGAGGCCGGGCGACCCGGGCGGACCGGACCGGCAGCACCGGGCCGCCCCGTATCACCCCGCTCGCCGCCGCCTACCCCACGCTCACGGCCGACGGCCGGAGGAAGGCGCGGGCGGCCGACGTGCCCAGCCCGTCCGGCGCGCCCAGCCACCCCGGCGAACCCGTCGGGTGACGCAGCTCGGGCTCGATGTAGCGCAGACAGCCCTGGTGCCAGGTGAGGATGCCGGCCATCCAGTTCTCCAGCTCGTGGACGTAGCCGTCGAGCGCCTTGCGGGCCCCCGGCGAGAGGTCGAAGTCGTCGTAGACGACCGGGAGTTCATGGGCGGCGACATGCTGGAACTCCTGCATCCGCGACGTCATGAGGTCATGGATGATGTGCAGCGCGGTCGGGTAGTCGCAGTCGAAGAAGTTCTGGACGACCAGGATGCCGTTGTGGACCTCGCCCTCGTACTCGATCTCCTTCTGGTACGAGAAGACATCGTTCATCAGACAGGCGTAGTCGGCCGCGGCGTTCTCCAGTGAGCGCAGCGGGCCGGAGCGGTAGACCTCCGGCGGGACCTGCCGGCCGTGGCCGATGCGGCTCAGGCTCATGGTGAGGTCGGAGCCGAAGGTCGCGCGGCGCATCTCGATGTAGTCGACCGGATCGGGGATGCGGTTCAGGATCTGGTTGTCGATCTCCCAGAGCCAGCTGGCCGTCATCGTGTCGATGGCCTCACGGAACGACCGGCGCGCTTCGGGCGTCATCGGTCCCGCTGTACGGGTCCACAGGTCCCCCAGCGCGCGTTCCATGGCGTTGACCGGCTCCGGCGCTTCGGCCGGGGAGTCCAGCGGCATGAAGGAGGACAGCCGCTCGGTGCACACCTTGGCCGAGGCGATGTCGCGGGTCCGGCCGAAGACCTGGGGGTAGTAGTCGTCCGCGTACGTGCCCCAGGCCAGCCAGGCGGCGCCCAGGTCCAGTTGCTCGGGGGTGGCGTCCGGGTGGATGCCGGCCGCACACAGCGCCAGGTCGTAGCGGATCATCGCGGGCTCGTCCCAGACGTCGGACAGCGGCACCCCGGGCTGCGGGCCGAGGATGCCCATCCGGTGCGCCCATTCGACGACGCGGCGGCGGGCCCCCTCCAGGTGCGGGCTGAGGGTCGTGGTGAACGGCATGGCGAGGTCGGGGATGCGCGAGGGGCCGACCTTCTGGTGCGGGACATGGGTGGAGCTGCGGATACGGTGCGCACCGGCCGTGGCCAGCGCCGTCTTCAGATCGGCGGCCGAGGTGCCGAGTCCGCCGAAGGAGAAGGGCGACCAGGGCTGCGAGGTGCCGGCCGCCGAGCCGCCGCCGTTCATGTAGCGACTGGAGCGCATATGCCATTCATGGCCGCCGGACTGCCAGTCCTGGAGCCCCTTGGCGTACGCCAGCACATCCGCGCAGGACTTCGGATCGAGGCCCTTCTCCAGGAAGAGTGCGGGGAGTTCGGCGACCACGGTGTTCTCGAACTGCTGGAGCCGCGAGGTGATCAGGTCGTTGACGGCGTCCGCGGCCTCCTGGGTGGTGCAGTCCAGGAAGGTCTCCAGCACCAGGACGCCATTGCTCAGCTCACCCTCCTCCTCCGTCTCCCGCTGGTAGGAGAAGAGGTCGTTGCGCAGGTGCACACCGTCGGAGAAGGTGTCCCGCAGCACTCGCAGCGGGCGGGATCCGGCGACGGCCGCCGGCACCTCGGCGCCGGTCGCGAACTCCACCAGTCCCGCCGACCAGGGCGCGCCACCGACCTTGCGGCGCATCTCGATGTACTCGACGGGGTTGGGCACCCGGTGGATGTTGATGTTGGACAGTTCCCACAGCGACTCATTGAGCAGATGCTCGGTGCTCTCGGCGAAGCGCCGCCGCCACGCCATGGACATATGCGGCACCGTGCGCGCCCACAGATCGGCGAGTCCCGCCTCGACGGGGTTGGTCGGCTCGGGGACGGGCGCCGTCAGATCCATCGGCATGAAGGCGGGCAGCCGGTCCAGGTACTCTTTGCCGCCCTCCCGGTCGAGCGTCCGCTTGAACATCTCCAGGAAGTGGTCGTCGAAGAAGAAGACCCAGACATACCAGTCGGTCACCAGCGAGAGCGCATCCGCGTCGCAGTCCGGGTGGGTGTAGGAGCACAGCAGCGCGTAATCGTGGGCGTCGAGGTCCTTCTCCTCCCAGATGCCCGAGCCCTCCAGCATCCCCATGGTGCGGGCCCACTTCTTGGAATGCGTACGCGCCGTCTCCAGATGCGGGTTCAGCCGCGCCGGGTAGGGCGTATAGAAGTGGGGCAATTCGAATGGCTGTGTCACCGTTACTGGCCTCTCCCCATACGTACGGAAGGAAGGCACGTGGAACCACGCCTTCCAGACGGGGCAGCGCTACCCCAGGGGTCGGCGCCTTAGGCCTTACGGAGGGGGACCTTCCGCCTCCGCTCCACTTCGGTTCGGTGAGCTCCGAACCGGGGCTATTTCTGGCTGACTTCCGGCACTTTTCTTTCGTCCATGCCACGGCTCCGGCCGTGCGCCGCGGTGCGCAGGGCAAGCTGCGCCAGCGCCTCCGGCGCACCGGCCTGGCCGCGGATGCCGGGGAAGGCGTTGATGTCCACGATGAGGGGCGCACCACCGCCGGCGTCGAGGAGGTCGACGCCGTAGACGTCCAGGCCGAAGATCTCGCCGACCCGGAGCGCGGCATCCGTCCAGCCGGCGGGCAGGTCGCCGACCGGCAGCGGCAGCGTCGGCCCACGGCCGTCCGGGGCCAGCTCCGAGCGGCGCAGCCCGGCGAAGAGCCGCCCGTCGACCACCCACAGCTTGTGGTCCCAGCCGCTGTTCACGGTGAACTCCTGCACCACCACCGGCTCGTCGGGCCAGGCGGCGGCCAGTTCCCGCAGCCGTACGGCGCCGTCGGCACGGGCCACGAGGTCATGGCGCCGGCTGAACCGGCTCTTGATCACCAGCGGACCGTCCGGTGCGCCTGCCGCGGCCAGCTGCCCGAGCGTGGGTACGGAGGTGGTGCCCGCGAACGGCAGCCCGGCCGCGCGGGCGACCGCGGCCATCTCGACACGGTCCTGGCACCGCGCGGTCGCCGCCGCGGAGTTGAGCACCGGAGCGCCGTGCTCCTCCAGGAGAGCGGCCAGCGCCAGCGCGCGCGGCGTCCGCGCCTTGAGGAGATAGACATCGGCGAGCGAGGACAGGTCCAGGTCCCGCACCTCGCCGCCCGGATCCAGCCACTCGACCCGGTGCCCCGGGGTCAGCAGCTCGGTGACCGCGGCCAACAGCGGATGGCCGGCATCCGCGGTGACCAGACCGACCTTCATCGGCCGCCACCGATCGAGGCGGCGGGACGGGGGCGCGGGGCGGCGGCAGGTGGGGCGGATGGTGCGGGCGGGACGGTGAACGGGGGCGTGGGGGCCTGCGTCGACGGGGCGGGCGCGGTGGCGGGAGCGGCGGGCGTCGCCCTCGGCTGCCCAGCGGTCGGCTGCCCGGTGATCGGCTGCCCAGTGGTCGCCTGCCCGGTGGTCGCCTGCCCGGCAGTGAGGGACCCGGCAGTGGGGAACCCGCCCCCCTGCCCTGCCGTCCCGTTACGGGCGAGCTCCAGCACCGCGGCGGACACCCGGGCGACCGCGTCCGGCACCTGACGGAAGCTCGGGAAGTCGTTGATGTCGACGACCACCGGTCCGTCGGGTCCGAGCAGAATGTCGACCCCGTAGAGATCGAGACCGAACACCGTCCCGATCTCGGCAGCGATCCGGGCGATCTCCGGGGTGAGCGGGACCTGCCGCTCGCGTACGGCATGGGCGGGATGCAGCGGGGAGCACCGCTCGGTCGCGTACAGCTGCCCGGCGACGCTGTACACCTTCAGATCCGTACCGGAGTTGGGCACATAGGGCTGGGCGATGAGCAGCCCGCCGCCCGGCGCGCCCGGGGCCCCTGCGTCATGCGGCTCCACGGGATCCAGCAGCCGGTCCGGCGTCGCCACCAGCCGGACGGCGCGCCCGGAACTGCCGTCCGCGGGCTTCACCACGAGGGGGAACTCCGCCTCGGGTATCTCCGCGAACTCCTGGGGACGGGCCGCCGCATACGTCACGGGGACGGGCAGCCCGCTGCTGCGGGCGATCACCGCGGCCAGCGCCTTGTCCCGTACGCCACGGATCGCCCGGGCATCGTTCACCGTCGTCAGCCCGACGGAGGCGGCGGCTTCCAGGAGCGTCAGTCCCGGGCCGCCGGAGACGGTCTTGAGGACCCAGGCATCGTGGCTGCCCGCACGGATGGCCTCGGATATGGGGATCAGCGAGCGGCCGGGCCACAGCACGTCCACCTGGTGGCCCCAGGCGCCGAGTTGGCGGATCACATCCAGCGGCATGCCGTCATGGCGGTACTGCTCCTCCACCAGGAAGCAGAGTCTCATCGGTGCACCCTTGTCATCGCCGCACGTCCACCGTCCGTCCGGCAGATCCATGACACACCAGGATCCCATGCGGATTCCGGCGGGGACCGTGGGCCCACGCACCCGGCTCCGGCCCACATTTCGGCGAGGCTACGCCACCCCGTACGCCCCGCACGCAGCCCATGACCAGGACTTTGCCGGACCCCGGCGCGACTTCCGCCACCTGCCCTCCCCTCCACTAAATCCCGCATGCCGGAACCCTTGTTCCAATTCCGCGCTGGTCCTAAGGTCAGGCCACCCCGGGGACGGCTCAGCGAACAGGACACCCACGCACCGAAGTACGGGAAGCAGGCGAGCGGGTTGGCGAACGAGCAGCAGGCTCCGACCGAGCAGCAGGATCAGGATCAGGATCACGACGTCCCCCAGGACGGGCACCCGGAAGCCGAACCGGCGCCGGAACCAGGGCCAGAACCGGGGCCGGAGACAGGGCCGGAGCCGGCGCCGGGAAGCGGCACCTTCCGACGGCGGAAATTCCTCGTCGGTGCGGGCCTGACCGGCGCAGGCAGCCTCCTCGGCACAACGGGCCTCGGAGGCACCGGCGCTACGGCAATGGCCGCCCCTCAAAGCCCCGACAGCCCCCACAGCCCCCACAGCAAAGCCACCCCCCGGCCCGAACAATTCCACGGCAGACAGCACCTCCTGGTGCCCGAGTTGCTGCTGTTGCCGGACGGTCCGGTGCGCCACCAGGCCGTGCTCGTCAAGGACGGAAAGTTCCGCAAGATCGGACCGGCACCACAGCTCATCGCCGCGCACCCCGGCCTTCAGCCGATCCGCCTGGACGGCCACTTGCTGATGCCCGGCTTCGTGGACGCGCACCATCATCTGACCCAGAGCTTCGGCAAGGCCCAGTCCTTCGGACAGCCCTCGGAGATCTTCAAGACGATATGGGAGCCGCTGGAACACGCGCTGGACGAGGAGAGCGCCTACGTCTCGGCGAAGCTGGCCGCGCTGGAGGCTCTTCGGGGCGGCTTCACCACCGTCGCCGACGCCGGGACCCGTGCCCCCGTGGACGTCCGGGTGGTCGCGCAGGGGACGGAGGAAGCCGGTATCCGGTGCGTACTGTCCAAGATCGTCTCCAGCGGCGACGGCGGCCCGGCACACCTGGGGCGGTGGGAGGGGCATCCGCTGATCCACCCCTCACTGGCGATCGCCGTCCCCGAGGACGCACCCGGCGAGGTCATCAAGAAGACCGCCGACCTGTGCGCGGAGGCCGGCGCGGTGCTCCAGATCCATGTGAACGAGCATCTCGCCTCCGTCGAACGCTCGTTGAAGTCCGTCGGCCGCCGCCCCCTGGAGCATCTGCACCACCTCGGCGCGCTCGGCCCGCACACCCTGGGCGCGCACGCCACCCTCCTCACCCCTTCGGAGATGCGGCTGCTGGCCGACTCCGGTGCCGCGATCAGCTACAACCCGGTGGCCAGCGCCTGGAAGGGCAACGGAGTCGCGCACGCCACGATGCTGGCCGCGATGGACGTGCGTTTCGGCATGGGCACCGACGGCACCCGCGCCGACGGCTTCCGGCTGATCGACGCCGGGGAGACCGCACAACGACTGGCCTACGGCATGGCCTCGGGCGACTCGTCCTGCGGCGCCGGCCGGATGTGGCTGGAGCACGCCACCTCCCGCAGCGCCGACGCCCTCGGACTGGGCAAGGTGACCGGCGAGATCGCCGTCGGCAAGGCCGCCGACTTCCTCCTCGTGAACCTCGACGTCCCCGAACTCACCCCCTCCTACGACCTGCGCTGGGAACTCGTCCGCCTCGCGAACCGCGACCAGATCACCGCGGTCGTCGTCAACGGCACACTCCGCCTGTGGCACGGCTGGCCCCCGGACTGGGACGGCCCCGCCCTCGTCACCCGAGCGGCAAAGCTGGGCCCGGAGGTCGTCCGCCGGGCGGGGCTGCATCGCGTGGAGCCCACCTGACACACCAGCCTGCGACAGCGCACCGGCCAACCCCTCCACGAGGAGGGCTACTTCACCGGAATCTGCCACTCAACTGGGTCCATGCCTTCCGGCGCGTAGATCGCCCGCTCAGGCCGCTGCCCCTTCGGAGCGGGGAACATGAGCAGTCCGCGCACACAGTCGCCCGGCTTCACGATCGCCTCTTGCGGATACTCAGGGCGCGGGAAGTCACCGCCGGACTGCCCTGTCGTCGTCACCCTCGCGCCGTCGCCAAATGCCACGGACCAGGGCTGTTGGGTGACGCCGACCTTGCCCTCCTTGGTGCACACCTTGACCTCCAACGCGCCCCAGTCCTCGTCCGCCTCGCCGGAGGAGCTGGGAGGTTCGATCCCGGTGACGGGCTGGCGATAGCTGAGGACGGTCGTACTGCCGCTCCTGCCGTCGGCGGCCCATGATGAGGGGCTGCCCAGGGCGAGGAGCCCAGCGGGCTTATTAGCAGCGGCGGTGGATTCGCGGGCGGCAGTCGGCTTGGAGCCGACTGCCGGGGTGGTGTGCTCGTCCGGCGTTGTGGTGGAGCAGGCGGTCAGTGCGGTGGCGAGAGCGAGGGCCGCGGTGGCGGTAACGGTTGCGGTTCGACTGTGCATGGGGTCCCCCCACAGATGGTTGAGGGGGCAATCATGCGGCGCGTGAGGGCGGAGTGTGCGGGTTGTGATGGAACGGTGACAGAGCGAAAAGCCGCGCCGCGCCAACCCCCGCGTAAGTGCCTCACTGGACCTGCCGTCGCTCACCATTCCCTGCACGGCCCGGCCTCTCCTCCCACGGTTCGCCACCCGTCTCGCCCGCACGGGGCGTCCCGTGCGCAGGGCCCCAAGGTCCGCACGCGGCGCCAGGACCTGGTTCATGCCCGTGACCTGCAAAGGGTTGCGGCGGAAGCAGTGGTCCGGCGGCGGTCGGGGCGGGGTGTCGGCGCTACCGTGAGGGCGACCGCGACGGAGACGGAGCGGGATGGACCGGGATGAATCGGGAGGCCCAGTGACCAACAAGGCCGCGCCCTTCGACGACCTCGACCGCAAGATCGTTGCGGCGTTGATCGACAACGGCCGGGCGAGCTTTGCCGAGATCGGTGCGGCGGTCGGGCTGTCGTCCACCGCGGTGAAGCGCCGGGTGGACCGGATGCGGGAGAACAACGTGATCACGGGGTTCACCGCCACCGTCCGCCCGGCCGCGCTGGGGTGGCTGACCGAGGCGTACGTCGAGGTGTACTGCGACAGCGCGGCGCCGCCCCGCCGGCTCGCCGAGGTCGTGCGCAACCATCCGGAGATCGCGGCGGCGATGACCGTGACCGGCGGCGCCGATGCGCTGCTGCACGTACGGGCGACCGATGTCGAGCACTTCGAGGAGGTGCTCGAACGCATCAGGGCCGAGCCGTTCATCCGCAAGACGATCAGTTACATGGTGCTGTCCCACCTCCTGCCGGACAGCCCGGAGGCGGGCGCCCGCCAGTCCTCCGGGGGCTCCGCCCCCTGACGCGAGGGCGAACGGCGCGGAATCGCTCCGGCGTGCGCTGGAGTGCGCAGCAATCCAGCGTGGAGCCGCCTGAACACGCTCGTTTCCTGCGCTGACGAGCAGCATTTGTTTCTTGTGGCCCAAATCCATCGCTCCTTACCGTGGAAGCACCCCGGGTGACCTTCAGTAACGCCCGGTCACCCCGTATGTCCCGTAGGAGCGAAGGGATCCTCCCGTGCCGATGAGTCGTGTGTCGCGCCCCCGGCGCTATCTGGTCTGCGAGCCCAGACACTTCGATGTGCGTTACGCGATCAATCCGTGGATGCGTGCGGACGCACAGGTGGATACCGCCCTCGCGGGGCGCCAGTGGGAGACGCTGATGGGCGCCTACCGCGACCACGGGCACACGGTGGAGACCGTGCCCCCGGTGGCCGGGCTGCCCGACATGGTGTTCGCGGCGAACTCCGCGGTCGTCGTGGGCGGCCGGGTCTTCGGCTCGTCCTTCCATGCGCCGCAGCGGCGGCCGGAGTCCACGGAGTACGAGACGTGGTTCAAGGCGGCCGGGTACGACGTCTACCGGCCGGAGTCGCTGTGCGAGGGCGAGGGCGACCTCGTACCGGCCGGCCGCTACATCCTGGCGGGTACGGGCTTTCGCACCACGCCGGCCGCGCATCGCGAGGTGCAGGAGTTCTTCGGCGTACCGACGATCGGCCTGCAACTGGTGGACCCGTACTTCTACCACCTGGACACCGCGCTGTTCGTCCTGGAGGAGACGGCGGAGACGGGCGAGGCGAACATCGCCTACTACCCCGGGGCGTTCTCGACCGGCAGCCGTGAAGTGCTGCGGCGGCTGTTTCCCGAGGCGGTGCTCGCCACCCGGGACGACGCGATGGCGTTCGGCCTCAACTCCGTCTCCGACGGCCGCCATGTCTTCGTCGCCCCGCAGGCGGCCGGCCTGATCACCCAGCTCGTCGCGCACGGCTATGTCCCCGTCCCCGTCGACCTCTCCGAGTTCCACAAGGCCGGCGGTGGCATCAAGTGCTGCACCCAGGAGATTCGCTGATGACCGCTCCCACCCGTACCGTCCCCGCGCAGGCCGCTCCCCGTTCGTCCGCGGAGCTGATCCAGGCCGAGGGCCCGGTCCTCGCGCACAACTACCACCCGCTGCCGGTGGTGGTCGCGCGCGCCGAGGGCGTCTGGGTCGAGGACGTCGAGGGGCGCCGCTATCTCGACATGCTGGCCGGCTACTCGGCGCTCAATTTCGGCCATCGCCACCCGGCACTGATCGAGGCCGCACACCGCCAGCTCGACCAACTCACCCTCACCTCCCGCGCCTTCCACAACGACCGCCTCGCCGGTTTCGCCGAGGGCCTCGCCGCGCTGACCGGCCTGGACATGGTGCTGCCGATGAACACCGGCGCCGAGGCGGTGGAGAGCGGCATCAAGGTCGCGCGCAAGTGGGCGTACGACGTCAAGGGCGTCCCGGCGGACCGGGCGACGATCGTGGTGGCCGGCGGCAACTTCCACGGCCGGACGACCACCATCGTCGGCTTCTCCGACGACGACACGGCCCGTATCGGCTTCGGCCCCTTCGCCCCCGGCTTCCGCACCGTCCCGTACAACGATCTCGCCGCGCTCGAAGCGGCCGTGGACGAGACGACGGCCGCCGTGCTGATCGAGCCCATCCAGGGCGAGGCGGGCGTCGTCATCCCCGACGACGGCTATCTCACCGGCGTCCGCGAACTGACCCGGCGGGCCGGGTGCTTGTTCATCGCCGACGAGATCCAGTCCGGTCTGGGCCGCACCGGCACCACCCTCGCGGTCGAGCACGAGTCCGTGGTGCCGGACATGCTGCTGCTCGGCAAGGCCCTCGGCGGCGGCATTGTCCCGGTCTCCGCGGTCGTCGCCCGCCGCGAGGTGCTCGGCGTGCTGGGCCCCGGCCAGCACGGCTCGACCTTCGGCGGCAACCCGCTGGCGGCCGCGGTCGGCTCCGCCGTGGTCGAGCTGCTCGCCACCGGAGAGTTCCAGCGCCGCGCCGCCGAGCTGGGCGCGCAGCTCCGCGACGGTCTGGCCGCGCTGACCGGCAAGGGCGTGACCGGCTTCCGCGCCCGCGGCCTGTGGGCCGGCGTCGACATCGACCCCGCACTCGGCACCGGCCGGGAGATCAGCGAACGCCTGCTGAAGGAAGGCGTCCTGGTCAAGGACACCCACGGGTCGACGATCCGGCTCGCCCCGCCGCTGACCATCACGGCGGAGGAACTGACGTCGGCGCTGGGGTGCCTGGAGCGGGCGCTGGGGTAGGCGACGCGCTGTGCGGGAGTGGCCTGCCGTGGGGTGTAACCTGCCGTGAGGCGTGATCGGCCCTGAGGGGGCGGGGCCGGTCCTGAGGGCGTGATCGGTCCTGAGGCCGTGACCGGCCGTGTGGACGCGACCGGTCCCTGAAGACGCGACCGGCCCCGGCGGACAGTTGTCGCCGGGACCGTTCAGGGTGCGTCCGGATCAGCCGCGTTGCGGTGTTCCGCCGGTGGGCTGCCCGGCCGTCACCGCGGCCGGGCGGTCCTCGGGGGCCGCGGCCGCCGCGCCGTTGTGCTGCGCGGTCCAGCCGTCCAGCGCGGTGCGGCAGGCGTGGTCCAGGTGCCGCAGTTCCGTCAGGTCCAGCTCGACGGGCTTGTCGCGGGGCAGCGCCTCCAGCGCGTCCAGGATCTTGGGCAGCCGCAGGAAGGTCGCATTGCCGCTGAGCGAGACGGGGGTCCGCCCCCCGGTCAACTCCCGCACGTCGACCTGCACATGCGAGGTGTCCCAGGCGGTCTTCACGACAGCGAGCAGCAGGCCGAGCAGCACTCCCTCGAACATGTTGGTGAAGACGATCGCCCCCGCGGTCACCCCGAGGATCACCGCCTCGCCCCGGTGCTCCCGCCACAGCTGCGGCAGCTGCCGTACGGGCACCAGCTTCGCCCCGGCGTGCACCAGGACGGCGGCGAGCGCGGCGAGCGGCACGACCCCGAGGGCCGCAGGGAACAGCGCGGCGAAGAGCAGCAGCCAGACACCGTGCAGGACGCGGGAGGCCTTCGTCCGCGCCCCGGCCTGCACATTGGCCGCGCTGCGGACGATCACCGCGGTCATCGGGAGCGCGCCGAGCAGCCCGCAGACCGTGTTGCCCGCGCCCTGTGCCATCAGCTCCTTGTCGTAGTCCGTGCGCGCCCCGTCGGTCATCCGGTCGACCGCCGCGGCGCTGAAGAGGCTCTCCGCGGACGCGATGAGGGTGAAGGCGAGCACGGTGCCGATGACGGACAGCTGGGCCAGTCCGCCGAGTTCACCGAGGCCGGGGGGCTGGATCGACGCCAGCAGGCCGTGCACCTCCACCTTGGCGACGGGCAGCGCGAACACCGCCGTCACGAGGGTGGCGACGGCGATGGCGGCGAGCGGGCCGGGCACCACTCGGACCTTGGCGGGCATCCGCGGCCACAGCACGAGGAGGCCGAGGGTGCCCACGCCGACCGCGAACGCGGTGAGGGCCTCGGGGCTGCCCGCGATGCCGGCGGCGAGGCCGGGCAGCCCGGTGATCTTGCCCAGGCCGCTGCCGGGCTGGTCGGTATCGGCCATCGCATACACCTGGCCGAGGATGAGGATCAGCCCGATCCCCGCCAGCATGCCCTGGACCACGGCGACGGAAATCGCCCGGAACCACCGGCCGCAGCGCAGCGCGCCGAGGACCAGTTGCAGGACGCCGGCCGCGAGCACGATGGCGCCCAGGGAGGCCATGCCGAACTTCTGCACGGCCTCGTGGACGAGCACCGTGAGCCCGGCGGCGGGGCCGCTGACCTGGAACGAACTGCCCGGCAGACAGCCGACGACGAGGCCGCCGACGATGCCGGTGATCAGGCCGAGTTCGGCCGGCACGCCCGAGGCGACGGCCACACCGACACACAGCGGGACGGCGACGAGAAAGACGACGAGCGAGGCGAGCGCGTCACGGCGGAACGCGCCGGGGCTCAGCGGGGGAAGCTTGGATGTGGTGCGCTTGAGCGCGGTGAGCATGGATCTCTCCGGTTCGGTGCGTACGGCTTCGCGCATGCGGCTCGTTGCGTACGCCTCGTGCATGCGACTTCGTGCATGCGACTTCGTGCATGCGACTTCGTGCGTACGGCCTGGTGCAGGGGCTTCGCGCGTACGGCTTCGTGCGTAGTGCGGGGACGGTGGGGCCGGTGGGGCCGGGGCAGGCCGGGCGGGCGCCCGCTCACAGCGACGCGAAGCGCCCCGTCTCCCTCCGGTGCCTGTGCACGGCCCCCGTATGCACCTCGTAGAACCAGACGTCCAAAGACAGCCGCCCGGCGGCGAGGCCCTCCGCCACGCACGGATAGGCCCGCAGCCGCTCCGCCTGCGCCAGCGCATGCCGCTGGACGGCGTCGGCGAGTTCCGGCGTCTCGGCGTCCGCCGCGTCCGCCCCCGCGCCGCGCAAGAGCGCCCCCGCGGCGGACTCCAGCCAGCCCCGGACAGCGGGCACCCCGGACAGATCCTCACCGCGCACCAGCGCGCCGACCGCCCCGCAGTGGGAGTGGCCGCACACCACGATGTGCTCGACGCCCAGGACCCGCACGGCGTATTCGATGGTGGCCGCCTCGCCCGCGGGGTGCTCGGGGCGGTACTCGGGAACGATGTTGCCCGCGGTGCGCAGCTCGAACAGATCGCCCGGCGCCGCCCCGGTGATCAGCGAGGGCACGACCCGGGAGTCCGAGCAGGTGATGAACAGGGCCTGCGGTGACTGCCCGGCTCCGAGCCGGTGGAACTCCTCGCCGCGCTCGGCGCAGCGGGCCTCGAAGGAACGGGCATGGGCGGTGAGTTGCTGCATGGTGGTGGCCTGCCTCCTACTCGCCCTCGTGGGGCGCGTGGTGTGGTCGGGTCATGGGTGGCGCGGCCGCCTCCTCGACGTCGAGGGGCGGCGACGTGCCCCGGCACCGGGACGGATCCACTTGCCGGACGCGCTCCGTGAGCACGTACGGCCCACCCTTACGCACCGTTCCTGAAGCCAAGCTGAAGACCGCCCGAACGGCGAACGTCGCGCGGGGCCATCAGGCCGGGGCGGACCTCCCGCAGAGCCGCCGGTCCCGGGCGTCCGTCCCGCAGCGCCGCCGGCCCGGGGCGGCCGTCCGCACCGCCGTCAGGCCGGGGCGGACGCCTTCCCCGCCTCCCCCGCGCCGGCCGCCGCCAGGAGGGCTTCGGCGGCGGCACGGGCCCGCCGGGCGGCGTCGGGCTCGCCCGTGATCGCGGCCGTGGTGATCGCACCGTCGACGAGCAGCGCCAACTGCCCGGCCAGCGCTTCGGGTCGGGCAACCGGTACGGCCCGGGCCAGGTCGGTCAGATAGGAGAGCAGCGCGCCCTTGTGCTCCCGGGCGACGCGGCCGACCCCCGCCGAGGTCGCCCCCAGCTCACCGAACGAGTTGATGAAGGCGCAGCCGCGGAAATCCGGGCCCGAGAACCAGCTGTACAGCCAGTCGAAGACCACGAGCGGCCGGACCTCGGGGACGTCGGCACGCCCGGCGACGTACGTGCCGAGCGACGCGCGCCAGCGGGTGTCACGGCGGCGCAGATACGCCTCGACGAGGTCGTGCTTGGCGGGGAAGCACTGGTAGAGGCGCTTGAGCGACACCCCGGCGGCGGTGCGGAGTTCGTCCATGCCCACGGACTGGATTCCGCGGTCGTAGAACAGCTTCTCCGCGGCGTCGAGTATCCGTGCGCGGGCTTCGTCGAGGTCCATGACACTTCCGGTGACTTTGCGGGAGAACGATCGTTCTCTACACTAGCCGACGCGAGGGAGAACGCTCGTTCTCCCGGTTGCCGCGCCGATTTTCCGCTGCGCGCCGAGAGAGGGAGTCCGCCATGGAGCCACGCCCACCGTTCCCGCCGTTCGACGAGCCGGGCGCGCTACAGAAAGTGCAGGCGGCCGAGGACGCCTGGAACACGCGCGACCCGGAGCGGGTCGCCCTCGCCTACACCGAGGACTCGGTCTGGCGGAACCGCGACACCTTCCTCACCGGCCGCGACGAGATCGTCGATTTCCTGCGCCGGAAGTGGACCCGCGAACTGGACTACGCGCTGCGCAAGGAACTCTGGTCGTACAGCGGCAACCGCATCGCGGTGCGCTTCCAGTACGAGTCCCATGACGCGGCCGGCGAGTGGTGGCGCAGCTACGGCAACGAGCTGTGGGAGTTCGACGAGAACGGTCTGATGCGGCGCCGGGAGGCGGGCATCCACGATGTCGCGATCACCGGCGACGAACGGCGCATCTTCGGGCCCCGCCCGGAGGAGGAGCGAGGCCACCCGCTCCCGTTCCGCTGATCAGCCGGCGCCGGCGAACTCCCCCTCTTCGAGGGCACCTACGGCGGAAAGCGGAGCAGCCGCGCGGCGGCGCCGGCCGCCGTCATTCACCGGCGGACGTTTCGCTTCCCCGCGATGTGGGAACGAAGTATCCACCGAACCACTGGGCTGCCCATCCCTCCTCGGGGATGTGCAGCCCGCCGTGTTGTGACGCGTGTGGTCTGTGGTTGTGGTGCCCCGGAGCGGGATCTCTGGACGGCCCCCCACACAAGGGGTCCACATGAGTACGAATGTTCAGTCGCTGTCGCAGGAGCTGCTGGGGACGGCCGAACTCCCCGGCCAGGCCGCTGTGTCCGCCACTGCGGGGCAGGTGAGCCTGGCGGCAGTCCCGGCGAGCGTCTTCCTGGCCGTCACGTCGATCCCCGTCGGCAACAACCCGGTCGGGCTGGCGATCGCCCCCAGCAGCGACCTCTACGTCGCCAACTCCGGGTCGGCCAACGTGTCGGCGATCAACACCACCACGGACACCGTCATCGGCGGCCCGATCGGCGTCGGAGGTACGCCGGTCTGGCTGACGGTCGCCCCCAACGGCAACGCCTACGTCCCCAACAGCGGGTCGAACACCGTGTCGGTGATCAACACCGCCACCAACACCGTCGTCGGCGCCCCGATCGCCGTCGGCAACCAGCCGGCCGTGGTGGCGGCCGTCCCCGGCGGACGCGTCTACGTCACCAACTTCGCCGCGAACACCGTGACGGTGATCGACACCACCCTCAACACCGTCATCGGCGCCCCGATCGCCGTCGGCGCCCAGCCGGTCGGGGTCGCGGTCGCCCCCAACGGCAACGCCTACGTCACCAACCGGGGATCGAACACCGTGACGGTGATCGACACCGCCACCAACACCGTGATCGGCGCCCCGATCCCCGTCGGCGCCCAGCCGAACTTCGTGGCGATCGCCCCCAACGGCAACGCCTACGTCGCCAACATCGGGTCGAACACCGTGACGGTGATCAACACCATCAGCAACACCGTCGTCGGCGCCCCGATCGCCGTCGGCAACCAGCCGTGGGGCATCGCGGTCGGCGCCGACGGGATGGCCTACACGTCCAACCGGGCGGCCAACAGCGTGACGGTGTTCGACACCGCCACCGCCACCGTCGTCGGCGCCCCGATCCCCGTCGGTGCCGGACCGATCGCCGTGACGGTCGCCCCCAACAACAAGGTCTACGTCAGCAACATCAACGGGAACAACGTCAGCGTCATCCAGTTCGACCCGACGCTGACCAGCATCACCCCCACCCAAGGGCCCATCGCGGGCGGCACGGTCGTGACGATCAACGGCACCAACCTGACCGGGGCCAGTGTCGACTTCGGCGGCATCCCCGCCACCGGGGTGTCCGTCAACGCCACCGGCACGCAGATCACCGCCACCACTCCGCCCGGGGCGGCGGCCGGTCCCGTGACCGTCACCGTCACCACCCCTGGTGGCAGTGCCAGTCTGGTGAACGGCTTCACCTACCTGCTGCCCGTCCACGCCACCTCGCTGGTCGCGACCCCGGCGCTGTCGAAGCTGTTCCCGCCGCACGTGTACTTCCCGTACCTGACCGCCAAGCTGACCGATCAGGTCACCGGTCTCCCCGTGCCCGGCCAGACCATCAGCTTCAAGATCGGCAGCAACCTCGTGGGCACCGCCACCACCGACGCCCAAGGTGTCGCCCGGTTCAACGAGACGCTCATCCTGACGCTCATCCTCGCCAACGGCGGCTATGACGCCGAGTTCGCCGGCGGCTCCACCGGGTCGGCGATCCTGTCGCCGTCCAGCGACCACGCGGGAGTCATCGAGCCCTGATCCCCGCCCGGCCACCGGCCGGCCCGGCGGCACCGGCGGGCACCGCCCCGTGCCCCGCCACGCCGCGCCCGAGCAGCCGCCGGGTCACCGGGCCGACACCCCACCGTTCCGTGCGCTCCGAGAGCGGGAGCGCACGGAACGGTCCGTCACGGGCGGTGGCGCACAGCCCCGTCACCCGCTGCTCAGCACCTTGCCCACGACGGCCACACCCTCGGTGATCTCGTCCGGTGTGCGCGCCGCATAACCGAGTACCAGTCCTGGCGGGGACGGGCGTTGGCTGTGCCAGGACAGCGGCTGGACCTTGACGCCGCGGGCGAGGGCGGCCGCGGCCAGGTCCGTGTCGGAGCCCCGGTAGCCGTCCGGACCGAAGGTGACCATCAGATGCAGGCCCGCGGCGGCGCCGTGCACGGTCGCGTCCGGCAGCCGGTCGCGGATCGCCGCGATCATGGCGTCCCGGCGGCGGCGATGGCGGCGGCGCAGCAGTCGCAGCCCGCGCTCCAGTCCACCGGACTCCATCAGCCGGGCCAGGACCAGTTGGGGCAGTGCGGCGTTGCCGAGGTCCGCGAACCGTTTGGCGTCGACCAGCGCGTTCCGGTACTTCGGCGGCGGCAGCAGCCAGCCCACCCGCAGGGCGGGGGCCAGCAGCTTGGAGACGCTGCCGGCGTAGCAGACCTGCTCGGGGAGGAGCGAGCGCAGAGCCGGGACCGGCGCGCGGTCGTAGCGGTGCTCCGCGTCGTAGTCGTCCTCGACGATCAGGCCGCCGTCGGCCGCCCAGCGCATCAGCTCGCGGCGCCGGCCGCCACCGAGCACCACCCCGGTGGGGAACTGGTGCGCCGGGGTGAGCAGGACGGCCCGCGCACCGCTCGACCGCAGCGCATCGACGCGTATCCCGTCCTCGTCGACCGGAACCGGCGGCGTCGCCAGCTGCCAGTGGCGCAGATGCTGCCGCGCTCCGAGGGAGCCGGGGTCCTCCACCGCGATCTCCGGGATCCCGTCTTGGTGCAGAACCTGGGCGATCAGGCCGAGCGCCTGTGCGGTACCGGCGACGATCAGCACCTCGTCCGGGTCCGCCCTGATCCCGCGGTTGCGCGCAAGCCAATTGGCGACGGCCAGCCGTAACGCCGGAGTGCCGCGGGGATCCCCGTAGCCGAGCTCGGTGGACGCGAGACCGGCGAGCACCGAGCGTTCGGCGCGGAGCCAGGCCGTGCGGGGGAAGGCGGAGAGGTCGGGCACGCCGGGTGAGAGATCGATCCGCGCGGGCGCGGCGCGCAGCTCGTCGAAGATCTCCGGTCCGGGCGGCGCGGTGAACGGGGCGGGGAGCGGAGCAGCGAGCGGAGCGGGAGATGGGGCGGCGCCCGGAGCGGCGGTCGCAGTGGCGGCCGGAGCGGCGGTCCGGTGCGTGTACGGCGTCGCAGCCGCGCCCTTCGCCGCCGTGGTCACCGGAGCGGCGACGACAACGGTCCCGCCTCTCCCCCGCCCGGCGAGCTGCCCGTCCTCGGTCAGCCGCCGGTACGCCTCGGTGATCACACCCCGCGAGACGCGCAGGTCGGCGGCGAGCACCCGGGTCGCGGGCAGCCGGCTCCCCACCGGCAGCCGGCCGTCCGCGATCGCGCGCCGCAACTCCCGGGCGAGCCAGACCGACCGGCCGCCCGCGGGCGCGTCCTCGATGCGCAGTTGCAGGAAGTCGGAGGAACCGGCAGCCGCAGAAGGGGAGGAGGTCGCGGACGAGGAGGCCACGGGCAAGGAGGTCGCGGACGAAGAGGCCCCAAGCGGCGAGGCGGCGGACGCGGGAGTTATGGACCTCTCCTCAGGTCGGTCATTGGACCTGTTCACCGATCCATTGTCCCGGCACGGTGAAGCCATGAACACGAACACGGCATACGTACACGGCTACTCCTCCCAGGAGGCCCGGCGCCTCGGCGACCAGGCGGACACCCTGGCCACACTGCTGCATGCCGGTACGGCCTACCCCGTCGGCTCCCGGGTCCTGGAGGTCGGCTGTGGGGTGGGCGCGCAGACCGTACATCTGGTCAGGAACAGTCCGGGGGCACGGATCGTCGCGGTCGACCGTTCCGAGGAGTCGCTGGCACAGGCCCGCGCGCACCTGGCGACGCAGGAGCCCGGGGCCGAGGTGACGTGGCGGACCGCCGATCTGTTTCACCTCCCGTTCCCTGCCCGGTCGTTCGACCACGTCTTCGCCTGCTTCGTGCTGGAGCATCTCCCAGCACCCGGCCGGGCGCTGGCCGCACTGCGCCGGGTGCTGCGGCCCGGCGGGACCCTCACCGTGATCGAGGGCGACCACGGTTCGGTGCTCTTCCACCCGGACAGCCACCGCGCCCATGAGGTGATCGGCCACCAGGTGCGCCTCCAGGCCGCGGCCGGTGGAAATGCGCTTCTGGGACGGCAGTTGCAGCCGCTGCTCAGAGGGGCCGGATTCGGCGATGTGGTCATCCGGCCGCGTACGGTCTATGCCGACCGGACCCGGCCCTCGATGGTGGAGGGCTTCACCCGGAAGACCTTCATCGCCATGGTCGAATCCGTCCGGGACGACGCGCTGGGCGCCGGTCTGACCACCGCCGCCGACTGGGACCGGGGGATCGCCGATCTGCGGCTGACCGCGGACGGCGACGGGACCTTCCACTACACCTTCTTCAAGGCCGTGGCCGTCAACCCGGGGCCCTAGGTGGCCCTTAGGTGGCCCTGGGTGGCCCTGGGTGGCCCTTATTAGGTGGCCCTGGGTGGCCCTGGGTGGCCCTAAGGGCTGTCCCCGGGGTGCTGTCGTCCTACCGTGCGCCCACCGGGCCGACGTCCGCTTCACCAGGATCCGCGCCCGCCGGGCCGACCTCCGCTCCCTCAGGGTCCGCGCCCGCCGCGCACTCCTGGAGCGCGGGCAGCTTCCGCGTCGTCGCGGCATCGGCCGGCATACACGCGAAGAGCTTGATACCGGGCGCGTCCAGCGCGGCCAGCTTCACGTAGTCAAAGGTCAGCGCCCCGACCCGGGGATGGTGAAAGGTCCGGCGGCTGCTGCCGAAGTCCGCGATGTCATGCGCCGCCCACCAGGCCCGGAACTCCTCGCTCGCCTCCCGCAGCCCGCCGGTGAGCTGCTCGTAGCGCGGGTCCCCGGAGCGCTGCCGGGCATCGGCCCGGAACTGGGCGACCAGATCCTGCGCCTGGCCGGACCAGTCGGCCAGCAGTGCGCGCATCGCCGGATCCGTGAACACCAGCCACAGCAGATTGCGTTCGGCGGGCTCCAGCTGCCCGGGATCGCCGATCAGCGCTGCCTCGGCACGGTTCCAGCCCACCAGGTCCCAGTTGGCGTCGAGGAGGTAGGCGGGGTTCGGTTCGAGTGCGTCGACCAGCCGTTGCAGGGCAGGGCCGGGACCGGGGCCCGGCGGCCGCTCCGGCAGCGGTTCCCCGGCCAGCGCGAACAGATGGCGGCGCTCGACCGAACTGAGCATCAGGGCGCGCGCCAGGCTCGTGAGGACCTGCCTGCTGACGGTGATGTCGCGCGCCTGCTCCAGCCAGGTGTACCAGGTCACGCTGACCCCGGAGAGCTGGGCGACCTCTTCGCGCCGGAGCCCCGGGGTGCGCCGCCGCGGTCCCGCGAGGATGCCCGCGTCCTGGGGCGTGAGCCGCTCCCGGCGCGAGCGCAGGAACTCCGCGAGACTCCGCCGCCGTTGCAGGTCAGCCATCGAAACTCCCGTTCGCCGCGGGTCTCGGGGGCCGGCCGGGGCCGGGGCCCGCCGCACGCGTATCCGGGCACAGCCCCTGTGTGGGGGTGGTGGGGACACCAGCATAATCGGCCTCTGTATGTCCGCCCGGGGCTGTCCGACGCTGGCCGCATGACCCAGACCACCCCACCCTCAGGCCCCACGGGACGGCATACCGCGCCGGTACGGCCGGACACACCGGTACGGCCGGACGCGCCAGTACGGCGGGACGCACCGATACAGCAGGACGCGCCGGTACGGCCGGACCTCCCGCCGGGCGGTCCGTGCTCCCCCGCGGCGCCGTGGCGGGCCCTGGCCATCGTGCTGGCCGGGGCGTTCATGGCCGTGCTCGACACCTTCATCGTGCTGGTCGCCGCCCCGGCCATCCAGGCGGATCTGCACTCCTCCGCCGCCGATGTCCAGCTCATCCTGGCGGGCTATCAGCTCAGCTACGCCCTCGCCCTGATCACCGGTGCCCGGCTCGGCGACCGCTTCGGCCGCAAGCGGCTGTTCATGACGGGGATGGCGCTGTTCACCCTGTCCTCCGTGGGCTGCGCGCTGGCACCCGGCTCCGGCAGCCTGATCGCCGCACGACTGGTACAGGGCCTCGGTGCGGCCGCGATGTTCCCGCAGGTCTTCGCGGTGATCCAGGTGCTGATCCCGGCCGCCCGGCGCCCGAAGGCATTCGGTGTGCTCGGGGCGGTCATCGGCATGGCCACGATGTCCGGCCAGCTGGTCGGCGGACTGCTGATCGCCGCCGACCTCTTCGGCACCTCGTGGCGGCCGGTGTTCTGGGTCAATGTGCCGGTCGGCCTGCTGACTCTGCTGCTCGCCGGCCGGTTCGTACCCGAGTCACGGGCACCGGAGGCCCGGCGGCTCGATCTCCCCGGCGCCGTGGTGCTGACCGTGGCGCTCTCGCTGCTCGTGGTGCCGCTGGTCGAGGGCCGCGCGTACGGCTGGCCGCTGTGGGCCTGGCTCGGTCTGGCCGCAAGCATCCCGGCGTTCGCCGCGTTCGGCCTGGTGGAACGGCGGGTGGCTGCCGTGGGCGGCACCCCGCTCGTCCGGCTGAGGCTGCTGCGCGAGCGGCCGTTCGCGGTCGGCATGACCCTGGTCGTCCTCACGTATGCGGGCATCAACTCCTTGTTCCTCGTCTTGTCGCTGACCCTCCAGGACGGTCTGGGGATGGACGCACTCGGCGCCGGCCTGGTCTACACCCCGTTCGCCGTCGCCTTCTTCGCCGCCAGCCTCCTCGCCGGCCGGCTGGCCCGCTTCGGCCGGCGCGTGCTGCTGCTCGGCGCCCTGACCGGCGCCCTCGGCTTCATCGGCACGATCGCCCTCACCCTCAACGCCGGTGCCACCCTGACCGCCTGGGAACTGGTACCCACGCTGCTCCTGGTGGGCGCGGGCAACGGTCTGCTGGTCACCCCGCTGCTGAACGCGGTACTCGGCACCATCCGCCCCGCCGAGGTGGGCATGGCCTCCGGGGTGCTCTCCACCGGTCAGCAGATCGGCGGCGCGGTCGGCGTGGCCCTCGTCGGCATCCTCTACTACGGCGCGCTCGGCGACGCCGCGCACCACGACACCGGCGCATACGGCCATGCGCTGGCGGCCGCACTGGTCCTCAACGTCGCCCTGGCCGCGGCCATTTCAGCCCTCTTGCCGTTCCTCCCGGACGCCGCCACGCGCCGGGGATAACGACCGCCGGACGGCTTCTGCACGGGACGGCGTCATCACCCGGCGGCTCCTATACCGGACACCTTCCGTGCCGGACACCTACTGCACCGGACCCCTACGCGGAAGGGCTGGTTCCAGAAGTTATCCCCAGCCGATTTCCCCAACTCCTTGACAGGGAAGGCGACTCGGAGCATCTTGGAATAACCGTTCCAGGATGCGGAGCGGACAACGAGGCGACGGGGGCGAGCTCCCAGTCCCCCACGCCACCCGATCTCCCACCACCTGAACCCGCACCACCGACCCGTACTTCCCGACCCCCGTGCCACCCGACCCGTGCCACCCGACCCCGTACCGCCCATGACAGCGAAACGAGCAGGCCGGCCATGCCCGACATCAAGCACTTCAACCCCGACATCGTGCTCGACGACGCGATCCAGGTCTTCTGGCGCCAGGGACTGCCCACGACCGGCATCCAGGCGCTGGTGACCGCGACCGGAGTGAGCCGCTCCAGCCTCTATGCGACGTTCGGCAGCAAGGACGGTCTCTACGCCGCGGCGCTGGACCGCTATATAGCGCAGCACTCGACACCGGCCTTCGCCCGGCTGTCGTCGGCCTCCTCGGGGCTGACCGCCATCGAGGAGTTCTTCAGCGGTCTGATCGAGGTGCGCTGCTCCGGGCCGGTCGCCGGCTGGGGCTGCATGGTCACCAATGCCTACGCCGGACCGGAATGCGGCGAACCCGGCATCCGCACCCTGCTCGAAGAGCACCACACCACGCTGGAAGCAGCCATGCGAGCAGCCCTTGCCACGGCCCACGACCTGGGCCAACTCCACGCGGACGGCGATCTCGACGCCTCCGCCGCGGTGCTGGCGACGCTCGCGTACGGCGTCAATCTGCGCTCCCGCGCGGGCGCCGACGCCCAGGCGCTGACCGACACGGTGCACGCCGCCCTCGCGCCACTGCGCGCCCATCCCTCACCTCAGGAGCACCTACCGCAATGACCCTTCGCGACGAACTCACCACGCTTCTCCGCACCGGCTATCCCGAGCTCCCGGCCGCCGCCCGCGAGGTGATGGAGCGAGCCGGCCGTGACCTCGCCGCCTCGGGCCAGGCAGCGCGGGCCCGGCAGGCCGGTGACACGGCGCCCCGCTTCAGCCTCCCCACCGCGGCCGGCGCCACCGTCACCCTGGACGCCCTGCTGTCCGCCGGCCCCGTCGTGCTCACGTTCTACCGCGGCGCCTGGTGTCCCTACTGCAACCTCGCGCTGCGCGCCCTCCAGCAGCATCACGCCGATATCACCGCCCGCGGCGCCCAGTTGGTGGCCCTCTCGCCCCAGATCCCCGACGAGTCCCTCACCCTCACCGAAAAGCACGCGCTCGCCTTCGACGTGCTCAGCGACCTCGGCTCGGACACCGCCAAGCAGTACGGCCTCAGCTTCGATCTGCCCGACGACCTGGCCGCCGTGTACGACTCCTTCGGTTTTGAGCTACAGCGTGTCAACGGCGGCCATCCGCGCACCCTCCCGATACCCGCCACCTACGTCATCGACCGCGACGGCACCATCCGCTGGGCCTTCGTCGACACCGACTACACCGCCCGCGCCGAACCGTCCGACATCCTCGCCGCTCTCGACGCCTTGCCCTCCGCTCACTGAATTACGCCCGGCACCCACCCCAGCACCGCACCCGTGCCGGGAAATTGCACACCGAATTCGCGGAGGCCTTAACGGGAATTTGACTGTCGCGACCGGGCATCCCAACTCGCCACCATCCCCCCATAGGCCGCCGCGTGATGGAGCGCTAGGGTCGGATTTCCAGGAACGTAACGGGGGAGGGCAGCCGCCTATGGCGCAGGACGATGCCGTGATCGGCTGTACGGGAGTGCTGCTGATCGGCACGCGCGGGGCTGCCGGTCCCGGTGAGGTCCTGGTACGGATCAGAGGCGGCACCGAGGCTTTTCTCGCCTGGTCCGCCGAGCCCCTTCCGGTAGGGGCGACCGTGCTCGTGATCGAGTCCCGTGGCAGTCGCCAGGTCGATGTCATGGAGTGGGCCGATCCATTGGATGCGTTGTCCGGCAATGCCGGCGACGCCGGTTGAGGAGACAAAGGATGTTCGGTTACCGCGTTCCTGCCCCCGATCAAGCCATGCTGATCTCGGGAGGCAGGCGTGGACAGGGGGGCGCGCCATTCCGAGTGGTCACCGGGCACGGCAAGTTCGTGCTGCCGGTCTTCCGTAAGGTCCGCTTCCTGACGCTGGCGATGTGTGAGTCGGAGGTCGCCGAGACCTGTGTGACCCGGCAGGGCATTGCGCTGACGGTGCGGGCCGTGATCGCGTTCAAGGTGGGCAACGACACCGAGAGCGTGGTCAATGCCGGCCAGCGGTTCCTGTCCGACCAGGACCAGATGTCGGTGCTGACCGGCCGGATCTTCGCCGGTCATCTGCGTTCCATCATCGGTTCGATGACGGTCGAGGAGATCGTCACCGAGCGGCAGAAGCTGGCCACCGAGGTCCTGGAGACATCCAAGACCGAAATGGCGAAGATCGGCCTGATCGTCGACTCGTTGCAGATCCAGTCGATCGACGACGGCGACACGGGCTATATCGAGGCGATGTCCGCCCCGCACAAGGCGGCCATCCAGCGGCAGGCGCAGATCGCCCAGGCCCAGGCCACCCAGGCGTCGGTCGAGGCGCAGCAGGAGGCCGCGCGTAATCAGGCCGAATACTCCCGGCAGACCGCCGTGGTCCAGGCCGAGTACTCCGCCGAGGTGGACCGTGCCCAGGCCCGCGCCGCCCAGGCCGGCCCGCTCGCCCATGCCCACGCACAGCAGGAGGTCCTCGCCGCCCAGACCGAACTCGCCGAGCGCGCGGCCCGGCTGCGCCAGCAGGAGCTGGTGGCCGAGGTCGTCAAGCCCGCCGAGGCGGAGGCCGAGCGGATCCGGCTGCTGGCGCTGGCCGAGGCCGAGCGGATGAAGATCCAGGCCGAGGCCGCCGCCTCGCACGACCGTGTGGCGCTGGACCGGATGCTCATCGACCAGCTCCCGCAGATCGTCAAGGAAGCCTCCGCGGGCCTGGCCAACGCCAATGTCAATGTCCTCAACGGCACCGACGGCCTGGGCGAGATCGCTGCCGGCCTGGTCGGCCAGGGCCTGACCATCCTCGATTCGGTCCGCCGCAACCTCGGCACCCCGGACGGCCAGGACGACAAGGCCGCCAAGAACGGCGGCACCGCGACGGACCAGGGCCACAGCGGCCGCGTCGAGATCGAGTAACACCGGACGGGGCGGCGGGGCCACCGACACGGGATGGGGTGGAGTGGGGAGCCCCTGACACCGGACGGGGCACCGGAGCCGCCGGCACCGGACGGGGTGGGGCCTCGCCCCACCCCGCTCAAGCCTCCCGTCCCCGCGGCTGCTCCTCCGCCGTGTGCTTGCGGCGGGCATAGGCCACCAGATGATTGAGCACCGTGACGGTGGTGGCGATATCCGCGTCGTCGAAGCCGGCGAGGGACTCGCGGAGACCGGCTTGGCTGGTTTGCTGGAGACGGTTGAGGACCGCCTTCCCGTGGGGCGTGATCGCCACCTGACGGGCCCGGCGGTCGAGGGAGTCCGGGGTGCGTTCGACCAGATCCTGGGATTCCAACTGGCTGATCTGCCGGGTCACATGAGGCGGTTCGACCATCAGCAGGGCGGCCAGATCGCCGACCCTGCTGACCCCTCCGCTGTCCTCCAGGGCCATCAGCAGCCATAGGTCGGAGCGTGCCGCCGTGACGCCCGCCCTGGCCGCCTGGCGTTCGTGCGCCCGGGAGCGGGTGAGCAGGTAGGACAGCGTGGCCAGCACTCTTTGCAGTGCGGCGGTGGGGTCCTGGTCTCTTCCGGGGTCCGGCATGCAGGCACTTTAGCGGCCCCCGGGGTACCGGGAGCCCTGCTCCGGGACGCCGGTGCCGGGAGAGCCGGCCGCTCGGTTTGAGCCAACCTCGGGTGCGCGTTGATCGCCTCTTCCCTCCCCCGTTCAGGGTGAGTTAGCGTGGCGAAAGTTAGTTGCTTAAGTTAGGTAACTAGTCACCACCTGACCGCGATTGCGCTGGCCACGGCGGCTGACGTGCTGGCTACCGAGGTCGCAGAACCCGTCAAGGAGAGGCGCCACCCGCACCGTTCGCCACGGCAGTGCCGTGTCCCGATCGTGGAAGGACCAGCCGCATGACGACTGCACAAGGCACCGAGGCCGCGCACGACTTCGGCCCGGGCGAGGGCCTCGCCCCCCTCGCCGTCCCGGCCGCGCGGGCCGCCGGCTGTCCCTTCGACCCCGCACCCGGCGTCGAACGGGCCCGCCGGGAGGAGCCGGTCACCCGGGCCACGCTGTGGGACGGCTCCTCCTGCTGGCTGGTGACCCGGCACCAGGACGTACGGGAGGTGCTCGGCGACCCGCGGTTCAGCGCCGACGCGTCGCGGCCGGGCTTCCCCTTCCTCACCGCCGGCGCGCGCGAACTCGCCACCTCCACACCGACGTTCATCCGCCGGGACGACCCCGAGCATGCGCGGCTGCGCCGGATGCTCACCGCCGACTTCATGGTGAAGAAGGTGGAGGCGATGCGCCCCGAGGTGCAGCGCCTCACCGACGGTCTGCTCGACCGGATGACCACGGGGCGCAGCTCGGCGGATCTGGTGGCCGAGTTCGCGCTGCCGCTGCCGTCCCTGGTGATCTGCCTGCTGCTCGGCGTCCCGTATGACGACCACGAGTTCTTCCAGGACCGCAGCCGCCTCCTGCTCAGCCTCCACTCGACGGCCGAGGAGGTGCGCACCGCAGGGGACGAGCTCCAGCACTATCTGAGCCGGCTCGCCGAGGCCAAACGCCGCGAGCCGGACAACGGCATCGTCAGCCGGCTGGTCGCCCGCGACGATCTCGATGCCGAGGAAGTCGCCTCCATGGGGAGGTTGTTGCTGATCGCGGGCCATGAGACCACCGCCAATATGACCGCGCTGTCCACCCTCGCCCTGCTGCGCAACCCCGATCAGCTGGCGCGGCTGCGCGCCGACCCGTCGTTGATCAAGGGAGCCGTCGAGGAGCTGCTGCGCTATCTGTCGATCATCCACAACGGTCTGCCGCGGATCGCCGACGAGGACGTCACCATCGGCGGCCGCACCATCCGCGCCGGCGAGGGCGTGCTGTGCACCCTCAACTCCGCCAACCGTGACGAGGACGTCTTCCCCGGGGGCGAGGCGCTCGACATCGGGCGCGACGCCCGCCGACATGTCGCCTTCGGCTTCGGTGTCCACCAGTGCCTGGGCCAGCCGCTCGCCCGGGTGGAGCTGCAAATCGCCGTCGAGACGCTGCTGCGCCGGCTGCCCGGCCTGCGGCTCGACATCCCCTTCGAGGACGTCCCGTTCCGTCACGACATGGGGATCTACGGGGTCCACGCACTGCCGGTCGCGTGGTGATCCCCGCGACCGGCAGTGCCTACCCCGGCCCATTCCGCCACTCCGGCGCGTTCACCACCACCCGCCACTCCGGCGCGTTCCGCCGCCCTGACACCTTCCGCCGTCCTGACACCTTCCGTCATCCCGACCCCTTCCTTCATCCCGACGCCTTCCGTCATCCCGTTCCAGCCCGTCCGCCAAGGGTCCTCAGGGGCCGGGCGGCCCAGCGTGAGGAGAGCCATGCGCGTGCACATTGACCAGGAGAAGTGCTGCGGCGCCGGAAGCTGTGTGCTGTCCGCGCCGGAGGTGTTCGACCAGCGCGAGGAGGACGGCATCGTCTTTCTCCTCGATGCCGAACCGCCGGCCGACCTCCACGAAGCGGTCCATGAGGCGGTGGCCATCTGCCCGGCCGCCGCGATCTCGGTGCAGCAGGTGGAGGGGGCGGAGCAGGCGGAGCGGGTCTAGGGGCGCCTTTCCCTAGACCCGACGCCCGGTCCGAGCCGGGCAAGCCCTGGGCCGGACAGCTCCTGAGGCGAGTCCGGCCCCGAGGCGGGCCCGGCCCTGAGTCGGGCCCGGCCCCGAGGCGGGCGGGCCCGCCCTACGACTGGGGCGCCAGCCCGTCCTCGACCAGCCCGGCCAGCACCGCCTCACCCAGCGCCTGCACCGCGGACTGCGGCCGCACCATCACCGTGAACTCCTTGATCCGGCCCGCCTCGTCGAATTGCAGCAGATCGATGCCGTGGATCTGCTTGCCGTTCACGGTGGCCCGGAAGATCAGGATCGCCGAGTCCGCGGAGCCGCCGTCCGGCCCCGCCGCCGTCTGCGCGCTGCCCGCCAGCTCGCCGACGTAATGGAAGCCCTCGAAGGTCCGCAGCAGCACCCCGAACAGTCCGAGCACCATCGGCCGCCCCTCGAAGGGCGTGAACTTCACCGGGCTGTACAGGCGGACATCCTCGGTGAACAGCTCTTCCACCGCGTCCAGGTCCTGTGCTTCCACTGCCGCCTTGAAGCGGTCCGCGGTCGTCCCCATGACTCTTCCTCCTCGCTCGACCGGGCAGCGGCCCGGCCCCGATGTCTCATAGTCGCGACTATGATTAGTCAGATTCTTGAGTATGGGAAGGGGTGGCCGGGGAGATGTCCCTCAAGCACGCGGTGCTGGCGGCGCTGCTGGACGGCGAGTACAGCGGCTATCAGCTGGCCAAGGCGTTCGATGCCGGTGTCGCCAATTTCTGGCATGCGCTGCCGCAGCAGCTCTATGCGGAGCTGACCAAGCTGGAGGCGGAGGGGCTGGTCGCCGGCCGCCAAGTGGTCCAGGAGACCCGGCCGAACAAGCGGCTGTTCCATGTCACCGACGAGGGCCTGGCCGAGCTGGAGCGGTTTGCGGCGGCCGCGTCCAAACCGTCGTTCATCCGCGACGATCTGCTGGTCAAGGTGCAGGCCGTGGACCGGATCGACGCCGCACCGGTGATCGGGCAACTGGCGGAGCGGGCGCGGGTGGCCGCCGCCAAGGTCGAGATCTTCGACCAGCTGCTGACGCGGCTGCGCGGCGGCATGGACGAGGCGGAGTTCCTCGCCCGCGGCGACCGGATCGGCCCGTATCTGACGTGCCTGCGCGGTCTCGGCTTCGAGCGGGAGACCCGCGACTGGTGCGAGCGGATCGCCGGGGTGCTGCGGGAGCGGAACGGTGCGCGCCCTCGACCGTAGGACGGCAGTGCGGGAGCGGAGCGGTGCGCGCCCACGACCGTAGGACGGCGCGGCACACATCCGCACTCGCAGCCGCCTTCGCCCACGGGCCCCGGGCCGAACAGCGACTCGAACCACCAACCGAAACAGCGACCGAAACAGCGACCGAGGGATCGTTTCTCCGGAACCCCTTCGTGTGACATCGGACATCAGCGGGCGTATGCGGGGCAACACACATTCCGCATGGAAACGGAATGAAAGGAATATTCTTATGCGTCTTCGCCATACCGTCGTCACCGCCATCGGCACGCTCGCCCTCGCCCTGGCCCTGCCCACCGCCTCGGCCGGCGCGGCAACCGGCCCGTTCACCTACGTGTACACCGACTCGACCGGCAACCCGCACGTGGGCCTGCTGTCCGACCCGCCGAGCCGGGCCTGCCTCAGCCTCCCCGAGGTGACCGACCCGTCCGTCCAGCCCGCCCACACGCCGAAGAACTACACCTCATCCGTCGCGACGGTCTTCGCGGGTCCCCACTGCACGGGCGACTACTTCAGCCTCCGGCCGAACGGCGGTCATGGCTCGGACCGGCTGAAGGTCCGTTCGGTGGTCTTCGCCTGAGCCGACGCCGGCAGCCGCAGTGCGCCGGCCGACCGCGACCCCGGCCCGGCGTGGTGGGTGATCACCTGCCGGCCGGGGTCGGCGTCGCATACGGCCGGGCCGGAGGGTGGTTCCGCCAGGACTAGGCACGCCGTGCATATGTTGAAGGGGGCCCTGGTCAGGGCAAGCGGAACGAAGCATTCTCGATGGCATGACCCACACCTCTGTCTCCGCGTACGCCGCACCCGCCCCGAAAGCACCGCTGGAGCGGATCACGATTCCGCGCCGCGAGCCGGGGGCCCACGACATCCTGATCGACATCAAGTACGCCGGCATCTGCCACTCCGACATCCACACCGTGCGCGCCGAGTGGGGCGACGGCGGGGCCTTCCCGATCGTCCCCGGCCATGAGATCGCCGGTGTGGTCGCCGAGGTCGGCGCCGAGGTCACCCGTTACCGGGCGGGCGACCGGGTCGGGGTCGGCTGCTTCGTCGACTCCTGCCGGGAGTGCGAGAACTGCCGGGCCGGCCTGGAGCAGTACTGCACCGGCGAGCTCGGCAACGTCGGCACGTACAACGCGACCGGCCGGGACGGCGAGACCACCTACGGCGGCTACTCCACGCACCTCGTGGTCGACGAGAACTACGCCCTGCGCATCCCCGAGAGCATCCCGCTGGACGCCGCGGCCCCGCTGCTGTGCGCGGGCATCACCCTCTACTCGCCGCTCGCCCACTGGAAGGCCGGCCCCGGCAAGAAGGTCGCCATCGTCGGCCTGGGCGGCCTCGGCCACATGGGCGTGAAGATCGCACATGCGATGGGCGCCGAGGTCACCGTGCTGAGCCAGTCGCTGCGCAAGAAGGACGACGGCCTGCGGCTGGGTGCGGACCACTACTACGCGACCTCCGACCCGGCCACGTTCGAGGAGCTGGCGGGCACCTTCGACCTGATCGTCAACACCGTCTCCGCCAACCTGGACCTGAACGCCTACCTCGGGCTGCTGGCCACCGACGGCACCCTGGTGCAGGTCGGCGCCCCGGAGAACCCGCTGCCGGTGGCGCCGTTCGCGCTGATCCCGCGGCGCCGGTCGATCGCCGGCTCGATGATCGGCGGCATCCCGGAGACGCAGGAGATGCTCGACTTCTGCGGTGAGCACGGGCTGACGGCGGACATCGAGGTGATCGGCGCGGAGCAGATCAACGAGGCGTACGAGCGGGTGCTCGCGAGCGATGTCCGCTACCGCTTCGTGATCGACACCTCGACGATCTGATCCACGGCCCGCTTCGGCGGACCGGCCTCCGGAGGCGCGAACGCCCGGGGCTGCCTGACGCGGGCCGCCCCGGGCGTTCGCATGCCGTGACCCCATGAGCTCCGACGGTGCGCCAGCCGCTGGCTAATTGGAAACGGTATCCATTTTCATATAGCCTCTGACCTCCTGCCGCCCGACCGCCGAAGGAGGCCCCTCCCCATGGCCGTGCCCAAGCGCAAGCTCTCCCGCAGCAACACCCGCCACCGCCGCGCGCAGTGGAAGGCCACCGCACCCCAGCTGGTGCCCGTCACCGTCGACGGCTCCGTCTACCAGGTCCCGCGCCGCCTCGCGAAGGCGTACCGACTCGGCCTGATCGACCCGAAGGACTGACCGGCCATGGCGCACCCCCGGCTGCCCGTCACCGTGCTCTCCGGATTCCTCGGCGCGGGCAAGACCACCCTGCTCAACCACATCCTGGGCAACCGGGAAGGCCTGCGCGTCGCCGTCATCGTCAATGACATGAGCGAGGTCAACATCGATGCCGCCCTGGTGCGCGGCGGCGCCGCGGCGCTGTCCCGCACCGAGGAACGGCTCGTCGAGATGACCAACGGATGCATCTGCTGCACCCTGCGCGACGACCTGCTGGAGGAGGTCGACCGGCTGGCCCGCGAGGGGCGCTTCGACTATCTGCTGATCGAGTCCAGCGGTATCTCCGAGCCGATGCCGGTCGCCGCGACCTTCGCCTTTCCCCGCGACGACGGTGCCACGCTCGGCGACCTGGCCTGCCTGGACACCATGGTCACCGTCGTCGACGCCGCCGGCTTCCTGCCCGAACTCACCGGCGGCGACGGCCTCGCCGAACGCGGCCTCGACCAGTACGAGGACGACGAACGCACCATCAGCGATCTGCTCATCGACCAGATCGAATTCGCCGATGTCATCGTGCTCAACAAGACCGACCTGGTCGACAGCGCGACCGCCGTACGGCTCCAGGCGACGCTGGCCCGGCTCAATCCGGCCGCCCGCATCGTCCCCGCGCAGCGCGGCCGGGTGGCGCCCGCCGAGGTGCTGGGCACCGGCCGCTTCGATCTGGAACGCGCCCAGCAGGCGCCCGGCTGGGTCAGGGAGCTCAACGGCGACCATGTCCCGGAGACGGAGGAGTACGGCATCACCGGCACGGTCTTCCGCGCCGGCCGCCCCTTCCACCCGGCCCGCCTCTGGCACTTCGTCACCGAACAGCTGGACAGCGGCGCCTACGGCGAGATCCTCCGCTCCAAGGGCTTCTTCCGCCTCGCCACCCGCCCCGGCCTGACCGGTCTGTGGTCCCAGGCCGGCGCGGTCGCCCGCTTCGAGCCGTCGGGCGTGGACACCGAGCGGGCGGAGCCCGTCCCGGCCGACGGCGGGGAGCACCCGGCCGGCCAGGAGCTGGTCTTCATCGGCACCGGACTGCGCCCGGAACCGCTCCATGCCGCCCTCACCTCCTGCCTCCTCGCCCCCGACGAGCCCGCCCCCACGGCGGCCGACGACCCGTTCCCGGCCTGGGCGGTCCACGGCACCGAGGAGCGCTGCGCACACGAGGAGGAGCAGGAGGAGTCGGCGGCGGCCAACTCAGCTGCGTAGAACCCGCGTTGAGGGTAGGGGGCGACCCGCCACCGCCCCTACCCGTAACGCCCTCCCGTTCCCTAGCGCCCTTCCGTTCCCTAGCGCGCTCCCACTCCCCTAGCGCCCTCCCGTTCCCGCAACGCGCCTCCCGCCCGAGCCCTTCCGGAGCCCTTCCTCAGCCCTGCGCCCGCCGCATCGTCCGGGACGGCCACCAGCTCGCCCGCCCCAGGAGGATCAGTGCCGACGGCAGGATCACCACGCGGATGACGAAGGCGGAGAAGCTGCTGCACAGCGTGGGCTGAGGCCCCCCGGGGGGAGCGGGCGCGGGCCCGCGGAAGAATTTCCGCGCCTCCCGGCAACCCCCGTCCCTGCCGCACGTCGTCACGGGTGAGGGCGCCATCGGGCGCCGACCTGACGAACAACGTGGAGCAGCCGACCGTGAAGTTCACCCGTACCTCCCACGCCTCCGCCGGTTTCCGGCCGTCCGCCGCGCGCCCCCGTCTGCGCGGTGCGGCCGGCGCCGGACTGGTCGCGACGCTCGCGCTCGCCGCGCTGTCCGCAGCCGGCACCGCACACGCCGACGCCGCCGCCTCCCAGCCGCAGCGTCCGTACACCGGCCATGCGACCCCGTCACCCGTCCCCCGGCCGGCCGACGGCAGCGCCCGCCCCACGCCGGCCACCAGCGTCCCCCCGAAGCCCACCGCCCCCGGCACCCCCCGGCCCTCCGCCTCGCCCAGCCACCCGGGGCCGCAGCCCAGCGTCAGCGCTCCGCCCAGCGCCCGGCCGACGTCCCCCGGCAAGGGCGGTGACGGCCCCTCGGCCAGCGCCCGCCCCGCCCCCGCCAAGGGACCCGGGAGCGACAAGGAACTCGCGCGCACCGGGGCATCCGCCACGACCACCATGGCGCTCGGCGGAGCCGCCGCGGCCCTGATCGCCGCGGGCGGCGGCACCGTCTACGCGGTCCGCCGCCGGCGCGGCTGACCCACCGCGCCCGCCCGCCCCGAGGATTCGATGGAGTACTCCGCCACCCCGCGGCACGCCCCGGTACGGTTCGCCCTGCCGGGGCTCCGGCCTGCCCTGTGGCGGTGGCTGCTGCGCACCGCCCGCCCGCCGGCCGCCCGCCGCGAAGCACCGCGTCCCGGCCGGCAACCCCGGTATCCCGCGTACGGCGGGCCCGCAGGCGTCGAGGCCCGGCTGCCGGACGACGACGCCCCCGCCCCGCCCGAGTCCAGGCCGACGATCAGCGAGCTCTACCACGCACACCGGCTGACCATGGTCCGGCTGGCCGTCCTGCTCGTCGACGACCGCGCCACCGCCGAGGACGTCGTCCAGGACGCGTTCGCCGCGCTCTACAAGCGGCACGGCGAAGAGCTCGGCGAGGTCGACAATGCGCTCGCCTATCTGCGCACCGCGGTCGTCAACGCCGCCCGCTCGGTGCTGCGGCGCCGCCGTACCGCACGCGACTACACCCCGCCCCACGAGGCGGACGCGCCGTCCGCCGAGGAGCGGATCGTGCTGGACGAGGAGCACCGGGAGGTGTTCGCCGCGCTGAGCGGGCTGACCGCCCGCCGCCGGGAGGTGCTCGTCCTGCGCTACTGGGGCGATCTGACCGAGGCGCAGATCGCGGCGACGCTGGGCATCAGCCGCGGCTCGGTGAAGTCGATCGCCAGCCGCGCACTGGACTCGCTGGAGAAGATCTTGGAGGAGCGGTCATGAACGGCCCCGGCACGGGTACCGGCCGCACCGGCAGCGGGCCCGGCGGCGGCGTGGGCGACAGCGGCAGCGGCACAGGCCCTGGTGACGGCACGTCCGGGCGCCCCGTGGAGGACCGGCTGCGCCGGGCCTTCGCGGCGCGCGCCGAGAGCATCGCCCTGCGGGATCTGCGGCCCGCCGCGCCCCCCGGCCCGCATACCCGCCGCAGCCGGCTGTCCGTCGCCGAGCGGCCGTGGCTGCGCCGTTTCGGGCTGCCGCTGGCCGCGGCAGCCGCCGCCGTCGTGATCGGCCTTCTGGCGACCGCCCCCGGCGGCCCCCCGGACCGGCCCGCACCCGCGACACCCCCGCGCCCGGTCACCCCCGCACCGTCCCCGGCACATACGGGACAGGCCCCCGAGCCGCCTACGGACACTCCGTCGACGGGCCCCCACCGCAGCGCCGACCCCGCCGGCTCGCCCACGCCCGGTACCGGCCCGGCACGGCCGCCGCGGAGCCCCCGTGACACCCCTGCGCCCAGCCCCACGGATCAGCCGGGCGGCCGTCCCCCCACGAGCCCCCGGCCCCCCTCCGCCACCCCGTCGGCTCCCACCCCACAGAGCAGCACCGCATCCGGCGGCAGGAGCGATTCCCCTTCGCCCTCCAGTAGTTGAGCGTGCCGCTGACGGACACCCGCCTCCGCCCCGCCGGCCTCGGACCACTGCGGCTCGCCCGGCCCGTGCGCACATCCGGTGCACAACGGTCCCCGGCGGCCCGGCCCCGGCCGTGCGGTGCGGTCCGCGGGCGGGCACCCCCGGCCGCGCCCCGTACGGCAGCCGGTCCGCGACCACCCGGCGGCGAACCCCGCGCGCCGGACGGGGCGGGCGCGGCGCCGAGGCCTCCGGCATGCGTTAGCCGTGCGTTAGCGGATCACCAGCGCCGGAGCCGAAGGTCGTGTACACGCCACTGTCCCGGGGGAGCCCCCTATGCCGTTCACCGACACCACCGCCTGCCGGGCCGTCGCCACCACCCTCCTCGCCACCGCCGCACTCGCCCTGACCACCGCCTGCCATGACCTCTCCGTCCACCCGGCCGGCAGCCCCGGGGGCGTCTCCCCGGCCCCCACCTCGACCTCCCGGGAGGACGGCGAGAATCTGTCCCCCGGCCCCGACGGCCGGGTCGCCTGCACCCCCGAGATGCTCAGGTTCCACGCCGGTGCGATGCCGCGGCGTGCCCACCGGATGCTGCTGACGGTCACCAACTCCTCCGGCCGGACCTGCCACTTCGCCGCCCAGCGCTACCCCCTGCTGCGTTTCGGCGGCGACCGGCAGCCCACCCTCCCCGCGATCGCGGCGAGCCGGCCGTCCACCGCGGTCACGCTGGCGCCCGGCGACACCGCGTACGCCACGATCACCACCTCCGCGGCCGGCGGGCCGGGCGGCAAGGGCCACCGGGGCCGGAAAATCTCCCAGTTCGGCGTCGCACTGACCGGCCGCGCCACCCCCACCCAGGTCGGCCTGGACGGCCGCGCCCCGGTCCATGTCGACCCGCGCACCGCCACGGTCACCTACTGGCAGCCGAGCCTGGACGCCGCCCGGAAGTGGTGACCGTCCGGCCGCGGCACGGGGCCGGGACGCGCCGCGCCGTAGTCCGTTCGGGTCGCATCCGGCCATATCCTTCGGGCCTCCCCTCCCCAATGATCCAAATTTGCCGTCAATGATCCTTTTGCGTTGCTGCGGCATGGCTGCGCCCGGTGCCGCTCGCCCGGTAGGCTTTCCGTGTGATCTTCAAGCGCATCGGAAACGGTCGGCCGTACCCGGACCACGGCCGGGAGAGCACCCGCCAGTGGGCGGACGTCGCCCCGCGTCCGGTACGCCTCGACCAGTTGGTGACGACCAAGCAGCAGCTCGACCTCGAAACGCTGCTCGCCGAGGACTCGACGTTCTACGGCGACCTCTTCGCGCATGTCGTGAAGTGGGAGGGCGACCTCTACCTGGAGGACGGGCTGCACCGCGCGGTACGCGCGGCTCTCCAGCAGCGCCAGGTACTGCACGCCCGCGTACTCGAACTGGGCTGACGCACACCCCCTGCCCAACTGGCCGGAAATCCCCTCTTCCCGCCCGGCAGCACCCAACTCGCCCTGTCCGTATTGACCCTTTTGGGTTGGGTCTCGCGCCACGCGTTGATCATTTGATAGGCACAACCCGCCTCCCGCACTACGCTGCGCCCATGAGCATGCTGACGCCCCCAGGCATGGGCGGTAAGAAGTACCGCATCACGGGCGACAGGTATCCGCGGATGCGCCGTCCCCGCCACCGTCGCCGGATCGCCCTCGCCCTCGTCGCCACGGCCTGCGCCCTCGGTCTGGCCGGCTGGGGGACCTTGCAGCTCATCGACGTCTTCGGCGGCCGCGGCAGTACCGCCCAGGCCTCCCAGGGCAAAAAGCACTGCCGGGACAGCGGCAACAAGGATGCGGCGCAGGCCAGGACGGCCGCGCAGAAACTGCCCGCGCCCGGCACGCTGACCGTCAACGTCCTCAACGCCACCCCGCGCTCCGGACTCGCCAAGCACACCGCCGACGAACTCCAGAAGCGCGGCTTCAAGATCGGCAAGGTGGGCAACGCGCCCGCCGCCTACGACAAGAAGGTCAAGGGCGCCGGGATACTTCTCGGCCCCGCGGCGGCCGACGGCCCGCTGAAGGTGCTGGCCACCCAGCTCGCCGGCGCCCAGCAGAAGTCCGACGGCCGCAAGGGCGCCGAGCTCGACCTGATCATCGGCGACACCTTCAAGGCGCTGGCCCCCCAGGCGAGCGCGGCGAAGTCGCTGTCCCTGCTGACCCATCCG
The DNA here is from genome assembly GCF_023544705.1 of Streptomyces sp. MCA2. NCBI lineage: Bacteria > Bacillati > Actinomycetota > Actinomycetes > Kitasatosporales > Streptomycetaceae > Streptomyces > Streptomyces sp. MCA2. Next base: position 49,628 of record NZ_JAMJFM010000045.1, read on the forward strand.
TCCCCGGCCCCCGCCGACGCCGCCAAGTGCTGACCGCATACGGACGGGCCCCGCACCAACCCGTGGTGCGGGGCCCGGACGATGATCAGGCGGGAAGGACGCGGCCCGTTCAGCCGGCCGTGCCGTACATCCGGTCCCCCGCGTCGCCGAGGCCCGGCACGATGTAGCGGTCCTCGTTCAGCCGCTCGTCGACCGCCGCGGTGACCACCGTCACCGGCGTGCCGGCCAGCTCCTTCTCCATGACGGCGACGCCCTCCGGCGCGGCCAGCAGACAGATCGCGGTGACATCGTCCGCACCGCGCTTGATCAGCTCACGGATCGCCGCGACCAGCGTGCCGCCGGTGGCGAGCATCGGGTCGACGACGTACACCTGACGGCCCGAGAGGTCATCGGGCATCCGCGTGGCGTAGGTGTGCGCCTCGTACGTCTCCTCGTTGCGGACCATGCCCATGAAGCCGACCTCGGCGGTGGGCAGCAGCCGGACCATGCCGTCCAGCATGCCCAGACCGGCCCGCAGGATCGGTACGACCAGGGGGCGCGGGTGCGACAGCCGCACGCCGGTGGTCGCCGTCACCGGGGTCTGGATGTCGACCTGCTCGGTGCGCACATCACGGGTGGCCTCGTAGGCGAGCAGGGTGACCAGCTCGTCGGCGAGCCGCCGGAAGGTGGGGGAGTCGGTGCGCTTGTCGCGCAGTGTGGTGAGTTTGTGCGCCACCAGCGGGTGGTCGACGACGTGGATCCGCATGACATCGACAGTAACCGAGGCGGAAGGCGCCGACGCCCGCCGTGCGGCCCCGGCTTCCGTTCACGGCAGCACGACGTGGTCGGCATCAAACCGCCGAAAGGAGGGAAAGTGGGCACGTACGCCCGATTGGCCGTCCCGTCGCCGGGCGAAGATCCTGCCCGAGGTGGTGCATGGGTGCCCGACCGTCAGCGGACCGACGACACGAACGAGGCCGTCTCCGGCAGCGAGGACGCGGCCCCGGACACCGGTGCGGAAGCGGCGCGCCGACGGCGCCGCGCACAATTTCTGCGGGAACTGCACGAGGCCAAGGAGCTGCGCAACCGCGTCCAGCCGCGCCGCGCACGGGCCGAACGGATGCGCCAGGCCATGCGGATGCGCACATTCCGCTGGTAGCGGAACAGCCCCGCGCCCGCGCCCGCACTGCGGCACGTGAGCGACATCTCTCACAACCTCCGCACGACGCAGCGCCGAAGACCCCGCGCGAAGGCGTTGTTTCTGCCACGATTCCGAAGGGGCGGGACCAACGGCGTGCAGCGCCGCCCCGCCCGGCCCGGCACGCCTATGACCAGTGGGAGAGTCACGGTGTACTTCGCCGCACTGCTCGCGCGCACCGAAGACGGGTGGGAAGCGAGCGATACGGAGCTCGACGATGTGGAGACGCTGACCGATCTGGCCGATCTGGCCCGAGAGGCAGCCGTCGACGACGACACGGTGGTGGCCTTCATCGAGCAGGAGGACGCCTGGTTCGGCGTCGTCCGGGTGGACGGCGAGGAGGACCCGCGGGTCTTCCTCTCCAATGCCGCCGCCGCCGCCAGAAGCTCGTACGGCGCGATGCTGGCCGACGAGCTGCTCGGCCGCGATGAGGACGACGCGGCCGATGACCTCGACAGCCTCGACCTGGACGGCACGGAGGACGGCGAACCCGAATCGGACAACAACGTGGACGACGACGATCCCCTGGAGGCCGTGAACGGCTCGGACGGCCCGCCGCGCGGCCCGCTCGGCGATGCCGCCCTGCTGGCCGACCTGGGTGTCAGCGAGAAGGAGCTGCTGGCCCTCGACGGTGATGCGCTGAGCACCATCGCCGACTCGCTGGGCTGCACGGAGGTCCTGGAAGCCGTGCGCTGAGCCGGCCGGGCCGGACCCGCGCCCCCAGGGCCCGGGTCCCGCCCCCGGTCGCGTCCCCGACACTGGGGACATGACCGTCCCCCCATCCGCCTCTCGCCCCTCCCCCGCTCCCGACCCGCTGCGCGATCCCTGGATCGCACCGATGCGGCAGGCGCTGGGCGAGGCCGCCCGCGCCCCCGGGACCGGTGACGTCCCGGTGGGCGCCGTCGTGCTGTCCGCGGACGGCACGGTCCTCGGCACCGGCCACAACGCGCGTGAGGCCACCGGCGATCCGACCGCGCACGCCGAGATCCTCGCGCTGCGGGCAGCGGCCCGGACCCTCCGGGAGCGGGCCGCGCTCCCGGAGTCCGCGGGAGGCGGCGGGCGGCGGGCGGGCGACTGGCGGCTGACCGACTGCACGCTCGTCGTCACCCTCGAACCGTGCACGATGTGTGCCGGCGCGATCGTGCTCTCCCGCGTCGACCGGGTCGTCTACGGCGCCCGCGACGCCAAGGCCGGCGCGGCCGGCTCCCTCTGGGACGTCGTACGTGACCGGCGCCTCAATCACCGCCCCGAGGTCATCACCGGCGTCCTCGAAGCCGACTGTGCGGCCCTGCTCACCGACTTCTTCCGCGACCGCTGACCGGCGGCCCGCCCCCGCACCGGCCCCTCCCGGGAATCCGATTTCGGCGCACGGCCACCCGTGGGCTAAGCTCTCTCTCGGTAGCGTGTCCGAGCGGCCGAAGGAGCGCGCCTCGAAAGCGCGTGAGGGGGCAACTCCTCCGTGGGTTCAAATCCCACCGCTACCGCTCAGAGGGCAAGGGCCCCGATCCTCACGGATCGGGGCCCTTGTCGTTTCCTGGCCCCTTCTCGTTTCCGGAGCTCTCGTCGTCTCCGGGGCGCAGCGGAGAGCGGCGGCAGGGCAGCCGTCCGCCCCGGCCCGGCGGGGTGCGTCACCGAGGGTCCGCCGGTCCCGCCTGCGCTGCCGTTGCCCCGGTCCAGACGATCTCGTAGTACTTCACGCGTTCGTCCTCCCCGGCCGGCAGCATTCCGGCCGCCGTCATGACGCGCTGGGAGGCGATGTTGTCGTGGTCGGCGTCGCCCTTGACGCAGGTGATGCCGCGCGCCCGCGCGAACAGCAGCAGCTCCCGGAGCGCTTCGGAGGCGTATCCGCTGCCTCGCGTGGACGGGATCAGGCCGTAGCCGATCGTGACGCTGCCACTGTCGTCCGGCGGCCCGTGGAAGCCCAGGCCGCCGATCGCCCGTCCGTCCGCGCGGCGACGGATCTCATAGGGCCCGAACGGCTGGGAATTGCCGCTGTGCGCGCAGCGGTTCAGGAAGTCCGTAGCCGATTTCACATCCCCCTCGGTGGGGTAGCCGGGCGGCCATCGGTCACTGTCCCGCGGTGTGCCCGCCACCATCCGCTCCGCCTCGACGACGCTCATCGGGTGGAGTATCAGCCGGGCCGTCACAAGGTCGTCCATGGCACGGAGGAGTACCACGCGGGAGGTCCGCACCGCCCGTGGATTTCCGTGCCGTTGGCCCGTCGTCCGCGGGGTGCCGCGACAAACGCGCCTGCGGGAAGCCGTCGAAGGAGGCGTAGAGCGACAGCGGCACCAAGCAAGAGCGGCGCGCCCGCCGGAGACGGACGCGCCGCGGGGGCCTGAACGGCCCGTGGGGCACTTGCTAGGCGTCGCGGCGGTTCCGCGCGCGGCGGAAGAAGCGCACGATCAGCCAGATCACCAGGATCATGACGACGAGGAAGAGGACGAACAGCACGATCAAGAAGATGCCGAGCTTCTTGAAGAAGCCGCCCTTCTTCTTCACCTTCGACTTCCACTTGGACGTCTTGGACTTCTTGGACTTGAAGACCGTCTTGACCGCAGTCGAGTGGTGCGCGCTGTGGTGGCGGTACGCGGCGGGCTGCGCGGGCGCGGCGGCGAGCCGGGAGGCGTCGGCGCCGTGGCCCGGGGCGCTCGCGGTGGCCGTCGTGCGTGCGCCGTCCACCGCGCTGCGGCCCGCCGCCGTTGCCGGTGCGACGGCCGCGGCCAGCAGGCCGACCAGCAGCGCCAGCACGATGGCCGGCCGCCGCCGGGTCAGGGGGGACCGGGGTCCCCCCGGGGCCGGACGGGCAGCCGCGTGGGACGAATCGGTCTCGCGCGATACGGAGTTCATGGGCATTCTTCGGTTCCCCCTAGAGACGGGCGTTCAGCCATTATGGGCGGTGGCGGCCACTCCGGCCGAGGTCTCGACTTCGAGGAGGGAGGCGCTGTGCCGCTCCTCGTCGAAGGCGGCGCGGCCGCCCCGTAGCCCGAACAGCCGCTTGGTGAGCGCGATGTAGAGCACCGCGAGGATGTTGATCACCAGCGTGGCGATCTTGAGCCAGCTGACCTTCTCGGTCAGCTCGTAGATCTCCAGCGGCAGGAAGGCCGCCGTCGCCACCACCGTCAGATACTCCGCCCACCGCTTGGCGCGCCACAGGCCCACGCCCTCGATGATCTCCACCAGGGCGTACACCAGCAGCAGCGCGGCCACCAGCAGCAGCGTGGAGTGGCGGTAGCCGAAGGTCTTCTGGATGGTGCCGACGACCGGTGAGTGGTCCAGGTCGTAGTGGAAGTGCCGGGCCACCGGGCGGAGCACCGCGATGTACTCGTCGAAGAACCGGCGGACCGCGTCCTTGCGGTTGCTGAACTGCCAGACGCCGACCGCGGCCAGCACGATGAACACCCCGCGCACCGCCCGCTCGACGGCCAGGAACCGCAGGATGAACAGATCGCGCAGGACCTTGCCGCGCGGGACCAGCGGGGCGTCGGCGGCCGGCCCGGAGCCGTGCGGGTCGCCGAGGGCGAAGTCGCCGCAGCGCAGACAGCGCCAGGCCTCGCCGAGAGCGGTGGCCGCGCGCAGCTTGTCCCGGAGGTGCTCCTCGTGCGGGAGGTAGGTGATGTGCCCGCGGCGCGCGCAGGTACGCCGGTCCCAGTCGATCTTCATCGTTGGAGCCTGTCTTCCTTTCGTCGTCCCGCGCGGCCGCATGCCGCGGTACGACACTGCCGCCGCGGGTGTGCATGTGTCGCGTGTGTCGTGTACATGATGCATGCTCCCGGCCGGCCAGGTGCTTCGCGGCGCATGACGTCCGGAGGTGTCCGCGTCGTACCGGGTGGGAGACGCGGGGTGCGTTCCTCTTGGTTGCGGCGTTGCGGCCAGTTGGCTGCGGCCGGGCGCCCGGGAGGAAGACGCACCCCGGGGGCGGGTGGCCGCGCACTCCGGCGGCCGCGTACGGCGCGCCCGGCCGCCGCACACGACGGAGCCCCGCCTCCGGGCCGTGTCCTGGGACCCCCCGTGGAAACCAGGGGTGGCGCGGAGGCGGGGCTCCTGTTCGGTCGGGGGCAGCGGGCGTCAGGAGACGACCGCTCCCCCCGATTGCGGACCGGACCCCCAAGTCCACGCCATCGTCACGGGGACGATCTTGGCGCGGACCCCGCAGTGAGGTCCTGGTCCAGGCCCGTGGATTCCTGCCAGATCCACGGCGCCGCCTCACTCATGGTGCCTCGGACAGGCCGCCCCAACAGGCAGGCGAAGGGCCTCCCTTGGCAGGCCTTTGGTCCATAAAGTCCGGATCAGTGCCGGAGCCCGGGTGCCGCGGCCCGGCGGGCCGCCCGAGCGGAGCCCGTAGGCCCGGCTCCCACGATCGAACACGTGTGGTTACACTCGCCCGACTGCAACGGGGACGTGCAGGCACTGCCGGTAGGGGACTGCGTAGGGGAGACGGGACTGATGGCGCAGGCGAAGAAGATCGCGTTGTACATGATCATCGTCTTCGTGCTGTACACGATCATCACCTCCCCGCAGCGGGCCGCCGAAATGGTCCAGATAGGGTTCGAGGGCATATCGTCCGCCGCTCAGGGCGTCGGCCAGTTCATGACCCAGCTGATCAAATAGGGATCGTCCGGTCCGACCCGGCGGGCCCTGGGGCCACCCGAGGGACCGGCCCGCGATCGGCCGGCACCCCAGCCCGGCCCAGTCGGCCCACCGGACCGGCTGCGCCTCGTCCGCCGCACGGAGGCCCCCAGTGATCCGCCACCTGGTCCTGTTCAAGCTCAATGAAGGTGTCTCCCGCGACGAGGAGCGGGTGCAGGCCGGCGTCCGCGCGTTCGCGGCGCTGGAGGGCGAGATCCCGGAGCTGACGTTCTGGGAGTGCGCCTGGAACATCACCGACCGCCCGATCGCCTACGACTTCGCGATCAACTCCGCCGTGGCCGACAAGGACGCCCTCACGCGCTATATCGAGCATCCGGCCCACCAGGCGGCCGCTGCCCAGTGGCGCGAATTCGCCACCTGGGTGATCGCCGACTACGAATTCTGAGCCGCGGCACCTCCGTACCGCGCCCCGCTGAGCCCCTCGCCCCCTGTGGGCGGGGGGCTTCGCCGTACCCCCGGGCGCCACCCGCCCCCCGGCCGCCCCGCACCCACTCAACTCTCTGTTCAACACGGCGTTATGGGGTGCTTGCACACAGTGCACATGTCTTGTGATGCTATGACCGCTTTTGCCGGATACATGCACTGTGAAGGGTGGCGTGACCGTGACGGCCCGTACTGCGCCCAAGGCTCCATCCCGCGAGAGCCGAAGCGCGGACACGCGGGCGCTCACGCAGGTGCTGTTCGCGGAGTTGACGGACCTCGAACCGGGCACCCCCGAGCACACCCGGGTCCGTGCCGCGCTGATCGAAGCCAATCTGCCGCTGGTCCGCTATGCCGCGGCGCGCTTCCGCAGCCGCAACGAGCCCATGGAGGACGTCATCCAGGTCGGCACCATCGGCCTGATCAATGCGATCGACCGGTTCGATCCGGACCGGGGCGTCCAGTTCCCCACCTTCGCCATGCCCACTGTCGTCGGCGAGATCAAACGCTACTTTCGAGACAATGTCCGTACGGTCCATGTACCGCGCCGCCTGCACGAGCTCTGGGTGCAGGTCAACGGCGCGACGGAGGACCTGACGGTGCTGCACGGCCGCTCCCCCACCACCGCCGAGATCGCCGAGCGGCTGAAGATCGGCGAGGACGAGGTGCTGGCCTGCCTGGAGGCGGGCCGCTCGTATCACGCCACCTCGCTGGAGGCCGCCCAGGAGGGCGACGGCCTGCCCGGCCTGCTCGACCGTCTCGGATACGAGGACCCGGAGCTGGCCGGCGTCGAGCACCGCGACCTCGTACGGCATCTCCTCGTCCAGCTTCCCGAGCGCGAGCAGCGGATCCTTCTGCTGCGTTACTACAGCAATCTGACGCAGTCACAGATCAGTGCGGAGCTAGGGGTGTCGCAGATGCATGTCTCGCGGCTACTGTCGCGGAGCTTCGCCCGGCTGCGATCCGCAAACAGGATCGAGGCCTAACCGGGACGGGCGACCGTCCCCGTACAGCCTGCGCAGATATGTCGACATGGCGCTACAGCGTGTTGCCGACATGTGACATTCTGCTGGAACCGCGTTTGCCGTAGCGCTGCCTCCGGTATTCAGGTGGAGGCATCACTCCTCGGTCCGCCCCGGTCCGAGGACGCCACAGCGACCCGACCGCGACCTCAAGGGGGTGGCATGTCCGTAGAACTGGGCAGCTCGAAGGTGCTTCCCGCGATTCCCGCGCCCGCACCACACGTGCATGACGACGACGCCATCAACACCCGCACGCTCTCCCGCTCCCTGTTCCTGCGGCTGGCCTCGCTCGACAAGGACTGCGCGGAACGTACATACGTCCGAGACACGCTCATCGAACTGAACCTCCCTCTGGTGCGTTACGCCGCGGCCCGCTTCCGCAGCCGCAACGAACCGATGGAGGACATCGTCCAGGTCGGAACGATCGGCCTGATCAAGGCGATCGACCGTTTCGACTGCGAACGCGGCGTGGAATTCCCGACGTTCGCGATGCCGACCGTGGTCGGCGAGATCAAGCGCTTCTTCCGCGACACGTCATGGTCGGTACGGGTCCCGCGCCGGCTCCAGGAGCTCCGGCTCGCCCTCACCAAGGCCAGCGACGAGCTCTCCCAGAAGCTGGACCGCTCCCCGACCGTCCCCGAACTGGCCCTGTGCCTGGGGGTGTCGGAGGAGGACGTGGTCGACGGCCTGGCCGTCGGCAACGCGTACACCGCCTCCTCGCTCGACTCCCCCTCCCCCGAGGACGACGGCGGCGAGGGCTCCCTCGCGGACCGCCTCGGCTACGAGGACACCGCCCTGGAGGGCGTGGAGTACCGCGAGTCCCTCAAGCCCCTGCTGGCCAAACTCCCGCCCCGTGAGCGCCAGATCATCATGCTGCGCTTCTTCGCCAACATGACGCAGTCCCAGATCGGCGAGGAGGTCGGCATCTCCCAGATGCACGTCTCCCGTCTGCTCACCCGCACCCTGGCGCAGCTGCGCGAGGGCCTCATCTCCGACTGAGGAACGGTCCGCCGAGGGGCCGTACGGCGCTCAGTGCCGCTCGGCGGACAGTGGTAAAGCTTTGGGGAGGAAGGGGCGGGGCGGGGCGCGAGAGGCGCGCGCCCGGCCGTATGAGGGCCGCACGAGGCTTGTGAGCGTGTGCGGGCGTGTGCGTGGTGCTGGGTGTGCCGTTGGTGGGTCGTCCTCCGTGGGTCGTCATCCGCGGGTCGTCCTCCGTGTGCCGCCCTCTTTGGGGCCCTGTCTGTGGGGCCTGATTGTGGGTCCCTGTCTTTGCGGACCTGTCTGTGGGGCCCTGCCTGTCGGTCCCTTCTGTCAGTCCCTTCTGTCGGTCCTTTCGCGCGTCCCGTCCGTGGTGCCCTCGTGGATGGCTGAACGCGGCTCGTGGACTGAGAACTTGGCGCGGGCCTTGGCTGACCGCCCGTCCTAGGCCGTCGATCACGTGCCCCATCGCGTCCGGCCCCGGGTCGCCGAGGAATCATCCAGCCCGCCGTCCGACCTCTGTACACCTGACGCACCGTCAGCAACACTGGCCCGATGCGACGGACGACGACTGTGGCCTCCGCCTCTGCGGCCGTGCTGTGCCTGGGTGCGCTGCTCGCCGGCTGCGGGAGCGCGGCCGACGAGGGTTATGTCGCGGTGGGCGCGGCAGGCCCCGCCGATGGTCAGGCGCCGACACGGGCCGTACCACCCGGGGATGGCGTGGAGCTGACGCCGCTGGACGGCCACGGGGACCGCAGGGGCGGTAGCGGTAACGGCAGTGGAGACGGGAACGGGAACGGCAGCGGCAGCAACGCGGGCAGTGCGCCTACTGGCCGGCCCGGGACTGGGCCCGCCGTCGGATCCGGTGGGGGCGCGACGGCCGACGGCTCAGGAGCTCCTGGCAGCCCCGGTGCGTCCGGAGCGCCGCCCGGCCCCTCCGCGCCACCCGCCGGAGCGCATCCCGGGCACGGCGACGGCACCACGCCCCCGGCCTCACCGGGCGCGTCCAACTCCCCCGGCCACCCCGGCGGTTCCACCCCGCCCCACGGTTCTCCCGCCCCGGAGCCGCCCTCCCCCACCATCCCGGCCGGTGCGGATGCGCCTGCCGGCCTTCTGATCGGCAAGCCCGCTCTCGCCGGCACCGACGTCCGCTGGTGCCAGAAGGTCACCCTCGACTTCCTCAACAGCGGCGACCGGCCCGTCACCGCCGGCACCGTCACCTTCGGCACCCACATCATCGGCGCCCTCGGCGTCGACTGGGCGACGATCACGTCCACCCACAAACTTCCGCTGCCGGTCGCCCCCGGGAAGAAGAAAACCGGCACCTGGCGGGTGTGCGTGGACGGCTGGCGAGTGCCGCTGGGCATGCACCTCGACACCAAGGACGTCACTTTCGGGTGGAAGTGAGGCCGCTCGCGAGGGCCGGACCGCACCCGGGCGCGGTCCGCGACCGTCCTGCATCGCCGTCGCCATCTCCGTCGCTGTCACCGTCGTCGCCGCCGTCACCGTCGTTGCCGCGACCTGGCCGAAAACCACCCCCGTAGGGCGAGCCGGACCGCATCCCTGAGGGCGACCCGAACCGCGTCCCTGGATAGCGATGAGTTCCGAGCGGTGCGACCGTCTTAAGAGGCACAGACGCAGCCACCGGCAGCGACCCCGTCTCAGGGAGAAGACCATGCCCAAGATCATCCCCAACCTCTGGTTCGACACCCAGGGCAAGGACGCCGCAGAGTTCTACTGCTCGGTGTTCCCGAACTCGAAGATCAAGAACGTCACCTATTACAACGAGGCAGGCCCGCGACCTGCGGGGACCGTACTGACGGTCGAGTTCGAGCTCGACGGTCAGGAGTACATCGCGATCAACGGCGGTCCCGAGTTCACGTTCAGCGAGGCCATCTCCCTGATGATCAACTGTGCCGGCCAGGACGAGATCGACTACTACTGGGCCAAGCTCTCCGAAGGCGGCGAGGAGGGCCCCTGTGGCTGGCTGAAGGACAAGTACGGCCTGTCCTGGCAGGTGGCGCCCGGCGGCATGGCGGAGATGCTGAACGACCCGGATCAGGAGCGCGCGGCCCGTGCCATGAAGGCCATGTTCGGCATGAAGAAGATCGACATCGCCGCCCTCCAGGCTGCGGCCGATCAGGCCTAGAAGCCTGGAGGCCTAGCGACACCCCGGGCATCGGCTACGCGCCGCGCGAGCCCCGGGCCGGCCACGGTCCGGGGCTCTCCGACGCACCGGGAGCAGCCATCACCCCAAGCGTCCGACGCGCCGGGAGCGGCCATCACCACGGGCTCGCTTACGCACCGGGAGCGACATCACCCCGAGCTCGCCGCCGCCCCACCCCCGGCCGCCCCACCTCAGGACCGGCTGCGATTCCGGCCCGTCCGTAGCGGGCGCGGTGCGGGACGGCCGTGTATGCGCACGTCCCGCAGCGCCTGGGTGGCCTCGTTCACCGCCGTGGGGGACGCCTCGGCGAAGACCGCCTCATGGGCGTCCGCATGGACGCGGACGGCACGCTCGGCGGTCCGCACCCCGTCCGGCGTCAGCCGGATCATGGTGCTGCGGCCGTCATCCGGTGAGGGCTCGCGGAGGACGAGTCCGCGGCCGGTGAGGTGGTTGACGACGTTGCTGATGCCGCCGGAGGACAGCAGCAGGGACCGTGCCAGTTCGTTCGGCTGCATACGGTAGGGCTCACCGGACCTGCGCAGGGCTACCAGGATGTCGAACTCGGCGACGGTCAGGCCGAGTTCGGGAAGTACACCACGGGTGGCCGCGTCCAGGGCGCCGGCGAGCTGCGTTATCCGCTTCGACAGTTCCGTCGTCGGGCGGAGCGCATCCGGCAGCTCGGTGCGCCATGCGCTCAGCAGCGCATCGACGGGGTCGGGGACTGGTCCGGATGCTGCGGATGCTGCGGTCACCTCGGCAGGATAGATCACCACCATGATAGCTTTCTATAAAGCTTTCTTCCGAACGTGTAGAGGGTGACTTGCCATGGGAAACGAGCGCCACCACACACCGCGACTGCTTCTGCGCGGCGGCCTGGTCATCGACACCGCCCCCCACCCCGTCGTCCACCCGCACACCGATGTCCTCGTCGAGGCGGGCCGGATCGCCGCCGTGGGCCGCGACCTGCCCCTCGACGACTCCGATTCCGGTCTGGAGGTGATCGACGCCCGCACGATGGTCGTGCTGCCCGGGTTCGTCGACGCCCACCGGCATCTGTGGCAGGGGGTGCTGCGGTCCGCCGCGGTCGACGCGAGCCTCGACGGCTACTTCAGCCGGGTCCTCGGTGAGCTCGCCGGCCGCTTCACGCCCGCCGACGTGCACACCGGCAACCTCCTGGGCGCGCTGGACTGCCTGGACTCGGGGATCACCACCGTCCAGGACTTCTCCCACGTCCAGTACTCGCCGGAGCACACCGCGGCCGCCGTCGAGGCGCTCGAGGAAGCGGGAATCCGCGCCGTCTTCGGCTACGGCTACCCCGTCTTCGACGAGTCCGCCCGGCAGGCCGACTGGGTCCGCAAGGCCCGCACCGCGCACTTCCCGTCGCGCGATGCGCGGGTCACGATGGCCCTGGCCCCGGTCGGCCCCTCCTTCACGCCGCCGGAGGCCGTACGGGAGGACTGGCTGCTCGCCCGCGAGCTGGGGCTCCCCGTCGCCGTCCATGTGAGCGCGGGGCCGGTGGCGATGCGGCCGATCACCGCCCTCCGGGAGCAGGGGCTGCTCACCGCCGGCACCCTGTACGTGCACGGCAATTCGCTGCCCGACTCCGAGCTGCGGCTGATCGCCGAGTCCGGCGGGGCGGTGGCGATCACGCCGGCGATCGAGGCCTCGATGCGGTTCGGCGCCCCGATGGCGGGACGGCTGCGCCGGGCGGGCATCACCACGGGGCTGGGCGCGGACGCGGTCACCTCGGCGCCGGGTGACATGTTCTCCCAGATGCGCGCCGCGTTGATGAGCAGCCACTTCGACGGAGACAGAGACGGCGGCGGAGACGGCGACGGGCTCGCGCTCAAGGCGGCCGATGTGCTGCGTATGGCCACCGCCGAGGGGGCCGCGGCGCTCGGCCTCGGCGAGGAGGTGGGCTCACTGGGAGTCGGCAAGCGCGCCGACCTCGTCCTGCTGCGCGCCGATGCGCTCAACCTCGCCCCGGTGGCGCACGATCCGATCGGTGCGGTGGTGACCGCCGCACACCCGGGGAACGTCGATACGGTCCTGGTGGACGGGCGGGCGGTCAAGCGCGGCGGGCGGCTGCTGTACGAGAACCTCGGCGGCGTCCTGGCCGAGGCCCACCGCGCGACCGAACGCCTCGGGGCGTCGAGCTCCTAGATGTACTGCCCCGGAGCTTGTTCACGCGGTTGAGGGGTCAGGGGAGGGTTCCAGGACGACGTGCCGTGGACGGTGCCGATGGACTGGACGGCACACCCCATCCGGTCGATGGCGGCGAGGACGGCCTGGCGGGCCGCTTCACTTTCGGCGGGCGGGAACGCGACGCGGAGTTGATGCGCGTAGGCCGTCTCATACGTCAGCTGCCAGCCGGTCTCGGTGACGATGAAGTGGTCCTGCCTGCTGCCGTTGTGTTCGTAGCCGCCTCGGTCCGCGGTGGGGGCGAGTGTGTCGCGCAGGATCCGGAGGCGCTCGGTGTAGGGGAGGTCTCCTTCCTCCAGGCGGACGTAGACGTGGTCGCGTTCGATCGCCGCATCGAACCAGGGGGCGACCTCCGGCTCGTGGTGCAGGAGTTCGGAGCTGAGGCGGCCACTGATCCACCCTTCGAGAAATGCGGCAGCCCCGCAGTCGAATCGTTCGTACTCGCTGTCCCGTGACCAGATCACCACCGGCCAGGACTCGGGCGGCCCCTCGGTCAGCCAGCACAATTGCGCCGAGTCCCCGGTCACTGCCCAGGTCAGCAGTCCGCCGGGTTCCGGGAAGAAGGGGTAGGGGTGCTCCTCGGGCCAGCTCTCGCGCAGCGGACCGAAGACCTCCACGAGGTCTGCTTCGAGCCGGACCGGGTTGTCGTCACCGAACGGGGTGCACAGGCACAGCGCGCCCCAGAAGTCACCGCGCCCGTAGGTCTCGACCAGTCTTTTGTAGTCGTCCGGTAGCCGGGTGCCCAAGGCCAGTTCCTTATCGGCCCAGTTGCCGCGTCCGTTGACCGCTTCGGCGGGCGGCGGCACCCGTTCGATGACCCGGGCGAGGGGGCTGTGCGCGTCGACCATGGACACACCTTAGAACCGGCGTCCGGGACGGCCGGTTCACTTTGTTCCATCTGCCTGAGTTTCCTCCGGAACCGCCTGGCCGACGTCCCTCCCGCGCAGGCCCGTTCGTCCTCTCCTACGGTGTGCAGGTAGGCGCACTGGTCATGCACAGGACCAATGCGGAGAAAGTAAGAACGGAACCGGGGGGACCCGTGGGTGACATACGGGTGGACACGGCGAAGGTCCGCAGCACCGGCGATGACATGAAGGCGCTGTCGAGCGACACCCAGCGGCGCCTGTCACATGTCCTTGACAGCTCTCAGGACGTCTACTTCGACTCCATGTTCTGGAAGAGCGGAAACGCTGTGATGTCGTGCCGCACTGCCTGGCAGGACCACATGATCGAGCTGGTCAAGAAGATGGGCGAACTGGGGCAGCGGTTGCAGGACTCCGCCGACGGCTACGACGCCGCGGACCAGGAAGCGGTCGCACGGCTGAGGGCCGGCATGAAGGACCTGGGGAGGCACTGACCGTGGTCACGTACTCGGAACTCATCAGCGCCCACCCCCGGAAGTGGAAAGAGGCCGCGGACGACTGGGCGGCACTGGCGAAGTACGCGTTGAACGCCGCGAACGACGTACGCGAGCAGGGCGCCAAGCCCCTCGCCGACAACTGGGCCGACGAGGTCGGCGCGTCGGCGGCCGGCGATTTCATCAAGCTGGCCAATCAACTGGAGTCGGCCTACGACCTGCTGCTCAGCGTCAAAATGGTCATGGAAGGCATGCACACCAGCCTGGACACGGCGATGAGCACCGCATGCCAGATCACCGACCTCTCCCGGGCCCACGACCTCCCCGTGGGCGATGACGGCATGCCGCTGGAGTGCCCCGCCCCGAACGCGGCCGCGGACAAGCAGCAGGCGTACAACGACATCGTCGCCCTGCGCGAACAGGCCCTGCGGCAGGCGACGGAAGCGGACGAAAAGACAGCGGCCGAGCTGTACCGCCTGGCAGGCACGGTCGGCATCAGCGACCCGGACAAAGCTCTCAAGGAACAGAACCGCGCCTCGCATGTCGAGATGGACATGCTCGCCGCCGACATCCCGAAGGCGAACACCGACCCGGCTGCGGTACGTGCCTGGTGGAACGGCCTGAGCGAGAAGCAGCAATACGACATGATGCGCGCCGAGCCGGTGAAACTCGCGCACCTCGATGGCATTCCCGAGAGCGCGAAGCGGGAAGTGCGCGGCACGGACGGGAAGTTCGACCGGGTGAAGATGGTCGAGTATGCCCTCGACAACTGGAACAAGAAGGACCCCATCCAGTTCGACAACAACTGCACCAACTTCGTCTCCCAGGCGCTCGACCACGCGGGTATGCAGAAAAAGATCGACCCTTGGTCAGGGGCCCGGGGTGACGACACATGGGGAAATACCGGCGGCATCGGCATCGACTCGATCGACGCGAGCCTGTACTACTCCAAAACCTGGGCCGGAGCCGAGAACCAGCAAAACTTCATGCTCAAGCACGGTGGGGAGGAAGTGCCCCGGTCCCAGGCCCGGCCCGGCGACATCATCTACTACGAGCAGCAGGGGCCCGACGCCGAAAGCGAGCGTGGCAACACCCACCATGCCGCTGTCGTCACGGCCGTGATGCCGGACGGCGAGGTCAAGTACACCCAGCACCAAGACTCTTACCAGAACGTGAGTCTGCCGGGCCGGCTCCCGGCAACGGAGAAGGCCGAAGGGCAGCAGAGAATCCGCATCGTTCGCCCGCACCCGGATTGGTACTGACAGTGACGACCGAAGCGAGTCCACCACCCGCGACGCCGGCACCACGTCCTTCGGAACGCTGGCGGATGATGATCCTCTCCGTGCCGTTGCTCTCGACGGCGGCAATCCTCGGCTTCATTGCGTCGGTCTCACTCTCCAACGGACACCATGAGTTCCAGTCGGCAGCGTGCCGGTACACGCTGCTGCCGTGGACGAACTTCGCCGTCTCATACGGCGGCCTGCTGGCGGCCCTCCTCGCGGTGACCGTCCACCTGCTGATGTTCCGGTCCGCACGGCGCGCCGGGCAGGACCCCACTCATGGCTGGCAGACCATGGTTTCGACGCTCTTCTTCGCCATCGCTTGCCTCATGGTCCTGCTGACGGCCGGAATGGTGATCGTGGCCCATATGGACGCCGCCGAGGCAGCCGCGAACATCGGAAAGCCGCTGTGTGAAGGCTAAGGGCTGTCCCGCAATCCGTGGTGGATCCGCGCAGGCGTCAGATGCGGTGCATCGCAAGGCTGCGTGAAGGGCTGCGGATCGCGGAGAGCAGGGGCGGGCGCGTGACGTATCCGGCGGGCGGAAAGATCAAGGGCCCGGCATCGTGATGCCGGGCCCGGTGCGCGTGAAGAAAGCTGCGGAGTGCGTCGTCAGGCCAGCGCCAGCCATGCCGCGCCCGCGACGACCAGAACCGCGACGATCACGCCGACGATGACGCCCACCCGGGGGCCGGCCGACTGCTGCGGGGCCGGTGCGCGGCGGCTGCCGGTCTGCGGGGTGCCGCCCTCGTCCACGAAGGCGCGGAACATCTGCGTGCTGCCCGCCGGGTCGTAGTTGCCGCCGGCCTGGTTCTGCGGGTTGGTCGCCATGGGGAAGGACCCTAGCGAACCGGGGGCGGAGGGGCACCCCTGGGGCAGGTATGCGGCGCCCGCGAAGGCGCCTACGGAGCGGGGTCGGGCCGCGTACGGCGCGTCGCCGGGAATGCGGCCGGGTCGTCTGGGGGTGTCCCGCTACCGACCGGTATCGGCCAGGGGCCGCCGTCCGGGGCCCTCACCTGCGCCTTTACGCGGGATCTTGCACCCATTGACCAGCCACCGGCGCAGACTTTTGGCTCCCTTTACTTCAAGCCTGGACGAATCGTTTGCCTTCAGCAACCAACTTTGCTTATGGTTGCCCCAAGCAACAAAAGATGTTGATGCGATGTGCGATGGATGCGTGGAGGAGCTCGTGGCCGCCCACAGTCAGTACGAGGAGCTGGCCAGGCAACTCAGCGCCATCGGTGCCGTCAAGCGCGAAATGGGGCGGATGCTGCCCCAGGACTGCCCGCCCGCTTCGGCCGGGGTGCTCACCCTTCTCGACCGGCACGGCGAGATGCGGATGAGCCAGCTCGCCGAGCTGCTCGCCATCGACATGTCGGTGACCAGCCGGCATGTCGCCCACGCCGCCGAACGTGGCTGGATCGAGCGGAAGCCCGATCCCGCCGATAAGCGGTCGCGGCTGCTGCGCCTGACCCCGAGCGGCACGGAACTCCTGGAGGAGCTCGCCGAGCGCTACACCGCAACGCTCGCCCGGTACTTGGACGACTGGACCGACACCGACGTCGGACACCTCGTCGAACTGCTCGCCAGGCTCCGCACGAGCTTCGGCGACTGCCGCACCCGGGCGCATCACGACTCCACCACCCGTACACCCGCAGGATGAAAAGGAACTACATGGCTACGACCACACCAGCCGGTGTGCGGGGCGGCCACGCCAGGCACGGAGGCGGACATCACCACGCCTCCGACGGAGCCCCTATGACGCACCGTCAGATCATGGAGGCGCTGTCCGGGCTGCTGCTCGGCATGTTCGTCGCCATTCTGTCGTCGACGATCGTCTCCAACGCGCTGCCCGAGATCATTCATGACCTCGACGGCGGACAGAGCGCCTACACCTGGGTCGTCACCGCCTCGCTGCTCGCGATGACCGCGACCACCCCGCTGTGGGGCAAGCTCTCCGACCTGTTCAGCAAAAAGCTGCTGGTGCAGTTCGCGCTGATCATCTACGTCGCGGGC
This sequence comes from Streptomyces sp. MCA2, assembly GCF_023544705.1. NCBI lineage: Bacteria > Bacillati > Actinomycetota > Actinomycetes > Kitasatosporales > Streptomycetaceae > Streptomyces > Streptomyces sp. MCA2. The sequence continues at coordinate 66,895 of NZ_JAMJFM010000045.1, forward strand.
TCGGTCGTCGCCGGTCTCTCGCAGAACACCGGCATGCTGATCGCCTGCCGTGTGGTGCAGGGCATAGGCGTGGGCGGTCTGTCCGCCCTGGCCCAGATCGTGATGGCCGCGATGATCTCGCCGCGCGAGCGCGGTCGTTACAGCGGCTACCTCGGCGCCACCTTCGCCGTCGCCACCGTCGGCGGGCCGCTGCTCGGCGGTGTCATCACCGACACCGACTGGCTCGGCTGGCGCTGGTGCTTCTACGTCGGTGTGCCGTTCGCGATCATCGCGCTGATCGTGCTCCAGAAGACCCTGAAGCTCCCGGTCGTCCGGCGCGAGGGCGTCAAGGTCGACTGGGCGGGCGCCTTCTTCATCAGCGCGGCGGTCTCGCTGCTGCTGGTGTGGGTGACGCTGGCCGGTGACAAGTACGACTGGATGTCGTGGCAGACCGCCGCGATGGTCGGCGGCGCGGTCGTGCTCGGCGCGATCTTCGTCTTCGTCGAGACCAAGGCCAAGGAGCCGATCATCCCGTTGCGGCTGTTCCGCAACAAGACGATCACCCTGGCGTCGGTGGCCTCGCTGTTCGTCGGTATCGCGATGTTCTCCGGCACCGTGTTCTTCAGCCAGTACTTCCAGCTGGCGCGTGGCAAGTCGCCGACGATGTCCGGTGTGATGACGATCCCGATGATCGCGGGTCTGTTCGTCTCCTCGACCGTCTCGGGCCAGGTCATCACCAAGACCGGCCGCTGGAAGGCCTGGCTGGTCTCCGGTGGTGTGCTGGTCACCGCGGGTCTGGGCCTGCTGGGCACCATCCGCTACGACACCGAGTACTGGCACATCGCGATCTTCATGGCCCTGATGGGTCTGGGCATCGGCATGATGATGCAGAACCTGGTGCTCGCCACGCAGAACCAGGTGGCGCCCGAGGACCTCGGCTCCGCCTCGTCCGTCGTGACCTTCTTCCGCTCCCTCGGTGGTGCGGTGGGCGTCTCGGCCCTCGGTGCGGTGCTCGCCAACCGCGTCACCCACTACGTCAAGGACGGCCTGGCCGACCTCGGTCCCAAGGCCGCCAAGGCCGCCGCCCACGGCGCCGGCAACAGCGGCGGGGGCATCCCGGACCTGGACGCCCTCCCGGCACCGCTGCGCACCGTCATGGAGAGCGCCTACGGTCACGGTGTCGGCGATGTGTTCCTCTACGCGGCGCCCTGCGCGCTGCTCGCCTTCCTCTTCACCCTGTTCATCAAGGAGGTCGCGTTGAAGACGCGTGGCGGACTGTCCCAGAGCGCCGAGGGTGCCCAGGCCGCGGCCGCCCCGTCGGATGCCGTGGTCCCGGACCTCGCCGCCGCCGCGGCGCCGGTCGAGGAGCTGGAGCCCGCCCTGGTGGGCGCCCCCTCGGTCGCCCCCGACGACGACGTGCACACGCCCTCCTGGGCGCAGCCGGCCGCCGCGACGGCCACCCGGCCGCTGGCGGCGTACGCCTCGGCCGGCGGCGGTGGCACCACCCCGGCCGGTTCCGCGATCCACGGCTTCGTGCGCAACGCGGAGGGCAGCCCCGTACCGCGCTCCGCGGTGACGCTGATCTCGCTCAGCGGGCGTCAGCTGGGCCGCGCGGTCGCCCAGGCGAACGGCTCGTACGCGCTCGACGCCCCCGGCGCCGGTTCGTACGTGCTGATCGCCGCGGCCGACGGCCACCAGCCGCAGGCGTCCACGGTCGTCGTCGGCGACCAGCCGTACGGCTACGACATCCTGCTCAGCGGCACCAGCGGCCTCGGCGGCCAGGTCCGCAGCGCGGCCACCGGTGAACCGGTCGACGGTGCGATGGTCGTCGTCACCGACGTCCGCGGCGAGGTGCTGGCCACCGGAATGACCGGCGCCGAGGGCCACTTCGCCTTCGACGAGCTGGCGCCCGGGACCTTCACCGTCGCGGTGAACGCCGCGAACCACCGCCCGGCCGCGCTGCCGGTCGAGATCGGCGGCCAGGGCACGACCCGGATCGAGATCGACCTGCTGTCCGGCGCGCGGGTGCAGGGCATCGTGCGGGCGGGCGGCCAGGACGGCACCCGCCGCCCGCTGCCCGATGCCCGGGTCACGCTGGTGGACGCGGCGGGCAATGTCGTGGCCACCTCGACGACCGGGGAGGACGGCGCCTACGCCTTCACCGACCTGGACGCCGGCGACTACACGGTCATCGCGAGCGGCTACCCGCCGGTCGCCACCGGCCTTGCGGTCGATGCCCGCGGGGTCGACGGCTACGACGTCGAGCTCGCCCACCCCGGGGACTGAAACACCCCGGGCCCGGGGATCCACCCGGGAGCAATACCCCGGACCGGGGCGCGCGTTGAGCGGATACGCGCCCCGGACCGGACCCCAGGGCTCCGGCGGCGGCGCTGCGCACAGGCAGGGGACGGCCTGCACGCCGCCGTCCGGAGCCCGACACTCCCCCGACCTCTCGGCATCGAGAAGGGGGCACCACCAGGCAACAAACGGGAGAGGCAATGACTTCGACGGGCGCGGGAGCTACGGGACTGAGGGCCCAGGTCCGCACACGGGACGGCTGGGCGGTCCAGCACGCCGTGCTGACCGTCACCGATATGACGGGCGCACAGGTGCTGCGCGCGGCGGCGGACGACGAGGGCGCCGTCCGCAGCGAACAGCCGCTGCCCGCCGGCCCGTACACGGTCATCGTGACGGCCGTCGGCTATGCGCCGGTCGCCTCCACCGCGATCGTGACGGCGAGCGGCCGGATGGACGTCGGCAAGGTCGTCCTGGCCCGGCAGGGCGGGGCCGAGCTGCCGCCGCCCGGCGCCTGGACCATCGACCCGATGCACTCGACGGTGGCCGCGGTCGCCCAGCACCTGGGGATCTCCAGCGTGCACGGCCGGTTCACCGAGTTCAGCGGCCGGATCGAGATCGCCGAGGACCTGTCCGCGTCGCGGGTCGAGGCGGCCATCAAGGCCACGTCGATCGACACCGGCAACGGTATGCGCGACGGGCATCTGCGCTCCGAGGACTTCCTGAACGTCGAGGAGTTCCCGGAGATCACCTACCGCAGCTCGGGCCTGGCACCGGCCGGCCCGGACCGCTGGACGGTACACGGCGAGCTGTCGCTGCACGGCGTCGTACGCCCGGTGGACCTCGACCTGAGCTACCTCGGCACCGGCCCCGACCCGTGGGGCGGGGTGCGCGCCGCCTTCCGCGCCACCGCGGAGCTGCGCCGCGAGGACTTCAAGATGAACTACAACCAGGTCGTCGCGGCCGGTATCGCGGCGATCGGCACGACCCTGAAGGTCGAACTGGACATCCAGGCGGTGCAGGGGGAGAGCCTGCCGATGGGCTGAGCGCCCCTGCACACACAGGCGGACGGGCGACGGCCCCGGGCTTCGCGGCCCGGGGCCGTCGTCGCGTCAGCCCGCCGGCCGGTCCCGCATCGCCTCGATCCCCGCGATCTGGAGATCGAGGGCGAACGCGAAGTCCCGGTCCAGCATGTCCACCACGCTGCCGCCCCGGCGGACCTCGCCGACCCGGGTGGACGGCTCCAGCATCTCGGCGAACTCCGGCCGGTCCGAGAGCGCGGCGACGACCTGCTCGAAGTAGTCGTCGAGGCTCATATCGGCGGCACGGCAGCGGGCCTCGTGGGTGGCCCGGATCGTCGAGAAGCCGTAGACGAAGTGGAAGAGGGACGCCAGCGCACCGGACGTCTGGTCCGCCGCCAGGCCGCTGCGCCGCATCACCCGCTGGGTGGCGTTGGCGAAGGCCGTCGAATGCGGGCCGATGTTGATGAACTCGCCCAGCAGCCGGGCCGCCCAGGGGTGGCCCAGCAGCATGTCGCGGTAGCCGACGGCGAGCGTGCGCAGCTGGTCGCGCCAGTCGGCGCCGGCGTCCGACTCGTCGGGCAGGGCCATCTCTCCGGCCACCGCGTCCACGGCCAGTTCCAGCAGGTCGTCCTTGGTGTCGACGTACCAGTACACGGACATCGCGGTGACGCCGAGCTCGGCGGCGAGCCTGCGCATCGAGAACTTCGACAGGCCCTCGGCGTCGAGCAGCCGGACCGTCGCCGCGACGATCTTGTCGAGGTCGAGTCCGGCCGGCTGCTCCGCCTTGCGTTTGAGCGGGGGCCGTTCGGTCAGCCAGACGCTGTTCGGCCGCTTCCTGGCGCGGTCGTCCGTCGCTGCCATGGCGCCCCTCCCTGTCCTGAGCGTCGTCGACGTCGTGGGTGCCGTCGTCGAGGTCGGCTTCGGTGTCGTCCGTCGGTGACGGCACGTACGGGTGTCATACGTGCCGCCGGTACGTGCCGTTCACGATCACGTACCGGGCCGATGCTATTCCGCCGCGGCAGCGGCCGGTTGCGCACCGGAAGGCGCAGCGAGCGGCTCCGCCTCCTGGCCGGTGCGCTCCGCCCGGCGCAGCAGGACGGCCGCGACCAGCCCGCCGAGGAACACCGCGGCCGCGCCGACCAGCTGGCTGGTGCCGATGCCGGACGCGAAGGCGTCGTGGACGGCGGTCCGTTCGGCATCCGTACGGGTGCGGGCGAGTGCCGCGGACAGCGACCCGGCGCCCGCGGCGGCCAGTGGAAGCAGCGCCACGAAGCGGGAGTTGAGGACCGCACCGAGGACGGCGACGCCGAGACCCTGGCCGAATTCCATCAGCGTGCCGTTGACGCCGGCGCCCACTCCGGCCTTGGCCGGCGGGATGGCGGACATGATGGCGTTGGCCATCGTGGGCATCGCGAGCGCGACACCGAGGCCCATCATGACCAGGCTGACCAGCATGCCGCCGTAGCCGGCGCCGGCCAGCAGGGAGACGGCGGCCAGGCCGGCCGCGAGCAGCGACATCCCCGAGACGATCATTCCGGGGGTGCCGATCCGGGGCATCAGACGGGCGCCCAGCCCGGTGAAGTTGATCAGGATGACCGTGACGGCGAGCGGCGCCATCCGCAGGCCCGCATCCAACGGGCCGTAGCCCATGACCAGTTGGAGATGCTGGGTGAGCAGGAACATCGAGCCGCCCATCCCGAAGGCGACGAGGATGCCGCCCGAGACGGCGCCGATGAACCGGCGGTTGCGGAAGAAGTGCATGTCCAGCATCGGATGCGGGACGTGCAGCTCCCACAGCGCGAAGGCGGCGAGCCCGATGACCCCGATGGCGGCGGAGCTCAGCACCCGGCCGGACAGCCAGCCGTCCATCGGCCCGGAGATGATCGCAAAGACCACTCCGACCATGCCGATCATGGACAGCAGGGCGCCCGGCAGGTCGAGGGGGGCACCGCCGCGGCTGCTGGATTCGGGCACCAGGAAGACGACGGCCGCCAGCGAGATCACCGCGACCGGGAGATTGACCAGGAACAGCGAGCCCCACCAGAAGTGATCGAGCAGCGAACCGCCGATCAGCGGGCCGGCGGCGAAGCCGAGGGAGTTGACCGAGCTCCAGATGCCGATGGCCCGGGGGCGCTCCTCGTCGTCGAAGATCTGCATGACGACGGCGAGGGTGGTGGTCACCAGCAGGGCCCCGCCGATGCCCATGCCGGCGCGGGCGGCGATGAGCTGACCGGGCGACTGGGCGAGCGCGGCGCCGAGCGAGGCGACCCCGAACAGCGACAGGCCGACGGCCAGCATCTTCTTACGGCCGTAGCGGTCGGCGGAATTGCCCGCGGTGAGCAGCAGGCCGGACTGGACCAGCGAATACGCGTTGATCATCCACTGGACGTCGGCGGTGGTCGCGCCCAGGTCCTCGGTGAGGGACGGGATGGCGACGTTCAGGACGGTGTTGTCGAGGATGACCGTCAGCTGCGCGAGGCAGATGACGGCCAGGGTCAGCCACCGGGTGGCGGACCGGCCCGGCGGCTGGAGGGCGGTGGAGGTGGCGTCGGAGGCCACGGAGGGCATACGGGCTCCCTGTACGGTGCGGGCGGTGACTTACACCGTACAGGGAGAGCTATACGCCGTACATTTGAATTTCGGCCGCTCGGGGGAGCGGGCGGCGCGGACCGTCGCCGCGGCGGCGCCGCCCGGGGTGTGCCGCCCCGCTCACGCCTTCCGGGTCAGGTCGTAGAGGGTGGCGCTGCCGACGGTGACCTTCTTGAAGGTCTTCGTCACCCACGAAGTGATCTTCGACGAGCCGCCCTGGCTGCCGCCCTGGCCACCGCCGGGGCCGCCCCGCCCGCCCGCGACGAAGTAGTGGATCTTCCCGTCCGCGACCTGGGCCTTGAACTGGGCGAGGGGCGGCGACGGGTCACTCCCGTTGAATCCGCCGATCGCCATCACCGGCTTCTGGGTGGCGAGTTGATAGCTCGCCGCATTCTGCGAGCCGATGGCCGCGGCGGCCCAGGTGTAGTCCCCCGCGCCCTTCTCCAGCAGCGCCTCGGCCTTGGCGCTCACCTTGCTGCCGTTGAGCAGTCCGCCCATTCCGCCCATCCGGCCGGCGCCCCGTTCACCGAGCCCGCCCGGCCCGCCCGCACCGCCGGGGAAGCCGGGCCGGCCGGCGGCCTGCCCCGGGAGCCGGCCCCGGTTACCTGGCTGGTTGCCGGCCTGGCCGTTGCCCTGCCGGGTGGCCTGGTTGCTGCCTTGGAGACCGCCTGCGCCCTGGCCGCCCTGGGCCCCCTGACCGCCGCCCGGCGCGCCCCCTGCCGTACCGCCGTTGTTGCCGCGCCACATGCCGGGCGGCCGGCCGCCGGGGAAGCCGCCACCGGGCCCGCCCATGCCGCCCCGCACCGAGGGGCCGGCCGTGATGATCGACCCGCTCTTGGGCGTGTTGACCGTGTCGAGGGTGTACGCGAGCGGACCGGCCAGCGCCGTCACCACCCCGAGCCCGGCCGCCAGCACCGCGACCCGTCGGCCGGCCCGCAGCGGCGCCCCGGCCCCGGCCGGCGCTCCCGCCCGTGCAGGATCCCCGTCCCGCCCAGGCTTTCCGTCCCCCGCGGGCTCCCCGTCCCGCACCGAGGCACCCGCCCGTACCGGCAGCAGCAGCCCCACCGCCGCCACCAGACCCACGCCCAACACCGTCCAGCGCAGCCACGGCAGCCACTCCGGTGACCGGTCCAGCAGCACGCACGACCATCCGGCGGTCACCGCGACCGTCGCGGCCAGCACGAGCGAGGCGCCCCGCCCGCCGCGCCGCCACAGCAGCGCCGCGCCCATCCCGACCAGCGCCGCGATATACGGGGCCAGCGCGATGTTGTAGTACTGATGGAAGATCCCGGACATGAAGCTGAAGGTCGCGAAGGTCGTCAGCAGCGCGCCGCCCCACACCAGGAACTCCGCCCGCTGCCCCGCCTGTTCGGCGGCGGTCGCACGCCGGGCCCGCCGCAGCACCCACACCCCCGCGACCAGCAGGATCACCGCGGCAGGCAGCAGCCACGCGATCTGCCCGCCCATGTCGGACGAGAACAGCCGGGTGATGCCGGTCTCTCCCCATCCGCCGCCGCCACCGCCACCGGGACGGCCGCCGCCCCCGCCGACGCTGCCGGTCTCATTGCCGGTGATCCGCCCGAAGCCGTTGTAGCCGAAGGTCAGCTCCAGGAAGCTGTTGTGCTGCGAGCCGCCGATGTACGGGCGCGAGGACGCGGGCCACAGCTCGACGATCGCCACCCACCAGCCGCCGGACACCACGAGCGCCAGACCGGCGAGCAGCAGCTGCCCGAACCGCCGGCGCAGCGCCACCGGCGCACAGCAGACGTAGACCACGGCGAGCGCCGGCAGGATCAGCCACGCCTGGAGCGTCTTGGTCAGAAAGCCCAGGCCGAAGCAGACGCCGGCCAGCACCAGCCACTTCGTACGGCCGTCGTCCAGGGCCCGCAGCACGGCGGCGATCGCACAGACCATCAGCAGGCACAGCAGGGCATCGGGGTTGTTGAACCGGAACATCAGCGCCGCGACCGGCGTCACGGCCAGCGCCCCGCCGGCCAGCAGCCCCGCCCCCGCACCGAACCACCGCCGTACGGCCCCGTAGAGCACCCCGACGGTCGCGACCCCCATCAGCGCCTCGGGCACCAGGATCGCCCACGAGCCGAGCCCGAAGAGCCGTACGGACAGCGCCATCGGCCACAGCGCGGCCGGCGGCTTGTCGACGGTGATGGAGTTCGCGGCGTCGGAGGAGCCGAAGAAGAACGCCTTCCAGCTCTCGCTGCCGGCCTGTACGGCGGCCGAGTAGAACTGGTTGGCATAGCCGGACGCGGACAGACTCCAGAGGTAGAGCACTGCCGTGACCAGCAACAACGCCAGCAGAGCGGGTCGCGCCCAGCGCGGCTGCGCGGGCCGCGCCGTGGCCGTGGGCGGCTGGGGGGTGACGACCGACGCCAGCCCTCTCTCCTGTGATGTGAGGGGCGGGGGATACGACGGGTGGGCCGGCGTACCGGAGGGGGGCGGGGTCATCGAGCGCTCCTGGTGAGGTCGTTGTGTTCGTGTGTGGCGTGCGGCCGCGGTGCGTCGACGTCGTCGGGCCGCTCACGGTCGGGGAAGACCCACGCGCGCAAGAGCAGGAACCGCAGCACCGTCGCCGCGAGGTTGGCGGCCACCAGCACCGCGAGTTCGGTGCCGTGCGAGGCCTGGCCGCCCGCGGCGTCGAGGGCGGCCAGGGAGCCGCTGGTCAGGGCCAGTCCGATGGCGAAGACCACCAGCCCCTGGGCCTGGTGGCGCAGCGCCCGGTCCCGGCCCCGCACCCCGAAGGTCAGCCGCCGGTTGGCCGCCGTATTGGCCAGCGCCGACACCAACAGCGCCCCCGCATTGGCGAGCTGAGGTCCCACCCCGAGCCGGAAGAGGGAGTACAGGGCCAGATAGAGCAGGGTGCTGAGTCCGCCGACGGCACAGAAGCCGACGAGCTGACGGGCCAGCCCGCCGGGCACCCCGGACAGCTCACGGTCGCGCGGGTCGTCCCCGAACGGCCGGGCGAGCCGGTCCAGCGGCAGCCCACCGGTCGCCAGCGCCCGCCCCACCCGCCATACACCCTTGAGGTCGTCGGCGGCCGTACGCACCAGCTGCACGGTGCTCGCGGGGTCGTCGACCCAGTCCACCGGCACCTCGTGGATCCGCAGCCCCGCCCGCTCCGCCAGCACCAGCATCTCGGTGTCGAAGAACCATCCGGTGTCCTCGATCATCGGCAGCAGCCGCGCGGCGACATCCCCGCGGATGGCCTTGAACCCGCACTGCGCATCGGAGAAGCGGGCGGCGAGCGAGCCGCGCAGGATGAGGTTGTACGTACGCGAGATGAACTCCCGCTTCGGGCCGCGCACCACCCGCGCACTGCGGCTGAGCCGGGAGCCGATCGCCAGATCCGAGTGCCCGGAGATCAGCGGAGCGACCAGCGGCAGCAGCGCGTTGAGGTCGGTGGACAGATCGACGTCCATATAGGCGAGCACCGGCACATCGGAGTGCGACCACACGGTGCGCAGCGCCCTCCCGCGCCCCTTCTGCTCCAGCCGTACCGCCGTGACCTCGTCGATCTCGTCGTCGAGCAGGGCGGCGACCTCCGGCGTACGGTCCGTGCTCGCGTTGTCGGCGATGGTGATGCGGAAGCCGTACGGGAAGGTGCGGGCGAGGTGCTCGTGCAGCCGCCGCACACACGGTTCGAGGTCGCGCTCCTCGTTGTAGACGGGGACCACCACATCGAGCACGGTCGCGATCTGACCGAGCCGCAGATGCTCGCGCGGTGGCAGGGAGCCCAGCGGTGTGCGGGGCGGCTGTGTCGTCGTCATGCCGACGACACTCGCCAACCGCGCTGTCACGGGGGTGTGCTGAGCCTGTGTCCTGACTGTGAGGGGGGAACGGGGGCCGCAGCGGGCAGCGGAGCAGGACCCGGATCAGGCAGCGCAGCAGGCACCTGCGCAGGCTCTGCCTTCGTCGGCAGGGTCACCGTGAAGACCGTCCGTCCCGGGACGCTGTCGACCTCGACCGTGCCACCGTGCGCGGCCACCACCGCCTCCACGATGGCCAGGCCGAGCCCCGTGCTCCCGGCGGCACGCGACCGCGAGGCATCACCGCGCGCAAAGCGCTCGAAGACATGCGGGAGGAGACCGGCGGGAATGCCGGGCCCGTCGTCCTGCACCTCCAGCTGAACGACATCGCGGCGCGCGGCGGGGGCGTCCGCCGGAGGGCCTGTCGGAGGGCCGGTCGGACGACCCGCTGGAGGGCGACCGGCCATAGGAACACCCGCCTCAGGGCCGCCGGCCGTGGGACCAGTGGCCTTAGGGCCACCGGGCATAAGACCACCGGCCGTGCGACCACCGGCCGCAGGGCCGGCAGGGCGCACCCTGGCGGTCACCGTCGTGCCCTCGGGCGTATGCGTCCGGGCGTTGGCCAGCAGATTCACCAAGATCTGGTGCAGCCGTCCGCCATCGCCGTACACCCACGCCGGCTCATCGGGCAGCTCCAGCCGCCACCGGTGACCGGGCCCCGCCACCCGCGCATCGCTCACCGCGTCCACCACCAGCGGCGACAGATCCGTGCTCTCGTAGGACAGCGGCCGCCCGGAATCGAGCCGGGCGAGCAGCAACAGGTCCTCCACCAGCCCCGTCATCCGCTCCGCCTCCGACTCGATCCGGCCCAGGGCGTGCCGGGTCTCGGGCCCCGGCTGCTCCCGCCCGCGCCGGGTCAGCTCGGCGTACCCGCGGATCGACGCGAGCGGCGTACGCAGCTCATGGCTGGCGTCGGCCACAAACCGCCGCACCCGCATCTCGCTCTCCTGACGGGCCGAGAGCGCCGCCCCGACATGCCCCAGCATCCGGTTCAGCGCCGCACCGACCTGCCCCACTTCCGTACGGCCGTCCGACTCGGACGCCGGCACCCGGACGTGCAGCGCCACCTCGCCCTGGTGGAGCGAGAGTTCGGAGACCCGGGTGGCGGTGGCGGCGACCCGGCGCAGCGGCCGCAGGGCGATGCCGACCATGGTGGAACCCGCGATGCCGGCCGCGATCAGCCCGGCGACCGTCACACACTCCTCGATGACCACCAGTTGGCTGACCGTGTCCTGCACATGGCCGAGCGGCAGACCGAGCACCAGCGAGCCGTTCCGGGCGGACTTCACCCGGTAGTCACCGAGTCCCGGCAGCTCGGCGGTGTGCGCCCTGCCGTCCCGCGGCACCGCGTTCAGCGCCGCAACCTGCGCACCGGACAGCCGCGCCAGCCGCTCCTCGGGCAGCCGGCTGGTGGAGTTGCTCAGCTTGGCGCCGTCCACGGCCATGCCGTCGGGCCCGATCCGCGCCCCCACCGTCCCGATGGGCTGACCCCCCATCGCCACGAAGTCCAGGCCTTGGCCCTGCGGAGGCACCGGGTCATGCGGCCGCGGGTCCTCGGCCCGTTTCACGGAACCCGTCAGCTGAATGTCCAACTGACCTTGCAGGTAGGAGTGCAGGGCGATGGTCGTCACGGTGCCGATGACGGCTCCGACGACAGCGATCAGCGCCACCGCCGACACGACGAGCCGGGTCCGGAGCGACCAGCGGCGGCGGGGGGTGGGAGGGGGTGAGGAGCTGGGGGGCAGTGGGGAGGTGCGAGGGAGTGGGGAGGTGGGAGGAGGTGGGGAGGCGGGTGGGGTGCGCGGCCCCGAAGGCCCGGCAGCCGAGGTGGCGGGTGTGCCCGGCCCCGACGGCCCGGGGGCTGAGGCGGCAGAGGCGGCGGAGTCGGCAGACACCCGTCTACCCACCGGGCTTGATGAGATAGCCCGCGCCCCGCCGGGTGTGGATCATCGGCGTCCGCCCCACGTCGATCTTCCGCCGCAGATACGAGATATACAGCTCCACGACGTTGGCCTGGCCGCCGAAGTCATAGCTCCAGACCCGGTCGAGGATCTGCGTCTTGCTCAGCACCCGCCGCGGATTGCGCATCAGATAGCGCAGCAGCTCGAACTCGGTGGCCGTCAGATGGATCTCCTGACCGTCCCGCCACACCTCATGGCTGTCCTCGTCGAGCACCAGATCGCCCACCGTCAGCCGCGATTCGCTCCGCGCGCTGGCCGCTCCGGCCCGGCGCAGCAGCCCCCGCAGCCTGGCCACCACCTCTTCCAGGCTGAACGGCTTGGTGACGTAGTCGTCGCCGCCCGCCGTCAGCCCGGCGATCCGGTCCTCGACCGCGTCCTTGGCGGTCAGGAACAGCACCGGCACATCCGGAAGTTCACGCCGCAGCCGGCCGAGCACCGTCAGCCCGTCCATGTCCGGCAGCATCACATCGAGCAGCACCGCGTCCGGCCGCCAACTACGGGCGCAGCGCAGCGCTCCCGCGCCGTCCCCCTCCGCGCGGATGTCCCATCCCTCGTAGCGCAGCGCGAGGGAGAGCAGATCGGCGAGGGAGGACTCGTCGTCCACGACCAGCACCCGCACGGGAGTGCCGTCCGGCCTCAACAGTTCCGGCTGCTTCCCGGGCGCGCCCCTGGAGGACGAGGCCGAAGCCGGCATACGAAACGACGCTGAGGACGACGAAGTCACGGTCATGCCCGTGAGCTTGACCCGCTCCCGTGAGAGCTCCCTTGCGCCTTTCTGTGAATCTCCTGAGAATCCCCCATGCTTCTCCGCCCCCTCCTGGGGCTTTCCTCTCTCCTGGCCTGTTCCCCTTCCCCTCTCCTGGCTTCTCCCCCTCCCCCGGGCCCCCGCCCCCACCCCACCCCGCCTCTG
>NZ_JAMJFM010000046.1:0-78506 GCF_023544705.1 Streptomyces sp. MCA2
AACGTGGGGCGACAACCAAACGCGTACGGCGGGTCAGCCGGAATCGTGGGCCGAAAATCCGAGCCCGAGCCGGCTCGGCCGCGTTCCCAGGACCAGTGTCCCCAGTGCGGTGTCGAGGTCGGGGCCCAGGTACCAGTCGCCGGTGTGGTCGAGGCTGTAGACGCGGCCTTCGGTGTCGATGGCGAGGGTGGCCTGGCTGTAGGTGGTGCCGTCGGGGGCGGTGAGTTCTTCGCGGCCGAGGGGGGCCACGTCGGTTTCCAGTGCGCGGCCGAGGTCGCCGAGGGTGCGGGCGAGGTGGAGGCCGTGCAGGGGGTTGATGGCGAACGGGGTGGGGGCGATGTGGCGGCCGGGGCCGGGGCCGGTGATGTGCAGGTCGCCGAATTCGGCCCAGGCCTCGACGGCGGCGGGGAAGACGGTGTGGCGGTGGCCTGCGGGGGAGGCGTGGGCGCGGAGGGTGTCGGCCCAGTGTTCCGCCTGCTGTATGTCCCAGCGTCCGGGTTGCCAGCCGGCTTCCTGGAGGGCGACGTCGACGGCGGCGGGGAAGCGGGTCGAGTCGGTGCGGTCGTGGTCGGCGGAGCGGGGGCCGGGGGTGGTGGGCGGCATGGTGGCGGTCAGCTTCCTGTGGGCGTGGTGCCGCTGATGGGCATGACGCCGAAGTGGGCGAGGAGTGCGTCGCAGGAGCGGCAGGGCGGGGCGTAGCTGCCGTGCTGGGGGTCGCCGTCCTCGCGGATATGGCGTGCGGTGATCTTGGAGTGTTTCAGGGAGCGGCGGGCTTCGCCATTGGTGAGGGGTTTTCGGGAGGCGCGTTTGCCGCGGTTGCCCTCGACGGCGGTGAGGTGGCGGGAGAGCAGGACCGCTTCGGGACAGCGTCCGGTGAAACGTTCGCGCTGTGCGGTGGCGAGCGTGTCGAGGAAGTCCTGCACCAGGGGGTGCAGGGCGGGGGGCTGTTCGGCCTTGCTCGCGGTGCAGGTGAGGGTTTGTCCGCGTACGGACAATGCGGCGCCGACGGTGGGGAGGATGCCGTCGCGGCGGTGGTGGAGGGCGGGCGCGCGATGGGCGTCGGCGGTGCCGCTCCAGCCGATGCGGGGGTCGCCGGCGGCTGAGTGGTGATGACGTGCGGTGGTGCTCATGGTGGTGCTTTCCCTCCCCGAATCCCCGTGGTACTGGGGGTCTCCCCGCCGTAGGTGGGGGAGGGTCAGCCTGCCAAATGTGCTGGGCGTTGCGGTAGTCGGGCGGCCTGTCGGTGATCTCACGGCGAGCTGACGGGGCGTCGGCCGGGGCGGAACGGGGCTGGTCGGCGGGGTGGTGCGCGGGGGGCTCGGGGGTGGTGCGGCGGTGGGTGACGCCGGTGTGTCGCGGGGCTGACGTGCGGGGGCGGGCGGGCGGGGGCGGGTGTTGCGGTACGGCATAGGCTGTGCCCCAAAGCCAGCTTCAGCCAGGGGGCAACCGCGATGACGACAGGTCGGCAAGGGCTGGGGGCACTCCCCGGCCCCCGGGCGGCGGGAGATGCCGCCCCACCGAATTCGGCCTATGCCGGGCAGGTCGTGCAATTTCCGGACCCGGTCCGCGCCACGCGGTATCCCGCCGGAGTGCGCATGGATGAACACGGTTTCCCGGAGTTCTCGCCGTATGCGCGCGCCGCGGCGGAGATCGCCGAGCCGCCGGAGGGGTTCGGCGTCGACGAGCTGCGGCTGACGGACTATGTGTCGGCGAACGCGGCCCTGCACGCGCAGGGGCACGAGCTGTGGATAGATGTGCCGGCGGTGGCGACGCCGCACGGCTGGACCTGGCATCACGTGGCCGGTACGCGGCGGATGGAGCTCATTCCGGTCGAGGTGAAGGCGCTGTTGCGCCATCACGGCGGGCTGGCGACGGCCGCGGTGGCGCACGACAGGCGCGGTACCCGCCCGTTGCAGGAGACGCGGCCGGTGCACTTCGGGCTCCCGCACCGTGATCTGTCGGTGGCCGAGGAGCAGGTGGCGCAGGCCGAGGAGGTGCTGGGCTATCGGCTGCCGGGTGCCTACCGGTCGTTCTTGAAGGCGGCGGGCGGCTGTGCGCCGGTGGGTGCAGCGCTGGACGCGGAGTTGGGGCTGCTGATCGACCAGCCGTTCTTCACGGTGCGCGATGACGCCGCGGTCAACGATCTGGTCTATGTGAACAAGTGTCTGCGGGACCACTTCACCAAGGACTATCTGGGCGTGGTGTTCGTGCAGGGCGGTGTGGTCGCGGTGAAGGTGCGCGGCGAGGCGCTCGGCTCGGTGTGGTTCTGCCCGTACGACGATGCGCGGGATCAGGACGGATGGACGGTGCAGGAGCGGGTGGAGCGGCTGCTGTTGCCGTGCGGTGCGGATTTCGATGAGTTCCTCCAGCGGCTGGCGGGCAATCCGCCGGAGCTGGACACCGTGGCGAACTTGATGGTCGACGGCGGTTTTGCGTACGCGGTTGCGGTGGGGGGCTGAGCACGGTGGTGACGTTCGCGCAGGCGCAGGAGCGCGCGGAGCTGTGGGTGAACGGCGAGGTGCCGGTGCCGCTCCATCGAGAGGTGCGGGTGCGGGAGTTCGATCTGGGCTTCGTGGCCTGGGCCGAGGACCGCGAGGGAGGGCCGTCGACGGATGGCGGCCGGGCCCGGATGGTGATCGCGCGGGACAGCGGGGAGACCACGCTGTGGCCGGGGCTGCCGGTGGGCGAGGTGATCCGGCGGTATGAGGAGGTGTACGGCGCTCCCGCGGACGGCGGGTACGGCGCGTCCGAGGCGCCTGCGCAGCGGATCGATCTGGAGGCCACCTCGTTTCTGCTGACGCCGCCGGAGTGGTTGCAGGAGGCGGCGGACGGGATCGGCGGCGCGGACCGGCGCGGGGCCGGGAGCGCGGGGGCCGCCGGTGAAGCCCCGGCGGCTTCTCCGCCGGGTGCGTCTGCGCCGGCTGCCGCGCCGTCGGCTTCGGACGCCTGGGCCGAGGTGAGCGTCAACGGCACCGAGGGCGGGGCCACCGGGCCCGGTGTGGAGGCGGCCCCGGGTGCCGGTGCCGGGGAGCCGACGCCGTGGGCCGGGACGGACACGACCGCCGGTGCGGGCGGCGAGGACCGGTCGGTGGGGCTGCCCGCGACGGTCTTCGCGCCGCCGCTGGCCGGTTTCGACGAGGAGCACGACGCTCCGCCGACGCCGCGGGCCCGGCCGGAGGCCAAGACCGAACTGCTGCACGGCGGCAGTCAGTTGCCGCGTACACAGGTCGCGCCCGCGCTGGATCTGCCGGAGGGGGCCGGGCCCGACGGCGGTCCGGCCGGTCAGGCACGTCCGGCCGGCGGGCCCGCCGGCGCTCCGCTGCCGCCCCCGATGCCTCCCGCGCCGCCCGCTACGCCGCCTGCCGCGCCGCAGGCCGTGGGGCTGCCGGATCTGCCGCCGCCGTCCGGGCCGCCGGTCGCCGATGTGCCGCCTCCGCCGGGTGCCGGTGCGCCCGCCGCGGGCGGGCCCGGCGTACCCGCCCCCGGTATGCCGCCCGCCCCGCCCGCGGGCGGTGGGGTGCATGCCGCCGCGACGATGCTGGCGGACGGTTCGTCGCTGCCCGGGAACGCCGCCGCGGGACCGCCCCCGCCTCCCGGCGTGCCCGGTCTCCCCGGTGCGGGCCGTTCCGGTGCGGCGCAGGACCCCGCGCAGGCCGCCCAGGCCCAGGCCGGGACGGGCAGGGCCGAGGTGCGCCCGCCCGGCGGGCTCGCGGCGTCCGGCCCCGGTGCGTCCGGTGCGCCGGCCGGTGGTTATGTGCCGACGCAGATGGTTTCGCAGCTGGACGGGGCGGATCTGGATCTCAGCGCGGTCGACGGGCCGGGCGGGACCGGTGAGGCCGCTGGTTCCGACGGTGCCGGTGCCGGTGCTTCCGGTTCCGGTTCCGGTTCCGGTTCCGGCGGCACGGGTTCCCCCGGTGCCGGCGGTCCGGGCCCCGGTGGGGTACATGCCGCCGCGACGATGCTCGCCGACGGCGCGTCCCTCCAGGCCGGTCTCGCGGGCGGCAACGGGCCGGGCGGCGCTGCCGGCGGCCCCGGTGTGCCCCCGCCGCCCGGTCCGCCCGGCCCGCCCGGTGCGCCCAAGCCTCCCGGTGCGCCCAAGCCGCCCGGCCCGCCCGGCAGGCCCGGCGCGTCCGCGGGCGCCCGGGGCTCCGGCGGCCAGGACGGTCCGCCTCCGCCCTCCGCGCCGCCCGCCCCGCCCGCCGCGGGTGGTGGCGGTGGGGTGCATGCCGCGGCGACGATGCTCGCCGACGGCGCGGCGCTGTCCGGGAACGGCCCGGCCGGTCCCGGCGGCCCCGGCGCGCCGGGCGTACCCGGAATGCCGCCGGCGTCCGGCCCCGGCGTCCCGCCCCCGCCCGGTCAGCCCGCCCCGCCCGGGCCTCCGCCGGGTGCGCAGGGTCCCGGTGTGCAGGGCCCCGGCGGTGGTGGTGCGTACGGCTATCCGCAGGCGCCCAGCGGTCAGCCGACCGTCGGCCCGGGCTATATGGCCGTGCTGAGCTATCGCGCGCCGGACGGCTCGGAGCAGAAGATCGTGCGTCGTTCGGCGCCCGGTACGCCGCATCCGGAGTGGCAGCTGCTGCATGAGCTGCGCGCGATGAACATCCCCCCGCAGCAGGTGCTGGAGCTGCACACGGAGCTGGAGTGCTGTGATCTGCCGGGTGGCTACTGCGCCCGGATGATCCGGGACAACTGGCCGCAGGTGCGGATCAGCCACACCGCCGCGTACGGCAGGGACCATGCCTCGCGGCAGCAGGGCGTACGGCATCTCGTCGAGCATCAGGGCGAGTTGCACCAGGTCGCGGACGGTCCGGCGCGGCCGGCGCCGGTGCGGGTGCCGTTGCCGCATCCGTCGCAGGTGCAGCCGGTGCCACCGGTGCCGCCGCAGGCGATCGGGCAGGAGCTGGAGCAGGCGTTCGGGCCGCAGGGCATCTTCCGTTTCGACCAGCGGGCGGTCTCCCGGCACGGCGTGCCCGACGTGGTGGCGCAGACGCTGGTGTGGTCCGGGCTGCCGGTCGACTTCGGGCCGTTCTTCTGGGCGCAGGCGCAGCCGGGCCGTCCGGTGCCGACGCTGGCGGAGCTGGCGGCGGAGCGGATGGTGCAGCCGGCGTCGGATGCCGGTTCGTATCTGGTGATGGGCAACGACTTCGGCCGTCAGCTGTGTGTGCAGTTCGGGACCGCGCACATCGTGGCGGTGCCGATGGAGGCCGGGCCGGGCGGTGCGCCGGCGACGCCGCAGTTCGTGAACTCCGGGCTGCCGGAGTTTGCGCGCTGTCTGGCGATGCTGGGGCGGATGTGGCGGCTGCGGTACGGGCTGACGCCCGAGCAGGCGGGCCGCTGGACCGTCGACTTCCAGGCACAGCTGGTCGCGCTGGACGCGCCGGCGCTGGGTTCGCCGGAGACCTGGTGGTCGGTGCTGCTGGAGCAGATGTGGGACGGGCTGCTGTAGGGCGCGCCGTGCGGAGCACCCCGTCCCCGGCCGGTCCGGAAGACGTGGCTCAGGGCCCCTCCGGCGGATCACGGCCGGGCCCCCGGTGGAGCGGATCCGGCCGGAGGTCCCGGCGGAGCGGACCCGGCCGGACCCTGGCATAGCGGGCGGGCCGGGGTGCTCGACAGGCGGGACGGGGCGGGTGCCCCGACCATGCGTATATGGGCCGTCCGATACCCCCGTTGTCGCAGTCGTCGTCGACGACTGCGCTGTACCGGGCGCAGCGTCCGCGCTGGTGGCACCGGCAGCGGACGGCCAGGTCGCTGCGCGGTCCGGGCCCGCCCCGGCGCCGGTGGAGATGGCTGGTCTGGCTCCTGGTGTCGCTGCTGGTGCTGGTCGTCGCCGTGGTCGCGGTCGGGGCCTGGCTGTATGTCTCGGCGAACCGGCAGCTGCGGCACATGGACGCGCTGGCCGGCTACGCGGGGCGGCCGGCCGCGGGCAAGGGCACGAACTGGCTGCTGGTCGGTTCGGACAGCCGCAGCACGCTGACCCCGCAGCAGCGCAGGGACCTGCACGTCGGCAACAACCAGGTGCGGAACACCGACACGATCATGGTGCTGCACTACGGCGATCACGGGCCCTCGCTGGTCAGCCTGCCGCGCGACAGCTACGTACCGATACCGGGCCACGGCAGCCGGAAGATCAACGAGGCATATGCGGACGGCGGTCCGAAGCTGCTCACCCGAACGGTGGAGCAGGCGACCGGGCTGCGGATCGACCGCTATGCCGAGGTGAACTTCCTGGGGTTCGTGCAGGTCGTGGACGCGCTGGACGGTGTGCGGCTGTGTCTGGACAAGCCGCTGCGGGACGAGAAGTCGGGGGCGGACTTCCCGGCGGGCTGCCAAGAGATGAACGGCACGCAGGCGCTGGCGTACGTACGGGCCCGGTACACCGACCCTGACGGTGACCTCGGACGGGTGAAGCGCCAGCGGCAATTGCTCGGTGCGGTTGCCGACGAGATGGCATCCCCGGACGTGTACCTCGACCCGTCCCGGCTGAAGCGGGTACTGGACACCTCGCTGGCGGCGGTGACCGTGGACGACGGTGCGGATCTGGCGCGGGTGCTGGATATGGGCTGGTCGATGAAGCAGATAGCCGGGGGCGGCGGGACGGCGACGACGGTTCCGGTGCTGCGGCCCGGGGTGATGGTGAGCGGCGTCGGGTCGGTGCTGCGGTGGGACGAGACCGGGGCGGGGCGGTTGTTCCAGGCGCTGCGCAACGATGATCGGATTCCGACTTCTGGCGATAAATAACGCATCCTTGTGGGGTGGGTTGGGCGGAGTGTCGCGATGGTGCGGCTTCGGCACGATCCCCGGGAAGTGCGCGTAACTGCACAGGGCTGCACGGAATCATGCGAAACGACGCGGAACGCCGCGGGTCGCGCGACTGCTGTGCGCGGCGGAGAGGGGCTTGAGGGATGAGTGCATCGGTTTCGCCTCACGGGTTCGAGGCCGTACGAGGGCGTGGCTACCGGCCGGAGGATGTGGACCGCCGGGTCACGGGGCTCTCGGTCGACCGCGACTCCTGCTGGGAGCGCGCCGCACGGCTCACCGTCCTGTCCAACGAGATGGCGGCCGAACTCGAACAGCTGCGGGTTCATCTGGCGCAGCAGCCGCCGCAGACGTACGAGTCGCTGGGCCGCGAGGCACGGCTGATCCTGACGACCGCGGAGTCCGAGGCGGCCCGGCTGCGGACCGAGGCGGAGCAGGCGGCCGGGCAGGCCCGTGGCGCGGCCGCCGCCTATGCGGACGAGGTGCGGGACGCGGCCGAGCGGGCGGCGTACGCGGTGCGCGCCGAGGCGGACACGCGGGCCCGGCGTACGGAGGGGGCGGCGCGCGGCGAGGCCACGGAGCTGGCGGCCGTGTCGGCCGAGGACGCCGAGCGGCTGCGGAGCGAGGCGGCCGAGGGGCTGGCGGAGGTACGCCGGCGCACCGCGCAGCTGCTGCGCGACCAGGAGCAGCGGCAGGCGGAGGAGGCGGACGCGGCCGCGCGGGAACTGGCGGCGATGGAGGCGGAGACGGACCGGCGCGTCGCGGAGCTGGACGCGCGCGGGAAGGCCGTGCGCGCCGACGCCCGGACGCGGTACGCGGAGGCCGAGGAGACCGCCCGGCACCGCCAGGAGGACGCCGAGGACCGTGCCGCCGGGCTGTTGGCGCAGGCGCGGGCGGAGGTGGAGCGCATCGAGCGGACCACGGAGCGGATCCTGCGCACCCACGACGCGGAGCGCGAAGAGGTCCGCGTCCATATGACCCATGTACGCAACAGCCTGGCGGTGCTCACCGGGAAGGCGCCGGTGGCGGAGGGGGACGACGGGGACGCCGCGGGGGCGCGGGCCGGCGGACGGGGCTCCGGCTCCGCCGGTCCCGACGAGGAGGACACCCTGGAGACGCAGGTGCCCCGTGGGGGCGGTGCCGCGGGCGGCTGACCGCGCGGACTCCCCGCGCCGGCCGGCTACTTCCCGGCCGGCTCGCCCTCGCTCGTGGCGCGGACGTCCGTATGTACCGGGAAGTGCCGCGGGGCCAGCAGCAACAGCGCCGCCAGCGCGAGCGCGGCGGCCGCGGCGGCGCCGAGGTAGACGTGGTCGACCGTGGTGTCGACGGCGCGGCGGAGGTAGTCGGTGGCGTGGGCGGTGAGGGCGCCGGGGTGCTGGAGGGTGTGCGAGACCGCGTCCAGGTCGTCGGGCAGGCCGGGGCGGATGTCCGAAGGGGCGTGGGCGAGGCGGTCGTTGAGGGTGGCGTTGGCGAGGGCGCCGAAGAGCGCGGCGCCGAGGGACTGGCCGACCTGGCGGCAGAAGAGTATGGAGGCGGTGGCGGTGCCGCGCTCGGCGTAGCCGACCGAGGACTGGACGCCGATGATCAGCGGTAGCTGGAAGAGGCCGAGGGCCGCGCCGAGCGCCAGCATGATCAGGGCGGGCTGCCAGGCGGCGCCGGGGTAGGGCAGCAGGGGGAAGGCGAGCAGGATCAGACCGGCCGCGCCGATGCCGAGCACCGCGCAGCTGCGGATCCCGAGGCGGTTGTAGACGTGGCTGCTCAGGGCGGCCGAGACCGGCCAGCTCAGGGTCATGACGGAGAGCACGAAGCCGGCGGCCGTCGGCCCCAGGCCCAGTACGGACTGCGCGTAGGTGGGCAGGAACACGGTCGGGGCGACCATCAGCAGGCCCAGGGCGCCGAGCGCGACGTTGACGGCGGAGATGGTGCGGCGGCGCCAGACCCAGCCGGGGATGATCGGTTCCGCGGCACGGCGTTCGATCAGCACGGTGAGGGTGGCGCACAGCGCGCTGCCGCCGAGCAGCAGCAGCGACGGCACGGAGAGCCAGGGCCAGGCCACACCGCCCTGGACCAGGGCGGTCAGCAGCAGCCCGCCGCAGGCGAAGATCGCCAGCGCGCCGGGCCAGTCGACGCGGGGGCGGCGGGCCCGGGGGCTCGCCCGGCCGCGTTCCGGCTCGGTGAAGTACCGCACGATCAGCCAGAGGGCCACCGCCCCCACCGGCACATTGACCAGGAAGATCCACCGCCAGTCGGCGTAGGCGGCGAGCAGTCCGCCCAGTGCGGGCCCGGCGACCGCCGAGGTGGCCCAGACACTGGAGAGCCTGGCCTGGATCTTGGGGCGTTCCTTCATCGGGTAGAGGTCGGCGGCGATGGTCTGGACAGTGCCCTGGAGGGCGCCGCCGCCCAGGCCCTGGATCACGCGGAAGGCGATCAGCGAGGCCATGTTCCAGGCGCCCGCGCAGGCCAGCGAGCCGGCGAGGAAGAGCACGATGCCGGTGATCAGGATGGGCCTGCGGCCGAAGGTGTCGGAGAGCTTGCCGTAGACGGGCAGGGTGACGGTGACGGCCAGCAGATAGCCGGAGAAGAGCCAGGAGAAGACCGCGAAGCCGCCGAGGTCCCCGACGATCTGCGGGATGGCGGTGGCGATGATCGTCGAGTCGAGCGCGGCCAGCGCCATACCGAGCATGAGGGCGGCGACGACGGGGCGGCGGCGGGGGTCCGCGGGTGCCGGGCCCGCCGGTCGCAGGGCATCGCGTTCGCTGTGGCCGGTAGGCCGTGCGCTGTTGCTCACCGTTCCCCCTCCGCAGGTCCTTGTACGGTGCACCCTTCCATGCGGGAGGCGGGTCGCGGAACCGCGTTTCCGGGCCCGGCGCGGGGCAACTGGCCCTGGGGTTCGCCTCGTTGGTGCCCGTGAGGCAAGAAGTGTCCCACGTCACAGGGGTGGCCGCACGGGAGGGCTCTGTGTGCATTTGCCCCCATTGGGGTGACGGCCGGATCCGGACATAGTGATCGAGTCCGGTATCAATTCGCCATGTCCGTGGTTGCGGACTTTGAGGTTCCCCTGAGGATATGCGCGGGCATTCCCGTTAATTCCCTCTTCCGCCCCGCACTCTCGCGCTATTTTCCCTCCCGGAGCCGGTTTCGGATACGGCTTCCGATGCAGCATGAAATCGGGGAAGGGAAACAAGTGAACACGATGCGGACCTCTTTCGGAGGTGTCGTACTGGCCGGTGTCCTCGCTCTGGGGACGGCGGCACCCGCGCTCGCCGCGGCGCTGGCAGAGACGGCCGGGACCGGACCGTCCCGTGTGATGCGGCAGGCGGACGTGGCCGGTCCGGCGGTCGGCGCGGCGTACCGGCTCAAGAAGCTGAAGTCGCTGACCAGCAAGGGGCAGGCGTCCCAGGACGCCTGGTTCAAGTACCTCGGGCTGTACCGCTCGGGCTCGAACTACTTCCGGTTCAACTGGAGCACCAACGGCTGCAACAGCTCGCCGGAGAAGCTGCCGGGCGGCTATGACTTCACCTACTCCTGCCACCGCCACGACTTCGGTTACCGCAACTACAAAACAATTGTGGGGAAGCCGGCCTGGCGCCGGGATCACAAGAAGCGTATCGATGACGTATTCCTCCAGGACATGCGCAAGGCCTGCCAGTACAAGCCCTGGGCCGACCCGCTCACCCCGGCGATGCGGAAGAAAATGAAGGCCGCTTGCCTCAAGACCGCGGACAAGTACTACGCCGCGGTCCGGGTCGCCGGCTGATCTCCGCCGCTCGCGGCTGACGGCGTGCGCCGCGGCCGGGAGCGCGGCCCCGGCGCACGCCTTCCGGCGCGCCGGGGCCGCCCCGGGTTGTCGGCCCGTCCGGGTGGCGGGCGGGCGTACGCTTGGCAACCCCGGCCCGTGAGACGTGTCGGGCTGCTGCGTTGTTCGCCTCGCTGGGACGGAACCTTCTGATGAGCCTGACTGGTCTGCTCGACGCCGTCGTACGGGACCCGGCGCTCGCCGAAGCGCTCCAGGCCGCGACCGACGGGAACCGGCCGCATGTGGACCTGGTGGGGCCGCCGGCCGCGCGCCCGCTCGCGATCGCCGCGCTGGCCCGGGAGGCCGGCCGCCCGGTGCTCGCGGTGACCGCCACCGGCCGGGAGGCGGAGGACCTCGCCGCCACGCTGCGCAGCCTCGTGCCGGCCGGCGAGGACAACTCCGTCGTGGAGTTCCCGTCCTGGGAGACGCTGCCGCACGAGCGGCTCTCCCCGCGCTCGGACACCGTCGGCCGGCGCCTCGCGGTGCTGCGCCGGCTCGCCCACCCGCGCCAGGACGACCCCACCGCCGGGCCCGTCTCCGTCGTCGTCGCCCCCATCCGCTCCGTGCTCCAGCCGCAGGTCAAGGGCCTGGGCGACCTGGAGCCCGTCAGTCTGCGCACCGGCCAGAGCGCCGACCTCGAAGAGATCGTCGACGGTCTGGCGGCGGCCGCGTACGCGCGCGTCGAGCTGGTCGAGAAGCGCGGCGAGTTCGCGGTCCGCGGCGGCATCCTGGACGTCTTCCCGCCGACCGAGGAGCACCCCCTGCGGGTGGAGTTCTGGGGCGACGACGTCGAGGAGATCCGCTACTTCAAGGTCGCCGACCAGCGGTCCCTGGAGGTCGCCGAACACGGCCTGTGGGCGCCGCCGTGCCGTGAGCTGCTGCTGACCGACGAGGTGCGGCAGCGGGCCGCCGCGCTCGCCGAACAGCATCCCGAGCTGGGCGAACTGCTCGGCAAGATCGCCGAGGGGATCGCCGTCGAGGGCATGGAGTCACTGGCTCCGGTCCTGGTGGACGACATGGAGCTGCTGCTGGACGTGCTGCCGGCCGGGAGCATGACGGTGGTGTGCGACCCGGAGCGGGTACGCACCCGGGCCGCCGACCTGGTGGCGACCAGCCAGGAGTTCCTCCAGGCGTCCTGGGCGGCCAGTGCCGGCGGGGGAGCGGCGCCGATCGATGTGGGCGCGGCCTCGCTGTGGGGCCTCGCGGACGTCCGGGACCGGGCGCGCGAGCTGGGGATGATGTGGTGGTCGGTCAGCCCCTTCGCGGCCGACGAGGAGCTGCTGACGGGCGGCGACACCCTCAAGCTGGGCATGCATGCCCCCGACACCTACCGCGGTGACACCCAGCGGGCACTGGCCGACACCAAGCAGTGGGTGGCGGACGGCTGGCGCACGCTGTTCCTCACCGAGGGCCACGGCCCGGCGGCCCGTACGGTCGAGGTCCTCGGCGGCGAGGGCATCCCCGCCCGCCTGGACGCCGACCTCGCCGAGATCTCCCCGTCCGTCGTCCATGTCTCCTGTAGCTCCCTCGACAACGGCTTCGTCGATCCGTCGCTCAAGCTCGCCGTCCTCACCGAGACCGACCTCTCCGGCCAGAAGGCGGCCGGCAAGGACGGCGCCCGGATGCCGGCCCGCCGCCGCAAGACCATCGACCCGCTCACCCTCGAAGCGGGCGACTTCATCGTCCACGAGCAGCACGGTGTGGGCCGCTACATCGAGATGGTGCAGCGCACGGTCCAGGGCGCCACCCGCGAATACCTCCTCGTCGAGTACGCCCCCGCCAAGCGCGGCCAGCCCGGCGACCGCCTCTACATCCCCACCGACCAGCTGGAGCAGGTCACCAAGTACGTGGGCGGCGAGGCCCCGACCCTGCACCGGCTCGGCGGCGCCGACTGGACCAAGACCAAGGCGCGCGCCAAGAAGGCCGTCAAGGAGATCGCCGCCGACCTCATCAAGCTGTACTCCGCGCGGATGGCGGCGCCCGGCCACACCTTCGGCCCGGACACCCCCTGGCAGCGCGAGCTGGAGGACGCCTTCCCGTACGCGGAGACGCCCGACCAGCTCACCACCATCGCCGAGGTCAAGGAGGACATGCAGAAGTCGGTCCCCATGGACCGCCTGATCTGCGGCGACGTCGGCTACGGCAAGACGGAGATCGCGGTCCGTGCCGCCTTCAAGGCCGTCCAGGACGGCAAGCAGGTGGCGGTCCTGGTCCCGACCACCCTCCTCGTCCAGCAGCACTTCGGCACATTCAGCGAGCGCTACGGCCAGTTCCCGGTCAACGTCCGGGCGCTCTCCCGCTTCCAGACCGACACCGAGGCCAAGGCCGTCCTCGAAGGGCTGCGGGACGGCTCCGTCGACCTCGTCATCGGCACCCACCGCCTCTTTTCCTCCGAGACCAAGTTCAAGGACCTGGGCCTGGTCATCGTCGACGAGGAGCAGCGGTTCGGCGTCGAGCACAAGGAGCAGCTGAAGAAGCTCCGCGCCAACGTCGACGTCCTCACCATGTCCGCCACCCCCATCCCCCGCACCCTGGAGATGGCGGTGACGGGCATCCGCGAGATGTCCACGATCACCACCCCGCCCGAGGAGCGCCACCCGGTCCTGACCTTCGTCGGGCCGTACGAGCAGAAGCAGATCGGCGCCGCCATCCGCCGTGAACTCCTGCGCGAGGGCCAGGTCTTCTACATCCACAACCGGGTGGAGTCCATCGACCGGGCCGCCGCCCGGCTCCGCGAGATCGTCCCCGAGGCCCGTATCCAGACCGCCCACGGCCAGATGGGCGAGTCGCAGCTGGAGCAGGTCGTCGTCGACTTCTGGGAGAAGAAGTTCGACGTCCTGGTCTCGACGACGATCGTCGAATCGGGCATCGACATCTCCAACGCCAACACCCTGATCGTCGAGCGCGGCGACAACTTCGGCCTCTCCCAGCTCCACCAGCTGCGCGGGCGGGTGGGCCGTGGCCGCGAGCGCGGCTACGCCTACTTCCTCTACCCGCCGGAGAAGCCGCTGACCGAGACCGCACACGAGCGGCTGGCGACCATCGCCCAGCACACCGAGATGGGTGCGGGCATGTACGTCGCCATGAAGGACCTGGAGATCCGCGGCGCGGGCAACCTCCTCGGCGGCGAACAGTCCGGCCATATCGCCGGCGTCGGCTTCGATCTCTACGTACGGATGGTGGGCGAGGCGGTCGCCGACTACCGCGCCTCCCTGGAAGGCGGCGTGGAGGAGGAGCCCCCGCTCGAAGTCAAGATCGAGCTTCCCGTGGACGCCCATGTCCCGCACGACTACGCCCCCGGTGAGCGGCTGCGCCTCCAGGCCTACCGGTCCATCGCCTCCGCCTCCTCGGAGGAGGACATCGCGGCGGTCCGCGAGGAACTGGTCGACCGCTACGGCAAGCTGCCCGAGCCGGTCGAGAACCTGCTGCTGGTCGCCGGTCTGCGCATGCTGGCCCGCTCCTGCGGCGTCTCGGACATCACCCTCCAGGGCTCCAACGTCCGCTTCGGTCCCGTGGAGTTGCGCGAGTCCCAGGAGCTGCGCCTCAAGCGGCTGTACCCCCGTACGGTCCTCAAGCCGGCCACCCGGCAGATCCTGGTGCCGCGCCCGGCCACCGGCAAGATCGGCGGCAAGCCGCTGGTCGGCCGCGAACTGCTGTCGTGGGTGGGGGAGTTCCTGGCCACGGTCCTCGGGTCGTAGGCGTCGTCCGGCCTTCCCGTTCCGCGGCGGGACGGGGGGTCGGCGTGCGTCCGGCGGGGCGGGGCCGATGGGCGTGCGTCCGGCTGGGCGGGCCCGCCCCGAGGGTGCGCGGCCACGTCCGATTGTCAGTGGTCGCGGTGAGAATTGATGCCATGACGCGGACGGTTCGCACGGAAGCCGGACGCCGCCCCCTGCGCGCAGCGGGGGCGGCGATGCTCGGTTTTCCGTCGGTTCTTCCGCCGATGTCCGGCAGTTTCTGAGTATGCGTCACCATCGTGCGCAGTTGGCGAATGATGCCTCGTCAAACCATTCGTCATCGCAGGTCAACGGGTGTGTGCTGAGGATGCGGAGGGTGGCTCGCGAATTAGGTACGGGTACTCATGCGGGCGGCTTCGAGGGGTGTGACGGTGGGAGTAACGGGGGGCCGAGTGCGGCGGAGGGAAGCGTGGGCCGAACGGCGCGGGGGCGTCGGGGAGCCGGTACACCGCTCGAGTTCGTGTCCCCGGCGCCATACGGGAAGGGAGGGATGCTCCCACCGAAGGGGGCCTGTGTGACGGCACGCAGGCATTCGGCAGCGGCAGTGGGACGGGCCGGTACCCGGGACCGGGGGACGGTGTCCGACCGCTGACCGTGCAAGCAGGGTCCGCCCGGGATGTGTTCACCCTCGCGGGCCCGGACCAGGGGGAAAGCAATGAAGACGTCCTTGCGCGCACGGGACGGTATGCCCTGTCCCTACCAGGGATCGGACGACGGCCCGCTCGAAGGCCCGGTGGATCTCAGCCAGTTGACCGCACGCGAGAAGCAGGTGCTCCTGCTCCTCGGGGGCGGCCCGTCCAACGGCGAGCTGTCCCGGCGGCTGAAGATCTCCGAGCGGACCGTCAAGGCACATATCTCGCGCATCCTGATCAAGACCGGCCAGAGCTCCCGCTTGCAGGCCGCCATGGTCTCCGCCCTCTACCACCACCAGTTGTGCCCGTCGCCGAACTGCCGGTGGAGCCCCGGGGCCGGCTCGCCGTCCCATGACGTGGTGTCCGCCGCTTAGCCGGACGAGGAGCACGCCGTGCCGTCCCTGAGGGCAACTGCCCTCGGGGCGGTGGCGCTAGGCGTGAGCGCCTGCGGCGGTGGTCAGCGCGAGGAGGTCCGGTGCAGGACGAGGAGGTCCGCGGCGCCGCCGAGGACGACGTAAGTGGACTTGGGATGGCGGGCGGTGGCGTCCGCCAGTGCCTGGCGCGGGGTGCGGTTGTCGCGCAGCTGCACGGCGACGTAGTCCGGTGACAGGCCGCCGGTGTCGCCGGTCCAGAAGACCCGGGTGCGGCCGGTGAGGCGGCTCAGCGGCCGGATGTCGGACTCCACGCTCGCACCGTCGGGTATGCGGTCCAGCAGCTTCTCGGCGGCGGCGACGTCCGGCGGGGTGCGGTAGGTGGCGCTTTCGGTGAGGCGGGCCAGCGGAAGCGTGGTGGTCAGCGCGAGGGCCACGGCCACGACGGCGGCCGGCAGATGGTGGGCGTAGGAGCGCAGCCAGGGGCGGGTGGAGACCCGGGCCTTCGGCAGGGCGTCGATCAGTGCGAGGAAGACCACCGGCATCAGGACGGCGTTGTAGTGCCAGTCGATGCCCCAGTAGTGCGGCTCGTGGGACAGGAAACGCCACCCCAGGGTGGGCAGCGCCACCAGCAGCAGAGGGGAACGCAGTGCGAGCAGGCCGGTGGTGGGCAGCAGGACCCACAGCGTGGTGCGCAGGGCGGTGTCGAGGGGAATGGTGAGGCCGCCGCCGTCCGCGCCGAACTTGCTCCAGTAGTCGTACGAGCCGGAGCCGTTGAACCCCGGTATGAGCACGCCGAGGGTGACGGCGGTGGCGGTGATGCCGAAGGCGACCAGCCCGATGGCCAACGGGCTGGCCCGCCGGGTCCGCAGCAGGGCGAGCGCCCCGATGACGGCCGCGGTCACCCCGAGGTCCTCCTTGACCAGCACCAGCGGCGCGGCCCAGCACACCACCGCGGTCCACCGTCCGCGCAGCACCGCTTCGAGCGCGAAGGCGATCAGCGGCAGCGCGAAGGCGATCTCGTGGAAGTCGAAGTCGACGGCCTTCTGCACGCCCCAGGACGTGCCGTAGGCGACACCGATCGCGAGACCCGGAACGCGGCCCAGGTAGCGGGCGGCGGCACGGGTGACCGGTATCGCGGACAGCGCGAAGAGCGCGGACTGCGCGATCAGCAGGGTCAGGGAAGAGGGGAACAGTCGGTAGAGGGGGGCGAGCACGACCAGTACGGGACTGAAGTGGTCGCCGAGGATGTTGGTGCCGGGCCCCTTGAGGTCGACGATCGGGGCCCGGAAGTGGGCGTAGCCCCGTATGGCCTGCTCGAAGATGCCCAGGTCCCAGGAGGACGTGGACAGGGTGCGGAAGCGGTAGAGGGACAGCAGCGTGAAGGCGACGAAGAAGAACCCCGCCGTCCAGTACGGGTCGAGGCGGGGGGCGCGCAGGGGAGCGGTCCGGGTCCGCAGGCGCTGCGCGGCGCTCCGCAGTCGTCCGGGCCGCTCCGGCGGCGGCGCGACGGTGGTCGCGGCCTCGTCGCCGGACGGGGTGGCGGACCGCGGCGGTGGCACGGCACCGGCCGGGCCGGCGGTCCGGGGCGCGGGTACGGCGCCGACGTCCTCCCCAAGAATCCGTCCGGGGGCACCCCCGGCCGTTACTGCGGCCGTGTCCATGCGGATCCTCACTCTCCCATGTCGAAAAGATACTCGAAGCGGATCCCCGGACGGCCCGGCGGCCGCTGCGCCGAGACGGCGGGGTGCCAGTGGGTCAGACGCGGGCGCGGGGCGGTCCGTTCCCGGGGCGGGAACGCGGGCGGCCCGGGACCGCGTAAGTCGCGGTTCCGGGCCGGCACTGTGGAGAGCGATGTCGTGACAAGTCTTCGGTAGGTGACTCCGGCGACGGCTGTACGTTTCCGATGACCGTGTATCCCCATCCCTCGTACAGCCGCTGAACCTTCCCGTCGCCGGCGGCCGGGTTCACCATCAGCGTCGCGTACGGTTCCTTCCTCGTAGCCAGTAGCCCATCGTGGATGCGGCGTGCTACGCCCTTTCCCTGCCATGACCGGATGACCCCGATCTCCTTCACCGCGACCGCGGGCACCGCCGTGTACGCGACGGGGGCGGGTGTGGCCATGCGAGCCCACCAACGGTCGGTCGGCGGCAGTAGGCATAGCCCAGCAGTTTCCCGCCCCCAGCGGCGCGGCCGCCTTTCCCCCGGATTTGCTGCCGAGGTGGTGGTCACGTCAGTACCTCCCGCTGGTATTGCGTCCAGGCGCGGGTGTGCGAGCTGTGTGGTGCGACCTCTCACGGGCCGGAGCCGAAAGCGGCGAGGATGCCAGCCACACGTGGATGTCTCACGACATTGAGCGGGACGCCTATCGCCGTGGCCATGGCGGGTTCCACCTCTCCTTGCCCTAATTGAGCCTGGGCGAGCCGGGCGGTGACGAGGGCGCGGTCGCGCTGCATGGAGGGACGGAGCAGGGTCAGGCTGCGGTGGGCCTGTGCTTCGGCCCGTTCGAAGTCGCCGAGGCTGCTTCGCCGGACCGGCCGAAGAGCGCGTGGACGTCCCGATCTTGGGCAGAGAACGCGTCGTCAGCGTCCTGCGCCGCTGAAGCGGTGGGACCGCATACGCCAGAAACCTGCCGTGCTGACCGGTAAGCGCTGGTCAGTGGGTGCCCGAGTTGGGACTGACCAGATCACTCCGTCACGGGCAGGCACTCGGCGAGCAGGTCGACGACGTCATGCCAGGCTCGCTGCGCATGCCGCGGGTGGTATCCGACGCCGGGGCGCACGGTGTGGTCGACCGGCGGGTGGTGGAAGGCATGCAAGGCGCCGCCGTAGACCACGAGGCGCCAGTCGACGCCCGCGGCTTGCATCTCGGCCGTGAATGCGTCCCGTTGCGCGGGCGGCATGATCGGGTCTTCCGACCCGACCCCGGCCCACACCGGGCAGCGGATGCGCGCCGCCTCGTCCGGTCGGCCGGTGGTCAGTCCGTTGACGGTCCCGATCGCGCGCAGGTTGACGCCGTCGCGCCCGAGTTCCAGCGCGATCGCGCCGCCGGTGCCGTAGCCGACGGCGGCGATCCGGTCGGGTTCGGTCCGCGGTTCGGCGCGCAGCACGTCGAGCGCCGCGTGGCCGATGCCCCGCATCCGGTCCGGGTCGGCGAGCAGCGGCATGCAACGGGCCAGCATCTCCTCGGGGTCGCCCAAATAGCGTCCGCCGTGGATGTCGAAGGCAAGCGCCACGTACCCCAGTTCGGCGAGGGTGTCGGCCCGGCGGCGCTCGACGTCGCTGAGCCCCGTGCCCTCTGGTCCGAGCAGCACTGCGGGCCGGCGGTCGGTACCGGCCGGAAGCGCGAGGTGCCCGAGCATCGTCAGACCGTCGGCCAGGTACTCGACCGTGCGCGTGGTAATCGTCGTCATGAGACTGGACGGTAGTGATCGACGGGCACGGTCGGGCCGGGGTTCACCGCCGGCAGAACAGCGCGGGTGTCCCTCTGGCCGCGCCAGAAACCGCTGAAGATACGGATGTTTCTCAGCTGCCGTGTCCGTGGACCGGGGCGGCTTCAAAAAGGCGCGGGAGCTCTTTGTGGACGCGGCCCGTATGTGTCTCAAGGACTCCTTGAGTGGTTGAGCCCTGACCGGCCCGGCGACGGATCTCGTCGCCAGCCGGTTGGCGCTGGGGCGCACGCAGCCGATGAGGGCGGGCAACGAGCCGCCGCTCGGGAACAGAACCGACCCCGCCCCAGATCGTTGGCCGAAGCAGTGGCCTGGGCCACGCCGACTCCATAGCATCGATCCACCAAGGTCGAGACTCCGTCGCACGATCTGCCGGGAGGCCAAGTGTTCCGCCGTAGGACAGCGCTCTCCGTATCCGCCACCGCCGCTCTGCTGGCCGTGGCCCCGTTGCTCACGGCCTGTGGCAGCGACGCCCATCCGGGGGCCGCGGCCATCGTGGACGGGAAGCGGATCACCGTCTCGCAGTTGCAGGCGAAGGTGAAGGACGTACGCGCCGCCCAGGCGAAGTCCCCGCAGGGCGGCCAGATGATCATGAACACCGGGCGGCTGAGCCTGGCCACGCTCAACGGCATGATCTTCGACGAGGTGCTGGCCCGCGGCGCGAAGGACGCCGGGGTGACGGTCACCCGCCGCGACGTCCAGCGGTGGCGGGCCGAGGCCGAGAAGCAGGCCGGCGGCGCCGAGCGGCTGAAGGCGATGTGGCTCCAGCAGGGCGTCGCCCCCGACGAGGTCGACTCCACGGTCCGCAATCAGCTGCTGCTCGACGGTGTCGCCCGGCACCTCGGCGCGGACCGCGGCAAACCGCAGGGCCAGCAGAAGCTCGCCCAGGCGCTGGCCAAGACCTCCCGTTCCATGGGGATCGACGTCAATCCGCGGTTCGGCAAGTGGGACGACCACCAGGTCATCCTCGGCGAGACCAAGGAAGCGTGGATCACCCGGGAGCCCGCGAAACAGCAGGCCTGAGCGGTCGGGGCAGCTGTAGGGGGCGGTCCGTAGGGGTTGGCCACGGGCGCCGTCCGTACAGGCCGGCCCTCACGGGGCGGGCCGTACGGGGTGAGCGGAGGGGAGCGCGGGGGTGTCCGGGCCCTTGCCGGCCGGGGCCGGGCATTGTCGGTGCGGTGCGTTACGTTCGAGGCGTGAACGCTGACGCCTCTGCCGCCGAGACCGGCGCCGACGCCCGCCCCGAGGGCACCGGCACCGGACGCCTGGTTCTGCTCACCACCAGCCACCGGGTCGCCCCCGGACTCCTGTCATGGCCTGCCTGGCAGATCCTGCGCGGGGCGGACCGGGTGCTGTGCGCCGACCCGGACCATCCGCAGCTGCCCTATCTGCGGGAGGCCGGCATCGAGGTGGAGACGGCCGCCCCCGCCGCCCGTGAACTGGTCGACTACTGCGTGCCGGAGGGCCGTACGGCCGTCGTCCTGACCTCGGCGGACGGTGAGAGCGCGCTGACCGACGGCCTGGCCCGGCTGGCCGGCTCCGGCCGCGAGACCATGCCGGACCTGGAGCTGCTGCCCGGCTCCTACGACCTGCCCGGCGCCCGGCTGCTCGACCTCGTCCAGGTCATGGACCAGATCCGCGCCGCCTGCCCCTGGAGCAGCATCCGTACGCACCGTGACCTCGCCAAGTACGGCATCGAGGAGGCGTACGAGCTGGTCGAGGCCATCGAGGAGGGCGACCGCGAGGCGCTCCGCGAGGAGTTGGGCGATGTCCTCCTCCAGGTCGTCTTCCATGCCCGGATCGCCCAGGACGACCCCGATGAGCCGTTCTCCCTCGACGATGTCGCGGGCGGCATCGTCGAGAAGCTGATCCATCGCCATCCCCATGTCTTCGGGGAGGAGGATGCCGCGACCCCGGAGGACGTCAAGGCGCACTGGCTGCGGACGAAGGCCGAGGAGAAGCAGCGCGAGTCGGTGACCGAGGGCATTCCGCTGGCCCAGCCCGGTCTGGCGCTGGCGGCGAAGCTCGCCTCGCGGGTCCGCACGGCGGGGCTCGACGTCGCGCCCCCGGCCGGCCAGGGCATCGGGTACGAGCTGCTGGCGCTGGCCATGCGGGCCGAGGCGGAGGGCGTGGACCCGGAGGCGGCGCTGCGGGCGGCGGCGCGGGCCTACCGGGATGCGGTGGTGGCCGCCGAGGGCGGTGCCGCCCCGGACCGGTCCGGCGGATCCGGGCCGGACTTGGCCTGAGGGCCGCACCCGTCATGAGGGCCGCACCTGTCCTGGCGCCGGACCGTCCCGAGGACCGCACCCGTCCTGCGGGACAGTGCGGCAGCGGATTCCGCAAGGGGCGGTTGGGGCACGGGAGTTGACGCGGCCGGCGCCACCGCCTCCTTCACGACGTGACCGACGCGGCTGTCTCCGTCACGAAGCGACCGGGGCCGTCGCCTCCGTCACGACGTGACCGGGGTGGTCGCTTCGCCGGCGGACGTCCCTTCGCCGGCGGCCGCCGGTTCCCGATCGCCGCGGCTGCCCGTCGTGGGGCGGCGCCGTAGCCGGTCGGCGAGCCAGAGCCCCACGACGGCCAGGGCCAGCGCGGCACCCAGTACGCACACCCCGCCCCAGTCCGCCGTGCCCCACACCACGGACGTCAGCGCCGAGCCCGCCGCCCCGCCCACGAAGTAGCTGGTCATATAGGCCGAGTTGAGGCGGTTGCGGGCCTCGGGGCGGACCGCGTAGACCAGGTTCTGGTTGCTGATGTGGACCGCCTGCGCGGCCAGGTCCAGCACGATCACCCCGGCCACCAGCGCCGCCAGCGACCAGGCACCGCCCGCCCCGCCGGCCGCCAGCAGGCCCCAGGACCCCAGCAGCAGGAACGCCGCGGCGCCGGTGACGTGATGCGCCAGACCCCGGTCCGCCAGCCGTCCGCCCACCGAGGCGGACAGCGAACCGGCCGCGCCCACCAGCCCCAGCAGACCGATGGCCGACTCCTGCCAGCCGTAGGCCGGTCCGGACATCAAGAACGCCAGCGCCGTCCACAGCACGCTGAAGCCCGCGAAGGTCAGCGCGCCCAGCGCGCCCCGCCACCGCAGCACCGGCTCCTGGGCGAACAGCGCCAGCGTGGAGCGCAGCAGCGCCGGATAGCGCAGCCCGGCGGTGGTGCGCAGCGTGGGCAGCCGGAGCCGCAGCAGCACCGCCATCAGCAGCATCAGCGCCGCGTTCACCCAGTACACGGTGCGCCAGCCGCCCAGCTCTGCCAGCAGCCCGGCGGCCGTACGGGCCAGCAGGATGCCCAGCAGCAGCCCGGTCATGACGGTGCCGACGGTCCGGCCGCGCTCGGCGGGCGCCGCGAGGGTCGCCGCGTAGGGCACCACGACCTGGGCGGCGACCGAGGTCAGGCCGGTCAGGGCGGTGCCGGTCAGCAGGAGGGCGGCGTTCGGCGCGCTCGCGGTGACGGTGAGGAAGGCCGCGGTCGCCGCGGTCAGGGTGACGGCCAGCCGGCGCCGCTCCAGCAGATCGCCGAGCGGGACGAGCAGCAGCAGGCCGAGGCCGTAGCCGACCTGGGCGACCGTGACGACCAGCGCGGCGGTGGACGCGGACAGCTCCAGGTCGCGGCCGATGACGTCCAGCAGCGGCTGGGCGAAGTAGTTGCCGGCGACGGACAGTCCGGCGGCGACCGACATCAGCAGCAGCATGCCGCGGCCCAGCCCCGGCCGCGGGCCCGCCGCGCCTTCCGCGGCCGGCTCGGGTATCTGCGCGCTCGCCATGACATGACCTCCCCTGTAACGCCCGCGGCCACCGCGGCGGCGGGCACGTCCCAGCCTGGGCCCGTCCGATCGATGAGTCCAACACATCGTTGTCATCGCATCCATCGTGGATCGAGATCAGTGCTGGCTAGGATCGGTGGACATGGAGCTCCAGCAGATGCGCTATGTGGTCGCGGTGGCCGAGACCGGTGGGTTCACCCGGGCCGCCGAGCGCTGTCATGTGGTGCAGTCCGCGCTCAGCCATCAGATCGCCCGGCTGGAGAAGGAGCTCGGGGCCCGGCTCTTCGACCGGACCAGCCGCAGCGTCCGGCTGACCACCGCCGGTGAGGCCTTCGTCCCGGTCGCCCGGCAGGCGCTGGAGGCGGCCGAGCGCGCCCGCGCGGAGGTGGCGGCGGCGACCGGCGAGGTGCGCGGCCGGCTCGCGGTCGGCGCGATCTCCACCGTCGCGGCCGTGGACCTCGCCCGTGAGCTGGGCGCCTTCCGCACACGTTGTCCCCAGGTGCGGATCAGCCTCCAGATGGAGATGAGCGATGCGCTCCTGGAGAAGGTGCGGCAGGGCGTGCTGGACGTCGCCTTCGTCGGGCTGGTGCCCGGCGCCCGCACCGTCGGCGTACGGGAGAAGGAGCTGGCGCGCGGTGAGCTGGTCGCCGTGGTCCCGCCGGGGCATCCGCTGGCGGGGCGGGAGTGGACCACGCTGGCGCGGGTGGCGCGGGAGACCTTTGTGGACTTCACGGCGGGGTCCGCGGCCCGCCGGCAGCGCGACGAGGCGTTCCGTGCGGCGGGGCTGACCTCGGAGGTGGCCTTCGAGGTGACCACCGTTGAGTTCCTGGCGAAGCTGGTGCGGGCGGGCCTCGGCGTCGGCATGGTGCCGGAGGCCATCGCCTCCGAGCTGTCCGGGCTGCACATCGTGCGGGTGCGCCCGGCGCCGGAGCGGACCGAGCGGGTGGTCTGGAGCGGTCTCGGCCCGTCGCCGGCGGCCGTGGCGTTCCTGCAAGGGCTGGGGGTGGATCCGGCGTAGCGCGGGGTGCGGTGGGCCCCGGCCGGTGCGCGGGCGCGCCGTGGTGCGCCCAGCGGTTACGGTCGGAAGGTGCACGACAAGCCCCACGCCCCCTCCGCCGACGCCCCCGCGGGCTGCCCCGCCGCCGCGCCCGCCCCCGAGCTGTTCACCTGGGAGTTCGCCGCCGATCCCTACCCCGCGTACGCCTGGCTGCGCGAGCATGCGCCGGTGCACCGGACCGAGCTGCCCAGTGGTGTCGAGGCCTGGCTGGTGACCCGTTACACCGAGGCGCGGCAGGCGCTCGCCGACGGCCGGCTGTCCAAGAACCCGGTGCATCACAGCGAGGCCGCGCACGGCAAGGGCAAGGTCGGCATCCCCGGTGAGCGCAGCGCCAACCTGATGACGCATCTGCTCAACATCGACCCACCGGACCACACCCGGCTGCGCCGGCTGGTCTCGAAGGCCTTCACCCCGCGCCGGGTCGCCGCCTTCGCCCCGCGGGTCCAGGAGCTGACCGATCACCTCATCGACCAGTTCGCGGCGAAGGGGGAGGCGGATCTGATCCATGAGTTCGCCTTTCCGCTCCCCATTTACGCGATCTGCGATCTGCTGGGCGTCCCGCGCGAGGACCAGGACGACTTCCGCGACTGGGCCGGCATGATGATCCGGCACGGCGGGGGGCCGCGCGGCGGTGTCGCCCGGTCCGTGAAGAAGATGCGCGGCTATCTCGCCGAGCTGATCCACCGCAAGCGCGAGTCCCTGGGCGACACCGCGGAGCCGGACGAGGATCTGATCTCCGGCCTGATCAGGGCCTCCGACCACGGCGAGCACCTCACCGAGAACGAGGCCGCCGCGATGGCCTTCATCCTGCTCTTCGCCGGTTTCGAGACCACCGTCAACCTCATCGGCAACGGCATCTATGCGCTGCTGCGCCACCCCGCCCAGCGCGAGCTGCTCCAGAAGTCGCTGGCGGCGGGCGACACCGAGCTGCTCACCACCGGTATCGAGGAACTGCTCCGTTATGACGGGCCCGTGGAGCTGGCGACCTGGCGGTTCGCGACCGAGGAGCTGACGCTGGCCGGGCAGCGGATCGCGAAGGGCGACCCGGTCCTGGTGGTGCTGGCCGCCGCCGACCGCGACCCGGCACGCTTCGACGAGCCGGACGTCCTCGATCTGACCCGTCGTGACAACCAGCATCTGGGATACGGGCACGGCATCCACTACTGCCTGGGCGCGCCGCTCGCCCGGCTCGAAGGACAGGCCGCTCTGGCGACGCTGCTGAACCGGCTCCCGGACATCCGGCTTGCCGCGGAACCGGATGATTTGCGCTGGCGTGGCGGGCTCATCATGCGCGGACTGCGGTCGCTGCCGGTGGAGTTCGGGCCCGAGCGGCCCTGACCAGCGAAAAGGACAAATGTGACGCTGAGTCAGTCGTGTGACCTTTACGTGATCTCCACTACACCGACTTGTGACTACCCGTGACCCCGGCTACCTTTCGACCGACGATCGACGGCTTCACTCGATCGGCCGAAGCGGTGATGTGGGGGACCGGTGTAACGGTGTGCCTCGTGCGCGCCGGCCGGGCGGGTGACCCGTCGAGCAGCTCGACGAGCTCGTCGTACAACTCAACCGCCGCGCGAAAGGCATCCGCATGCGTTCCGGGAACGGCCGACATCGTCGCCCCCGTCAGGCACCGGCCATCTTTGTCACGGTGGGAGCGACCGGCGCCGGCATCGCCCTGCCCCTGCTCGGTGCGAGCGGCGCTCACGCCGCCGACACCGCGACCTGGGACAAGGTCGCCCAGTGCGAGAGCGGCGGCGTCTGGAGCGCGGCCTCGGGCAACGGCTACTACGGCGGGCTCCAGCTCACCCAGGAGCTGTGGGACACCTACGGCGGCGCGGCCTATGCCTCGCGCCCCGACCTCGCCAGCCGCTCCCAGCAGATCGCGGTGGCCCAGTCGATCCTCGACGCCCGCGGCCCGGACCAGTGGTCGAGCTGTGCGGTGAGCGCCGGTCTCGCCAAGGACGGGCGCGCGCCGGAGGTCGACCCGGGCAGCGTCGCCACCCCCTCGCCCGCCCCGTCGGACGCGGACGGGTCCTCGGACCCCTGGGACTCGTCCGGTTCGTCCGGCACGCACGGCGACCCGGACTCCGTCGGGCAGCAGCGCGACGAGCCCGGCGACGAGCCGTCCGATCCGGCGCCCTCGCCCGACGCCACGGACTCCGGCCGCTCCGGCGACGCGTCCACGAGCCCGGAGCCGTCCGACCCGGAGCCGTCCGACCCGACGCCGTCCGACCCGGCGACGCCGGACGACCGGGACGGCGGCCCGTCGCAGTCCGCCGACCCGTCCGACGGGGGCAGCCGTCCGGACACGACCGGCACCCCGCAGGAGAAGCCCGCCAAGGGCAAGCACCGCGGCGGCGCGGGCGACGACGAGGACAGGTCCGCCGGCGGCCGGCATGCCTCGCGGGGCGATGACGCGCACCGCACGGGCCCGGCGGCCGACGGCGACTACACCGTGCGGCCGGGTGACACGCTGTCAGCCATCGCCCAGGCCCACCGGCTGCCCGGTGGCTGGGCCGCGCTCTACGAGGGCAACGAGGGCGTCATCGGCTCCGACGCCGACCTGATCAAGCCGGGCCAACTGCTCGATCTGGGGCACAAGGAAGGGTAGTTCGCCACCTTCGCCCGCTTTTGGGGAAAGTGAGACAAGGCTCTCGTTGACTCCGGTGAACCCCGGTTCGTCCCACCTCGTGGAACCGGGGTTCACCTGCGGATATGTGACCTAGCCGTGATCAAAAACGGTCAACTTGGTTCACATGATGGGGTTTGAACCCCAGGGCGGTTACTGCTTAACGTCAGGACCGCTCGCCAAAGCGGGCCCTTTGATCACACGCCGAATCCTGCCGGTGATCGGAGGCACTTGACGCGCAAGCGCCGAAGGCAGGAGCGGGGGACCCAAGGTACGTGCCGGCCCCACCCGTGAAAGCGGGTCAACCGGCTTGGGGTGAAGCCACGTGCGCCACGCGCACGCGGCCGGGCGACTTCTCACAGCCCGAACCCGACAGCTCACCTCGTAGGCGTCGGTGAGGAAACGAACGAACCATGCTGATCATCAAGGGCAAGCACCGTCGTCCCTCCAAGGCCGTCCGCGTCGCCACCCTCGCCGGCATCGCCGGTGCTGCCGTGGCCGTCCCGCTGATGGGCGCCACCTCCGCCTCTGCCGCCTCCGTGGCCACCTGGGACAAGGTCGCCCAGTGTGAGTCCGGCGGCAACTGGTCGATCAACACCGGTAACGGCTACTACGGTGGCCTCCAGTTCTCCAACTCCAGCTGGGCCGCCGCCGGTGGCACCCAGTACGCGGCGCGCGCCGACCTGGCCAGCAAGTCCCAGCAGATCGCCGCCGCCGAGAAGCTCCTCGCCATCCAGGGCCCGGGTGCCTGGTCCTGCGCCGGTGCCGGCAACCTGACCTCCGGTGGCCCGGCCGCCGACGTCGACACCTCCGGCTCCGCGCAGACCAAGTCCGCGCCGCAGCAGGACCAGGGCAAGACCGAGGCGAAGAAGGCCCCGGCCGCCCCCGAGCAGCACGCCTCGCGCTCGACCGAGCGCAAGTCCATGGGCCACGGCAACTACACCGTCAAGGCGGGCGACACCCTCGCCAAGATCGCCAAGGCCCACGGCAGCGACTGGAAGTCGGTCTACAAGGCCAACAAGTCGGTCATCGGCGGCAACCCGAACCTGATCTTCCCGGGTCAGAAGCTCAACGTCTGAGTCCCTCCCTCTCCGGGACGCGGGCGGGCCCGAGCGGCGGGCCCCCTTCCCCCGTGAGACCGCCCCGCCCCGGCGCGCCCTTCCCCCGAGCGCGCCGGGGCGGGGTTTCTTCTGCCCGGGCCGAGACCGGACCGCGCCCGGGCAGACGCCGCCGGGCCCGAGGCCGGACCGACGCCGGGCCGCGACCGCACGCCGCCGACCGCTCCCGCTCGGCGAATGTTCCCGTTCGGCGAACAATGCGGCCAAACGCCCGTGAACTGGGTCTTCAGAGGGCTTTGCACGGCTTTCCATCCCACAGAGCGGGCCAAGGGCAGGCGGACGAGCCCGGGGCCGTTAGGCTCATGCGCAGAACGCCAGACACCCACGAAGGAGACAACGTGCCGTCGATCGACGTCGTCGTAGCCCGCGAAATTCTCGACTCGCGAGGTAATCCCACGGTCGAGGTCGAGGTCGGCCTCGACGACGGCAGCACCGGCCGTGCCGCCGTCCCGTCCGGTGCCTCCACCGGCGCCTTCGAGGCCATCGAGCT
This sequence comes from Streptomyces sp. MCA2, assembly GCF_023544705.1. Lineage (NCBI taxonomy): Bacteria > Bacillati > Actinomycetota > Actinomycetes > Kitasatosporales > Streptomycetaceae > Streptomyces > Streptomyces sp. MCA2. The sequence goes on from NZ_JAMJFM010000046.1 coordinate 27,795, forward strand.
CCGCGACGGCGACCCGAACCGCTACCTGGGCAAGGGCGTGGAGAAGGCCGTCCTGGCCGTCATCGAGCAGATCGGCCCGGAGCTCGTCGGCTACGACGCGACCGAGCAGCGGCTGATCGACCAGGCCATGTTCGACCTGGACGCCACCGACAACAAGGGCTCGCTCGGCGCCAACGCCATCCTCGGCGTCTCCCTCGCCGTCGCGCACGCCGCCTCCGAGGCCAGCGACCTCCCGCTGTTCCGCTACCTCGGTGGCCCGAACGCGCACGTCCTGCCCGTCCCGATGATGAACATCCTGAACGGCGGCTCGCACGCCGACTCCAACGTGGACATCCAGGAGTTCATGATCGCCCCGATCGGCGCGGAGTCCTTCTCCGAGGCGCTGCGCTGGGGCGCCGAGGTCTACCACACCCTCAAGAAGGTCCTGAAGACCAAGGGTCTGGCCACCGGCCTCGGCGACGAGGGCGGCTTCGCCCCGAACCTGGGCTCCAACCGCGAGGCCCTCGACCTCATCCTCGAGGCCATCAAGGAAGCCGGTTACGCCCCCGGCCAGGACATCGCGCTCGCGCTGGACGTCGCCGCCTCCGAGTTCTACAAGGACGGCAAGTACCAGTTCGAGGGCAAGGACCGCTCGGCCGCCGAGATGACCGAGTACTACGAGGAGCTGGTGGCGGCCTACCCGCTCGTCTCCATCGAGGACCCGCTGTTCGAGGACGACTGGGCCGGCTGGAAGGTCATCACCGACAAGCTCGGCGCCAAGGTCCAGCTCGTCGGCGACGACCTGTTCGTCACCAACCCCGAGCGCCTCGCCCGTGGCATCGAGGAGGGCTCCGCCAACGCGCTGCTGGTGAAGGTCAACCAGATCGGCTCGCTGACCGAGACCCTGGACGCCGTCGAGCTGGCCCAGCGCAACGGCTTCAAGTGCATGATGTCGCACCGCTCCGGTGAGACCGAGGACGTCACCATCGCCGACCTCGCCGTCGCCACCAACTGCGGCCAGATCAAGACCGGCGCCCCGGCCCGCTCCGAGCGCGTCGCCAAGTACAACCAGCTGCTGCGCATCGAGGAGATCCTCGACGACGCCGCGGTCTACGCCGGCCGCTCCGCCTTCCCGCGGTTCCGTCACGGCAGCTGACCCACGGCGGCCCGCCGCCCCGGCCGACCGGGGCAAGGGCTGAACGGGCGAGACAACCGCCCAGCACCCCGTACGTCCCCGGCAACGGTCCCGTACCGTTGCCGGGGACGCGTCTGCTTCAGCAGTCAGGCGTCCGTCAGTGAAGGGGAGACGACGTGCCCGCGGACCGGTTCTCGACCGCGACCCGACTCAAGGCGCTCGGCGAGCAGGCCGCCGCCCGCGTCTACCGAGCCCGCCCGCCCCGCCGCAACCGCCTCACCGGCCGTGCCGCACTGCTGGCGCTGGTGATGTGCTCCCTGGTCGTCGCCCTCGCCTACCCGATAAGGCAGTACGTCTCCCAGCGTTCGGACATCGCCGACCAGCGCCGCAGGGCCCAGGACGCCGGCGCCGCCCTGGACCGGCTGCGCGAGCAGAAGGCCCGCTGGCAGGACCCGGAGTACGTACGCCAGCAGGCCCGCCGGCATCTGCACTACGTCATGCCGGGCGAGACCGGATACATCGTCCAGGACGGCTCCGGCACCGGCTCCGCACCGAAGGGGCCGCAAGCGGCGCAGCGCCCCTGGTACGAGAACCTGTGGGACACCGTCGACGCGGCCGACAAGCGGTAGCCGCGGCCTGCCCGTACCACCGCCGGGCGGCAGCCCGTAATGTCGGCACGGGACGGCCCGCACCGGCCCGCCGTCACCTCACCACTCACCTCACCGAAAGCGCACATGGACACGCCCCCGCCCCAGACCGAGTCCACCGAGCCCACCGACGCGGACATCGCCGCCTTCCGGGAACAGCTCGGCCGCCCGCCGCGCGGCCTGCGCGCCATCGCGCACCGCTGCCCCTGCGGGCAGCCGGATGTCGTCGAGACGGCGCCGCGCCTGGAGGACGGCACGCCCTTCCCCACGCTCTACTACCTCACCTGCCCGCGCGCGGCCTCCGCGATCGGCACGCTGGAGGCCAACGGCGTGATGAAGGAGATGACCGAGCGGCTGGCGGCCGACCCGGAGCTGGCCGCCGCCTACCGGGCCGCTCATGAGGACTACATCCGGCGGCGGGACGCCATCGACGTGCTGCAAGGCTTCCCGAGCGCGGGCGGCATGCCGGACCGGGTCAAGTGCCTGCATGTCCTCGTCGGCCATTCGCTGGCGGCCGGGCCGGGCGTCAACCCGCTCGGCGACGAGGCCCTCGCGATGCTGCCGGAGTGGTGGAAGAAGGGGCCGTGCGTGACCCCCTGCCAGGACACCCCCGGAACCCAAGTCGCTCCCGAAGGAGACGCCACGTGAAGCGGGTCGCCGCCATCGACTGCGGTACGAACTCCATCCGTCTGCTGGTCGCGGACGCCGACCCGGCGACGGGCGAGCTGAAGGACCTCGACCGCCGGATGCAGATCGTCCGGCTGGGCCAGGGCGTGGACCGCACCGGGCGGCTGGCGCCCGAGGCGCTGGAGCGCACCTTCGCGGCCTGCCGGGAGTACGCCGCGGTGATCAAGGGCCTGGGCGCCGAGCAGGTCCGCTTCGTGGCGACCTCCGCCTCCCGGGACGCCGAGAACCGCGAGGACTTCGTCCGCGGTGTGGTGGACATCCTGGGCGTGGAGCCCGAGGTGATCACCGGTGACCAGGAGGCGGAGTTCTCCTTCAACGGCGCCACCAAGGAGCTCACCGCCCGCGAGGACCTTCGGCGGCCCTTCCTGGTGGTCGACATCGGCGGCGGCTCGACCGAGTTCGTCCTCGGCAGCGAGTCCGTACGCGCCGCCCGCTCGGTCGACGTCGGCTGCGTACGGATGACCGAGCGGCATCTGGTGCACGGCGGCGACATCAGCGACCCGCCGGCCCCGGGGCAGATCGCGGCCATAAAGGCCGATGTCGCGGCGGCACTGGACCGGGCCGAGGAGACCGTCCCGCTGGGCGAGGCCGCCACCCTCGTGGGCCTGGCCGGCTCCGTGACCACGGTCGCCGCGATCGCGCTGGGTCTCGGCCAGTACGACTCCGAGGCCATTCACCACTCCCGGATCCCGCTGGCGAAGGTCCGCGAGATCACCGACATGCTGCTGTCCTCCACCCATGCCGAGCGCGCGGCCATCCCCGTCATGCACCCGGGCCGGGTCGACGTGATCGCCGCGGGCGCGCTCGTGCTGCTGTCGATCATGGAGCGGACGGGCGCCGGGGAGGTCGTCGTCAGCGAGCACGACATCCTGGACGGCATCGCCTGGAGCCTCGCCGGCTGAGGCTCTTCGGAGCGCGGCGGAGGCCGGCAACGGGCCTCTGCCGCGTGGCCTTTCGAGCGGTGGGTCCGCCCGTCCGAGCGCCCTTCGGGGGGCGCCGGGAGGTCCCGCGGACAGGTCCGCGGAGAAAGTTCGTGAAATCCTTCACATGAAAAAGCCTCCCGTTGGACGAACAATCTGATCGTCCGACCCTCATTCGAAGGCTTCGGGGCGTCCGGACCCGGAAAATGCGCGGCTGCCGATCCGCGGGCGGCGCGCTCGCACCGGCGCTGGTTCCTCCGTCGGACGGGCGACAATCCCTGATCAACAGGGGTCTCCAACGCCTCGCATGACATGGTGGTTCCGGATTGGACTATGGCGTCGGTCACGAAGGCGGCGGAGTGTAGCAGATGCCTCCCGGGTGCTTGTGAAGGGGCTCACGAGCGACCCCCCATGTGGGGGTGGATACTCGATTGCATGAGCACCACGGAGCGTCCCAGGATCCTCGTTGTAGGCGGTGGGTACGTAGGCCTGTACGCGGCACGTCGCATCCTCAAGAAGATGCGGTACGGCGAGGCGACCGTCACGGTCGTCGACCCGCGCTCGTACATGACGTACCAGCCCTTCCTCCCTGAAGCTGCGGCCGGCAGCATCTCCCCCCGCCACGTCGTGGTTCCGCTACGACGCGTGCTCCCCAAGGCGGAGGTTCTCACCGGCCGGGTCACGACCATCGACCAGGACCGCAAGGTGGCGACGATCGCCCCGCTGGTCGGCGAGGCGTACGAGCTGCCCTTCGACTACCTGGTCATCGCGATGGGTGCGGTCTCCCGTACCTTCCCGATCCCCGGTCTGGCCGAGAACGGCATCGGCATGAAGGGCGTGGAAGAGGCCATCGGCCTGCGCAACCACGTGCTGGAGCAGCTGGACAAGGCCGACTCCACGACCGACGAGGACGTCCGCCGCAAGGCGCTGACCTTCGTCTTCGTGGGCGGTGGCTTCGCGGGTGCGGAGACCATCGGCGAGGTCGAGGACATGGCCCGTGATGCCGCGAAGTACTACAACAACGTGAAGCGCGAGGACATGCGCTTCCTGCTGGTCGACGTCGCCGACAAGATCCTCCCCGAGGTCGGTCCCAAGCTCGGTGCCTACGGCAAGGAGCACCTCGAGAGCCGCGGCGTCGAGGTCTACCTCAAGACCGGCATGGACTCCTGCGTCGACGGCCACGTGAAGCTCAACAACGGCCTCGAGGTCGACTCCAACACCATCGTGTGGACTGCGGGCGTCAAGCCGAACCCGGCGCTGGCCCGCTTCGGTCTGCCGCTCGGCCCGCGCGGCCACGTCGACACCGGCACCACCCTCCAGGTGCAGGGCACCGACTACATCTGGGCGGCCGGCGACAACGCGCAGGTCCCCGACCTGGTCGGGCGCAAGGCCGGCAACGAGAACGCCTGGTGCCCGCCGAACGCGCAGCACGCGCTGCGGCAGGCCAAGATCCTCGGCGACAACGTGGTGTCCGGGATGCGCGGCTTCCCGCAGAAGGACTACAGCCACGCCAACAAGGGTGCGGTCGCCGGTCTGGGCCTGCACAAGGGCGTCGCGATGATCGTCATGGGCAAGATGAAGATCAAGCTCAAGGGCCGTCTCGCCTGGTACATGCACCGCGCGTACCACGGCATGGCGATGCCGACGTTCAACCGCAAGATCCGGGTCTTCGCCGACTGGACGCTGGCGATGTTCCTCAAGCGCGAGGTCGTCTCGCTCGGCGCCATGGAGAACCCCCGCGAGGAGTTCTACGAGGCCGCCAAGCCGGCGCCGGCCCCGCCGACCGCCGCCGAGGCCGGGGACAAGACCAAGGCCAAGGCTTCCTGAATTCCCGGTCGGGTACTCCGACCAGCCCGAAGGGCGTCCGCCATCCGTGGGGCGGACGCCCTTTGGCGTGTCCGCTCTGGCGAAAACCGGGCGGTGTGCGGTTCTCTTGCGTGTGAACGGGACTATCTGGGCGCCCCATTGGCGTTTACGTGGTGGGTGAAACTTCTTTGCCCGACTCGTCAACACGGAGGTGTGCGACATGGCCGACGCCGCTGGACGGCTCACCAAGCTCGCCGAGGAGGTGCTGGGGGCCCCGCTCCCCGTACGCATCCGCGCCTGGGACCGCAGCGAGTCCGGCCCGCCGGGGGCACCCACACTCGTCATCCGCCATCGCCGTGCGTTGCGGCGGCTGCTGTTCAAGCCGGGTGAGCTGGGGCTGGCCCGTGCGTGGGTGGCCGGTGACCTCGATATCGAGGGCGATCTCTACGCCGCGCTCGATGTGCTCGCCGGGCTGATCTGGGAGCGCGGCACCGACGCCCCCCAACCGCGGCGCGCCGCCGTGCTGCGCGCCCTGGCCCGCCCGGAGATCCGCGCCGCCGCCCGGGAGATGCTGACGCTGGCCGGCGTCCCGGTCCCGCCGACGCCGCCCGCGGAAGAGGTCAGACGCCGGCGTGGACCGCTGCACACCCTGCGGCGCGACAAGGAAGCCATCAGCCACCACTACGACGTCGGCAACGACTTCTACGCCCTGGTGCTGGGCCCGTCGATGGTCTACTCGTGCGCCTACTGGGGGACCGCGGACGACGGCGTCACCAGCCTGGAGGACGCCCAGCGCGACAAGCTCGACCTGATCTGCCGCAAGCTCGGGCTCCGGGAGGGCGCGCGGCTGCTCGATGTCGGCTGCGGCTGGGGTTCGATGGTGCTGCACGCGGCCCGCGAGTACGGCGTACGGGCGGTCGGCATCACGCTCTCCGAGGAGCAGGCCACCTTCGCCCGTAAGCGCATCGCCGAGGCCGGGCTGGCGGACCGGATCGAGATCCGGGTGCAGGACTACCGCGAGATCAAGGACGAGCCGTTCGACGCCATCTCCTCGGTCGGGATGGCCGAGCATGTCGGGCGGACGCAGTACGCGGAGTACGCCGAGGCGCTGTTCTCCCTGCTCAAGCCCGGCGGGCGGCTGCTCAACCACCAGATCGCCCGCCGCCCGGTGGCCGACGAGGAGACGTACCACGTCGACGAGTTCATCGACCGGTATGTGTTCCCGGACGGTGAGCTGGCGCCGCTCGGCCGGACCGTCGGCCAGCTGGAGGAGGCCGGGTTCGAGGTGCGGGACGTGGAGGCGATCCGTGAGCACTATGCGCTGACGCTGCGGCGCTGGGTCGCCAACCTGGAGCGGCACTGGGACGAGGCCGCGCGGATCACCTCCGTGGGGCGGGCCCGGGTGTGGCGGCTGTACATGGCCGCGTGCGCGCTGTCCTTCGAGCGCAACCGGATAGGAGTCAACCAGGTGCTGGCCGTCCGTACGCCGGAGCCCGGGGCCTCGGGGATGCCGCTGCGGGCGCGCGACTGGCGCACCGGCACCCACCGCGGCTGAACGCCGTCCGCCCACCCGCTGCCGTGACGGAGCGGGTGGGCGGGCCGGGGGCCGGAGACGGGGGGCGTTATTCGGCCTTGATGGCGGCCAGCATGTTCAGCCTCGCCGCCCGGAACGCCGGCCACAGGGCGGCCAGTACGCCGACGAGCGCGGCCAGGCCGAGGAAGAGGCCCATCCGGGCCCACGGCAGCACCAGTTCATAGGTGGGCAGGTGGGCGCCGATCAGCTGACCGACCGCCCAGCCCATGAACACGCCGAGCCCGACGCCGAGCACCCCGCCGAACAACGAGATGACCAGCGACTCCAGCCGCACCATCCGCTTGATGCCGCGCCGGTCCAGGCCGATCGCCCGCAGCATGCCGATCTCCTGCGAGCGTTCGAAGACCGACATCGCCAGGGTGTTGATGACCCCGAGCACCGCGACGATCACGGCCATGGCCAGCAGACCGTAGAGCATGTTCAGCAGCAGGGTGAACATCGAGGCGATGCCGCTCGAGACGTCCTTCTTGTCCGCGACGGTGACCGCCGGGTTCTTGCCGAGCGCCTCGATCAGGTCGTCCTTGTGCGCGTCGGTCGCGCCGCCGGCCATCTTGACCAGCAGCTGCTTGTCGCTGATGTCCTTCTGGTGCGGAGCCAGGGTGCGGTTGTCCAGGAAGACGCCGTGGAGCATCTCGTTGCCCTTGTAGACGCCCGAGACGGTCAGGGTGGCCTTCTTGCCGTCCTCGAACGTCACGGGGAGCCGCGAGCCGGCCCGCCAGCCCTTGTTGGTGGCCGTGTTCTCGTCCACCAGGACCCGGTCGCCGCGCAGGGTGCCGAGCGACCCCTCGCTGATGTCGAGCCGGACGAGCGAGCCGAACCGTGCGCCGTCCACACCGGTCAGCTCGGTCGGCTGCCGGGCGGCGCTGCCGGTGCCGATCGTCGCCATGCCCGCGCGCAGCGGGGTGAGGGCCGTGACGCCGGGCACGTCGCGGACCGCCTTCTCCGCGGTGGTGGGCAGCCGTGTGTTGCCCTGCATGGAGACCGTGTAGTCGGCCTTCAGCGCATCGACGGCCATCTTGTCGATGCCCTTCTGCGTGCTGCCCGCGATCACCGTCATGCCGGTGATCAGGGTCAGCCCGATCATCAGCGCGGAGGCGGTGGTGGCCGTACGGCGCGGATTGCGCAGTGCGTTCTGCCGGGCGAGGAGGCCGGAGATGCCGAAGGCGCGCAGGACGGGGGTGGCCAGCGCGATCAGCGGACGGGACAGCAGCGGCGTCAGGATGAACACGCCGACCAGCAGCAGCATCCCGCCGCCGCCCAGCATGATCTTGCTGGTGTCGTCGCCCTCGTAGACGGAGGTGGCGACGACGACCGAGGCCGTGCCGATGCCCGCGACGAGCGCGCCGAGGATGTTGCGGACCAGCAGCGATTTGGTGGTGGCGACGGCGTGCACGCTGTTCATCGCGGCGACCGGCGGAACCTTCGCGCCGCGCCGCGCGGGCAGCCAGGCGGCCAGCACCGTGATGACGATGCCGATGCCCAGGGCGGCGACGGCCGTGGAGGGCGAGACCACCAGCGGCCCCTCGGGGAACTTCGCGACGAAGCCGTTCAGCACCTCCCGCAGCAGTGCGGCGATGCCGATTCCGGCCGCCAGGCCCGAGACACCGGCGATCGCACCGACGAAGAACGCCTCGATCAGCACCGAGCGGGTGACCTGGCGCCGGCTTGCGCCGACCGCCCGCATCAGTGCCAGCTCCTTGGTGCGCTGGGCGACCAGCATGGTGAAGGTGTTGGCGATGAGGAAGATGCCGACGAAGAGCGCGACGGCGGCGAAGGCCAGCAGCGCGGTCTTCATGCCCTCCATGTCGTGGTCGATCGCCTTGGCTTCGAGGTCGGCGAGTTCCTTGCCGGTGATGGTGGTGGCGCTGTCCTTGGGCAGCGCCTTGCCGATCGCCTGCTGGAGTGCGGTCTGGGACGTCCCGGCCTTGGCTTCGACGTCGATCTGGCTGTATCCGCCGGACAGTCCGAACAGCTGCTGCGCGGTCCGGGTGTCGAACAGGGCCAGCGAGCCGCCGGCGGCGACCCGGCCGTCGTCGGTGGTGAAGATGCCGGTCAGCTTCTGCTGCCGGACCGGTCCGTCGGCGGATATCCGGACGGTGTCGCCGACGTGGTAGCCGCCCTTCGCGGCGGTGCCCGCGTCCAGCGCGAACTGGTCCGCGCCGGTGGGGGCCGTGCCCTGCTTCAGCGGGTAGCGGGCGTCCTTGCCGTCCTTGCCGGGGAAGTAGTTGCTGCCGCGGCTCTCGCCCGAGCCGATCAGCTTGCCGTCCTTGTCGCCGATCCCGGTGAAGCCGTCGACGGTGCCGGTGACGGAGGCGGCGCCGGGGAGACGGGACACGGTGTCGAGCGTCTTGCCGTCGAGCCGGGGGTCCTTGGCCCGGGTGCCGGGCCCGTCGGGCGACGGTGGCGTCAAGGCGACATCGACGTGGTCGAAGCTCTTCTGGGAGCTGGTGCGGAAGGCGTCGGAGATGGTCGAGGTGAAGACCAGGGTGCCGGAGACGAAGGCCACGCCGAGCATCACGGCGAGGACGGTCATCAGCAGCCGGGCCTTGTGCGCAAGCACATTGCGCAAGGCGGTACGGAACATGGTGGTTCAGTCCTGGAGGAGTGGTCCGAAGTGAGGGTGGCGGCTGCTGGTCAGGTCGTACGGCCCTGGGCACCGGGGCCGGGGGTGCGGGCGGAACCCCCGGAGAGGTGCCGCATCCGCTCCAGCACCATGTCGGCGGTCGGGTCGGGCATGTCGTCGACGATCCGGCCGTCGGCGAGGAAGACCACCCGGTCCGCGTAGGCGGCGGCGACCGGGTCGTGGGTCACCATCACCACGGTCTGGCCCAGTTCGCGCACGGAGTTGCGCAGGAAGCCGAGGACCTCGGCGCCGGAGCGCGAGTCGAGGTTTCCGGTGGGCTCGTCGGCGAAGATGATCTCGGGCCGGGAGGCCAGCGCGCGGGCGACCGCGACGCGCTGCTGCTGGCCGCCGGAGAGCTGGGCGGGGCGGTGCTTGAGGCGGTCGGACAGCCCGACGGTCTCCACGACGCGGTCCAGCCAGGCGCGGTCGGGCTTACGGCCGGCGATGTCCATGGGCAGGGTGATGTTCTCCAGGGCGTTCAGCGTCGGCAGCAGGTTGAACGCCTGGAAGATGAAGCCGATCCTGTCGCGCCGGAGCTGGGTGAGCTTCTTGTCCTTCAGCCCGGTCAGTTCGATGTCGCCGATCGTGGCGGAGCCGCCGGAGATCGCGTCCAGTCCGGCCATGCAGTGCATCAGCGTCGACTTGCCGGACCCGGAGGGGCCCATGATCGCCGTGAACTGGGCCTGGTGGAAGGCGACGGAGACCGCGTCCAGGGCGACCACCTGGGTCTCGCCCTGGCCGTAGACCTTGGTGAGGTCGGTGGCGCGGGCGGCCGCCGCGGTGGCGCGGGTGGCGGTGGAGACGCCGGAGTGGGTGGTGGTCACGGGAAGGGGCTCCTGTCGGGACGAGGGACCGGACGGCGAGGGCCACGAGGGCGGCTGTCGCGGGGGGATGCAGACGCTTTCCATCGTGGGGCAGCGCGGGGGGCGTGGACGTCAACCCCTGTGCCCGTCCTCGGCCACACCTGGGAGGTAGCCGTGCCGCGCGCGGTCATCCCTGGGGAGGAGACGGCCCCTGAGGGCGCTGCCGCGTCCGCAGTAGTCGGACGGGCGTGCCCGTCGGGGTGACGGGGGGCGTTGAGGAGGCGTCGAGTTTCCGTCAATTCGGGCACGGAATTGTGCGCGGGCGCGTCATGACGAAGGGGGGCTTCAGGCATGTGCCCAAGGCCTGTACCGGTCACTGATGCACCCTCAGTTGCCAATAAAATAAGACAACCTCGGGAAGAGCGGCCGATCTGTGTCGTGCGCTGCGGGCTACGCTCGTGCTGCCTCTTTGGGGTGGCATGGGGGAACCCAGGCCCGGATGGTGGAATGCAGACACGGCGAGCTTAAACCTCGCTGGCCTACGGGCCGTGCCGGTTCAAGTCCGGCTCCGGGCACTGCGCAGCCGCAGCTTTGAGACCTTGAACAAACAACCATATAGAGCCGAGGCTCATGCCGCCCGCGGGAACACGCCGCGAACGCATGAGCCTTTGATGGTGCGCAGGCGCGGGTCCGCGGGCGGAAAAGCCGTGCCGGAAATATCAGTGATTACCAAGTGAAGTGCCGCGATGACGGCACCTGGGAAGCGCCTGGCCTGCCTGCCGGGAGCGCGGACGAAGCCAGCCGGCCGGTTGAGAGGGCGTCAAGTCGAGAACGCCGCCGCGTGCTTCGGGAGTTTCTGACGGTCGTGGACCACGGGCCGCCGAAGAGATGTTCGGCGGGGCGCAGTTGCTTCGGCATCTTCGTGACGCGGCGGATGCCGCGCACGGTCATCGAAGGACGTACCCGTGACGCATACCCGAAGTAACTTGAATATTGGATTTTTCTTCCTTCGGTGCGGGCGGCTGGCGCGGCGCCGCGTACTTCCGTCCGGCGCCGTCCGCCGGTCGGGGCGGGAAAGGGTCGCGCTTGTTCTGTTGCCCGTGAGCGCGTTCGTCTTCTTCGCGCCGGGTTCCGGGCGGGAGGGGCGGCCGGCCCCGAGTGCGGCCGCGTACGGGAGCAGGTTGCGGCGGGGTGGAACCTTCGGCGGAGCGCACCGGGCTTTTCCGGTTTTCCGGTGTGCGTCCCTTCCGCCGGGCGCGGGGGAATTCTCATGAACGCGCCCGGCTTTCGGGAGTTCCGCGGCGCGAAAGGAAAGTGCCGGGAATCGTCATGAGTGCGCGGGGGTGCGGCGGTACCTACCGGGGTGAGCCGGCGCACTTTCCGGTTGCCGGAAGTATGTCGCCGGATGGCGCGGAGAATATGTCGCGGGGTGCGGCGTCGGCCCGCGGATCGGTGATCCGGGCCTGCTGAAGCGGAGTCCCGGGGTGCCGCGTCGGTGAGGTGTGTGTGCCGTCCGCTCAGCGGACGGATCCAGGGCCGCGGCCCGGCCCCCGCCCGTGCCTCGCGGCCCGCCGATCAGCCGTGATCGCCGCGCGGTCCATGCCTGGCGACGACGTGCGGAGGTGCGGGTTCCCGGCCTTCGAGGGGGCTTCGTCCGCCCGTGGGCCCGCGGGTTTCGGAACAACGTTGCATATAAACAAGCGGAGCCGCACAACCCTTTATCGTCTCATTACTGTGCGGGTAATTCGGTCGAGGAATCCGGGGGCGGCCGGGTATCTTCGCGCGCGAGATCGTCTCGAATTCAACTTTCCCAGTCTCGGGTTCGCCTCAACTCGGGCCGCTCGCTTGACGTGTTTCTTGGATGCGACGATGATCCCGGATGGTGGGATCTCGTCGGGGGGCGAAGAAAGCAGCGCCGCACGGACGCGGCGTCGAGGTTTCGGCCAGGTGTCCCCGGGATCCCTTTGGCGCACGTCGGTGGCGTGCCCAAGGAAGTAAACGGGGGTAGAGATGACGGATACGCGCGATCGATGTCAGCTCGCGGGACTCGACCGACTTGTATGGGGCGGCGCCACTCAACGGAGCGCGGCCGGCCTGGACCACCCTGACACGGCCGTGCGGAGATCTCCGCGATTCGAACGGTGGGCGGCGGACGTCCGGCAGGTGACCGGCGCGGAACCCACCTCTCAGCGGCTCTCGCTCGGCTGGCCGGCCCTCCAGCCCGAGGGCCCCGGTACCTGGGACCGCGCGGCGCTCGACCGCTGCGACCGGGTCCTGGACACCCTGCTCGCCCAAGGCGTGCAGCCCTGCGCGAACTTGGTGCACATGGACCTGCCCGGCTGGCTGGACGCGGCGGGAGGATGGCTGGTCCGGGACGCCGCTCAGCGGTTCGCCGACTACGCGGGCGAGATGGGGCGGCGCTTCGGGGACCGCGTCGCGCGCTGGGTCACCGTCAACGACATCGCCGCTCCGACGCTCGCCGACCGGGTGGCGGGGATGTTCTCCACGGAGCGGGGGGCCGGCCCGCAGGGGCTGTCGGCCGTTCACCATGCGCTGCTGGGGCACGGCCTGGCCCTGCGGGCACTGCGCGCCGCGGGTGCGACCGGCCCGGCAGGGCTGACCACCTCGCTGGTGGCGGCCTACCCCGCGGCGGACGACCCCTGGGACCGACAGGCCGCCGAACGCATGGAGTTCTGGGGAAACCGCTTCTTCCTCGACCCCCTCTTCTTCGGCGAACATCTCACGACGGAAACCGGCCACTCCCCGATCGGGGATCTGGGCTGTGTCCGGCCCGGGGACATGGAGATCATCGCGACCCCGCAGGACTTCCTGGGCGTCTCCTGGCATGCCCCGCACTGTGTCACCGGGCCCGAGAACCTCGCCGACATGTCCGACCAGCTGGCGTCCTTCGACGCCCTGCGGGACCTCAACCGTCTGCTGTCCCGGCTCGACTTCGCGGTGGTGCCGTTCCCGGACCTGGAGACGACCTCCTACGGCTGGTCGATATTCCCGGAGTCCCTGGCGGACGGACTGGCCGGCCTCCATGAGCTCTACGGCACTCTGCTGCCCGCGCTGTACGTCACCGACCACGGGCTCCAGGACCAGGAAGTCGTCGACGACCGCGGCCGGCCCGATGACGACCGGCGCCGCTCGCTGCTCGCCGCGAAGCTCTCCTGGCTGCACCGCATCATGGAGTCCGGGGTCGACGTCCGCGGCTACGAATACTGGTCGGTCTTCGACAACGCCGACTGGAAGCAGCGCTATGCGCGCCTGTACTCGGGCGGCGTGCCCGCCGGCGGCCCCGGCCACGTCAGGCCGGAGATTCCGCAGCAGTGGGTGTGCCGGTTCGAGGCCGGGTCGCGTGCGCAGGATCTCGCTCCAGGTGTCCAGGTCCCGTGAGGGGCGTCAGTAGGCCACGCCGCCATCGGCGCGGATCAGGGTCGCGTTGATGTAGTCCGCCTGCGCGGAGGCCAGGAAGGCGGCGGTGGCGGCCATGTCCTCCCCCCGGCCGGCACCGAGCAGGGACCGCCCGGCCTTCTGCGTCCGCAGGTCCTCGCCGAGCTCGGCACCCTGACCGGTGTCGAGCAGGCCGGGGGCCAGGACGACGGAGCGGACGCGGTAGCGCGCGTACTCCTGCGCCACGGTGTTGGACAGGCCCAGCAGGCCTCCCTTGCTCGCCGCGTAGGCGGCCTGGCCCGCATTGCCGAGGACGGCGGAACCGGAGGAGACATAGACCATGCGGCCGTAGCGCTGACGCATCATCAGCCGCAGGGCGTGCTTGGTCACCAGGAAGCTGCCTCGCAGATTGACCCGCTGGACCGCGTCCCAGTCGGCCACGGGCATGGTGACCAGGGGCTGGTCACGGATGATCGCGGCGTTGTGGATCACCGCGTCCAGCCGGCCCAGCCCGCGCGCGGCGGCGACCAGCGCCTCGGCCGCTGACTCCTCGCCGATATCGCCCTGGCACAGATGCAGCCGGCCGGGGTGGCTCTCGTGCAGCGCCGTCAGTTCGTCCGTGGGCGTGCGGTAGTTGGCGAGCACCCGGGACCCGCCGTCGAGCAGTGCCTTGACGATGAGCAGGCCGAGACCGCGCCCGCTTCCGGTGACCGCGACGGTCCGGGCGCCGTCCGTGGTGCCCGCGGTCGGGCTCTCCGTGGTGTCCGTCATGTGTCGCTCCTCTGTTCAGCGGTGGGTGGGGACGGGCGGGCAGGGGACATCGGCGGCTTCTTCCGGATCGCCGAAGAGGTAGGAGGCGGTCTTGGCCATGTGCGAGGCGGAGATCGCGGCGCTGCCGGTGCGGTAGGCGAAGCGGACGTGCGGGGCGTCGCTCCGCGGCGGAGCGACCAGCAGCGGCGGCAGCAGCGGGTGCGGGTAGTGGGCGAGCAGCCGCTCGCACTCCTGGAGGTGGTCCAGTCCCCGGCTGCGGAGCGCGGCCGGCAGCCAGTCCAGCCGGGGGATGCGGAACTCGACCAGCTCCCCGTCGTCCGTGCTGACCCCCGCGAGGTCCGGGCCCCAGGCCGCACCGGCGCACTCCTCGGGGAGCAGGGGGACGACGGGCGGCTCGCCGTCCAGGACGACGAGGAGGGGGCGGCCCTCGCCGAGGTGGGCGTGCAGCGCCCGGACGTCGGCCGGCTCCGGCCACAGGGCGCGGACCCGCCACGGCCCGCCCTCGCCCCGGTGGAGGATCAGCCGGTCCTTGCCCTCGAAGACGACCATGATGTCGTCGCAGTGCAGCACCGGGTCACAGGTCAACGTCCGCATTCGCGCTCCTCCTGGTGAGCAGTCAGTTCCCGGAATTCGTCCAGCCAGTTGATGACGTCGCGCATGACGTAGTGGTCGCGGTCCGGCCGCAGGGCGGAGAGCAGGAAGGAGCGGCGGCCCTCCGCGGCCGGACCCAGGACCGTGAGGCCGGGCTCGGCCGCGCCGTCGGCACCTACCGGATGGAACCCGGCGGTCAGATCGAGACCTCCCGGCTCGAAGGACGTGCCGTCGGCGGACTCGTTGCGCCACAGCCGTACCAGCCCGCGCTCCGTCAGCCGGCGGAACAGCGGAGCGGAGTCCAGCCGCGGATCGAAGGGATGGATACGGGCGTCCACCAGGGTGTCCACCAGGTGCACCGCGCCCGTCGCCGGTCCCGTGACGCGGAACCTCCCCTCGGTGTCGTCCGTTTCCACGGTCGCTCCCGGGCCGGTCGTCAGATCGAGCAGCCCGTGCCGGGCGAGCGCCTCGATCCGGGTCATCACCTCGACGGCGGCCCCGTTCGCCAGCCGGTTGTGATGCCGGGTGTGCCGGGCGAGGAAGGCGCGGTGCGACGACGCGGTCAGTCCGGCGTCGTCGACCGCGTAGGACAGGACGGACCGCAGATCGCGCCAGACGCCGTCGGCCGCCGCCTTGTGGGGGTTGGCGGTATTGCCCTGCCGCGCCCAGACGCGGTCGGTGGCCATGGCCCGGAGCAGGGCCGCCCGGTACTGGCCGGGCGTGGCGTACGCGGACCGCGGGACCGGAGCGATCGTGCGGTGCCAGCTGAAGCGGTTTCCGGTCGGGCTCTCGTCGAGCCGCCAGGGGGAGCGCCAGGCCGCGGCGGCGCGCTGGAGGGCGGCCGGGTCGTTGCCCGCCTCCCGCAGCCGTTCCCGGGCGTCGTCGCCGAAGACGACACCCGTCCAGTGGGCGAGGGTCGCCCCGACCGGCCACTCCCGCACCCGGGCAGCGGCCGTGGCCGGTGCCTCCTTGCCGGCCAGTACGCGCTCCAGCACGGCGCCGATCTCGTCCACCGCGGCCCGCAGCGGGCCCAGCAGCCGTTCGGGGGCGTCCGGCGGACCCGCCGCGGTGCAGGTGCCGTCGAGGAAGTCACGCCAGACCGCGGCGGAACGCTCCGCCAGGAAGCGCACGGCGGGCCGGAACAGCGTGGCGTAGTGCAGCTGGGCCATCTCCAGGACGACCAGCGGCAGCACGTCGCGGTCGAAGTCGAGCTGGGCGGGCGCCGCAGCGGCGGGGGCCGTCCCGGCGGGGGCCGTCCCGGCCGGGGCCGTCCCGGCCGGGGCCGTCCCGACGCTCGTGCGGAGCCGGTCGACGGCCTCGCGGGTGAAGAAGACGCCCTGGTGCTCCCGTATGCCGGCGCCCGGTTCGGCGCCCTGTTCCTTCGTGTGGTGCGGACGGGCGAAGGTGAACATCCCGGCGTCGCTGAAGGCCACAATGGACGACGGCTCCCGGCCGCTGGGGACATAGCGCAGCCCGTGCCGGGCATCGGGGACGAACCTGCCGCCCCGCCCCTCGGTGAGGTGCAGGACGACATCGATCGCCGTCAGCCCCATCCCGGCGCAGCCCACGACCGTGCCGGGCCCGGTGACCGCGGGGGAGAGCGTGGTGGCGAGGGGGTAGGCGGACGGGAGGTACGTGGAGCGGGTGCGCCGGGCGAACGCGGCGCGCTCGCGGCCGGCCGGGGACCGCTCGGGGTCGTGCGGCCCGTGCCCGGTGACGAGCAGGACATGGTCGGCGCGGTGGCGCTGCCCGGCCGCCGTACGGAGATCGAAGCCCTCGTCCTGCCGGGACACGTCCACCACTTCATCGGGGCAGAGGTGCACCGGCACGCCGTGGGCCCGCAGTTCGCGTACGTAGGCCGTGAAGCTGTCCTGGAGGGCGAGCCCGTGGACGTAGCGCTTCGGCCAGTCCTCGGGGCCGAGATCGAAGTCCGGCTCACCGGTCTCGGCGAACCGCCGCCGGCACCACTCGTGCAGCGTGGGGCGCCCGGCCCGCGGCCGCAGCGGGCCCGCGCCGGGCATCGACTCGTCCGCCGCGAAGCTCACCTGGCCGGCGATCCGGTTGAGGAAGCTGGTGGCGGGCTGGGTGGGGCTGTGGGCCTGGCCGGCGCCGAACTCACCGGTCCGCTCGTAGACCCGCACCTCCAGCCGGCCTTCCCGGCCCGGCCCCGCGGCGTCCGCCGAGAGGCGCTCCAGGACGTAGGTGGCGCGCGGGCCGCCCCCGACGATCGCCAGACGGAACGGCGCACGCCGCGCGGTGGGTGCGGGGCGGTCGTTCATCGGGCCGCTCCGGTGGCGCCCGCGGACGGCGTTGCCGTGAGCCGGGGCAGCAGACGGGCGAGCGTGGCGAGGAAGCGCTCGATGTCGTCCCCGGTCAGCTGTCCCATCGTGGACAGCCGGAAGAAGCCCTGGGCCAGCTGCTCCTGGGCGGCGTAGATGACGAACCCCTCGGCCCTGAGTGCGGAGTGCAGGGCGTCGAAGCCGACCTCGTCGGGAAGGCGGACGGCGGTCAGCCCCACGGCCCGTTGTCCAGCGGGCAGCAGCAGTCGCAGGCCGAGCCGCGCCAGGCCCTCGCGCAGCCGGCCGGCCAGGGCGTCGTAGCGGGCCCGCCGGCCTTCCACGCCTTCCGCCAGTGCCAGGTCGAGGGCGATGTCGAAGGCGTGGAAGGCCGGTACGGCCGGTGTGAAGGCCGGTGCCCCGGCCTTCTCCTGGGCCGTGAAGTGCCGGTGGAGGTCGAGGTAGTGGGTGCGGCGGGGCCCGGTGGCCAGCGCGACGAAGGCGTCCCTGCGCGCACACACGAAGGACAGGCCGGGTGCGCCCTCCAGGCACTTGTTGGCCGATCCCGCGAGCCAGTCGATCCCGTCCCGCTCCAGCGAGAGCGGCTCGCAGCCGACGCTGCTGACCGCGTCCACCACGACCTCCCGGCCGTGACGGTGCGCGAGCGCCGCGACGGCCGCGACATCATTGAGCATCCCGGTGCTGGTCTCGTGATGCACCACGCCCACGTGGGTGAGACGGGGGTCGTCCCGCAGCGCGCGCTCCACCGCGCCGAGGCCGAGCGGGGTGCCCCAGCCGAACTCCAGCCGCCGGGACCGGATGCCGTACGGCGTGGCGATCTCGTGCAAACGGTGCCCGTAGTGGCCGTTGTCCAGGACCAGCAGGCCGCCGTGCGCCGGGACCGCCGAGACGATCGCGGCCTCCACGGCGGAGGTCCCCGAACCGGTCAGGACCACGGCGGTATGGTCCGCGCCGCCGCCCGAGATCCGGGTGACCTTGGACCGTACGCGGGTCATCAGCGCGGCGAAGTCCCGCTCGCGATGGCACATGTCGGGCCCCGAGAGCGCGGACCTGACACGGGCGTCGGTGACGACCGGGCCCGGGTTCATCAGCACCAGCCGCTGCGGCTGCTCGTCGGTGGTCACGGGGCGATCGCCTCCTGGAAGCGGGCGGCGGACACGGGAGGACTCAGTGCGGGGCGGCCCAGCCGCGGATCGGAGCCGGGCGCGATACGGACCCTGATCAGCCGGGGTCCCGTGGCGCCCGGCCGGGCCTCGGCGAGGGCGGCGCGCAGCCCCGCGGCGTCGTCCACGTCGGCCGTCGAGCGGTAGCCGCAGGCCGCGGCGACGGCGGCGAAGTCGGTGGCGGCGGACCCGGTCGGCTGGGTACCGGTCGAGTCGTAGGCCTCGTTGTCGAGCAGCACATGCACCAGACCGGCCGGACCGGCCCGGCCGATGGTGGCCAGCGCCTCCATCCGCATCAGCGCCGCACCGTCGCCGTCCAGCACCACGACCTGCCGGGCCGACGCATGCAGGGCGACCCCGAGGGCCACGCTGGAGGCGCAGCCCATCGAGCCGACGACATACAGATTCTCCGGACGGTCCCAGTCGCGCTCCAGCTCGCGGGCCGTCTTGCCGGTGGTGGCGATCACCGGTGTGCGGGCGCAGACGGCGCGCATCACCTCCGCGATCGCCTCGGTGCGCAGCATCCGCTCCGGCCGCGGCGCGGGCCGGGCGTCGGGCCCCTCGTACGGCGCCACGAGGCCCTTGGGCACCACGAACGCGTACGGCAGCCCGGTGCTGCGCATATGGTCCACGGCGACACCGAGCCGTTCCGCGAGGGCGGCCTGCTCTGCGGGCAGCACCTCATGGCGGATCTCCATCGCGGTGAGCAGACCGGGCGTGATCCGTCCCATCAGCTCGTGCTGCGGCTCGTCGGGGGAGCCGGGGCGGCCGCGCCAGGTGATCAGCAGCAGGACGGGGAGCCGCAGGGTGTGGCACAGCGAGGTGAGCGGGTTGACCGCGTTGCCCAGGCCGGAGTTCTGGAGGATGACGACGGGCAGCCGGCCGGCCAGCCGGGCGCCGGCGGCGATGGCCACGGCCTCGCCCTCGTTGGCGGTGGTGAGGTAGTCCGCCGGGTGTTCCTGCTGGAGGCAGCTGATCACCGGCCCGAGGAACGAGCAGGGCACCCCGCTGAAGGGGCCCAGGCCCGCCTCGCGGAACGTGCGGACGATGACGGCCGGGTCGAGCGTGCGGGGCAGGGCGGGCGCGGCGGTCACGGGGCGTCCCCTCCGGTCAGCACGGGGACCGGGCGGGCGTGCTCCGCCGGCTCGTCGTCGCGCTCGGGGGCGGGGGCCGGAGGCGTCTCCGGTGTCCCGCCGCGGACGAACCGCTTCTCGTTCTCCGTGAACTCGTCCATGCCCTGGAGGTCGAAGACGGTCTTCAGCGGGGCGATGTGGTCCTCGATCGCGGTGGTGCGGCCGTCCTTGAGGATCGTCTCGAAGGTCTGGCTGACGGCCTGGATCCCGGCCCGCAGCCCGTGGTTGGCGTAGACAACCATCTTGGCGCCGGCCGCGCCCAGTTCACCGGCCGAGATGGTGTGGTACGTGGTGGGCACCACGACCACCGGCTGGGGGAGGTGCCACCGCTGGAGGAAGTCCAGCACCGGCTGCGGGGAGCCGGACTTGGCGTGGATGAGGACCGCGTCGGCACCGGCCGCGGCGTAGGCCTCGCCCCGGCGGAGCGCCTCGTCCAGGTCCCAGCCGGCGATCAGGGCCTCGATCCGGGCGATCACCATGAAGTCGGGGTCGCGCTGGGCGTCCTTGGCGGCTTCGATCCGGCCGCAGAACTCCGGTACG
The DNA here is from genome assembly GCF_023544705.1 of Streptomyces sp. MCA2. Taxonomy (NCBI): domain Bacteria; kingdom Bacillati; phylum Actinomycetota; class Actinomycetes; order Kitasatosporales; family Streptomycetaceae; genus Streptomyces; species Streptomyces sp. MCA2. Next base: position 47,880 of record NZ_JAMJFM010000046.1, read on the forward strand.
GACGCCAGCTCCTGACGGCCCGGAATGAAGCTGTTGACCTTGGGGAAGCGCTTGTCCTCGATGGTGACGGCGGCGATACCGGCCGCTTCGTAGCGTCGGACCATGTGCATGACATTGTTGGCGTTGCCGTATCCGGCGTCGCAGTCGGCGACCACGGGCACGCCGACCGCGGACGCCATCGACCCGGCGACGCCCAGGAGTTCGGTCATGGTCAGGATGTCCGCGTCGGGCAGGCCCTGGGACGCCGAGATCTCCAGACCGCTCGACCAGATGCCGTCGAACCCCGCGCGTTCCGCCAGACGGGCGCCCAGCGGGTTGTGGGCGCCGGCGATGCGCACGGTGCCGGGGGCGTCGAAAAGGGCGCGCAGTTGTGCCGCGCCATGACGCGGGGCGGGCCGGGCCGAGGGCTCGCGATGTGTGCTGTGGAGGTGGTCCACGGAATTCCCCTCTGCTCAGCTCTGTGCGTGTGCCGGAAGTGCCGGTGAAGTGTCCTGCTGCCTTTCGGATTCCGGGCGCCAGCCCGGCCGGCCGAAGAGATATCCCAGGCGGTGCCGCCAGGTGTCGGCGCCGCGTACCTCCCGGGCCATGGTGGCGAATTCATGCACCTGGATCTTCCAGATGCTGTAGGTGTTGATCTGCTTCGTCAGCCCGTAGGTGGGGCGTCGGCCCTCCGGCTGGAAGGTGCCGAACATCCGGTCCCAGATGATGAGGATGCTGCCGAAGTTCTTGTCGAGATACTCCGGTTCCGTGCCGTGGTGGACACGGTGGTGCGACGGCGTCACGAAAAGGAATTCCAGCGGGCGCGGCAGCCTTCCGACCTTTTCGGTGTGGGCGAACAGCCCGTAGATCAGGTGGAAGGAGTGCATGGTGAAGACCAGCACCGGTGGCACACCCAGCAGCGGCAGCGGAAGCCAGACGAGCTTTTCGAACCACTGCGCCCACTTGCGCCGCAGCGCGGTCGAGGTATTGAAGTACTCGCTGGAATGGTGGACTTGGTGACCGGCCCAGATGATCCGGATCATATGGGCAGAACGGTGATACCAGTACAGCAGGAATTCGACGCCGAAGAAGAGCACCACCCAGGTCCACCAGGCGTCGGCCGGCAGATGGAACGGGGCGAGGTACGTATAGACCACCGCGTAGAGCCCGAGCGCGGCGGCGCGCAGCAGGGTGGACACCACCAGCGCGCCCAGCCCGGTCAGCACGCTGGCGCGGGTGTCGCGGGCGTCGAAGCCCTTGGCGTCCTTGTCGTCACCGAAGCGCAGGGCCAGCATCTCGATGGCGACCAGCAGGCCGACGGCGGGGAGGGCGAAGACGATCGGATCTCTGAGACGGTCGAGGATCTGTGACAGCACGTATTTCTCCAGGAACCCTTATTCGCTGACGGTGGCGAGTGCCTTCGCCTTGGTGGCGTACATGTCGACGTACTCCTGACCGGAGAGCACCGCGATCTCGTGCATGACCTGGTCGGCCACCTGACGGCGCAGACGCGCCTCGCCGGACCGCCCCCGGTGCTCGGAGAAATCCATGGGGGCGCCGAAGCGCAGCCGGAAGCGGTGCGGGCGGAACATCAGCGTGCCGGGCGGCTGGACCTTTTCGGTGCCGATCAGCCCGCACGGAATCACCGGTGCCCCGGTGAGCAGGGCCAGATAACCGACCCCGGTGCGGGCGCGGTAGAGGCGGCCGTCATGGGTGCGGGTGCCTTCCGGATGAATACCGAAGATCTTTCCCTCGCCCAGTACGCGCTCGGCGAGCTGGAGCGCGGCCACACCGCCGTGACCGCCGTCGCGCTCGACCGGAACCAGCCCGATGGCCCGGAAGAAGCAGGCGGCGAGCCGGCCTTTGACGCCTTTCCCGGTCAGCCGCTCGGCCTTCCCGATGAACGCGACGGGGCGCTTGACGGCCAGCGCGATGAAGACATGGTCGGAGAACGACAGATGATTCGCCGCGATGATGCAGGGGCCCGTGGTGGGAATGTTTTTGGTGCCGTCGATATGCGGCCGGAAGACGATCCGCATCAGCGTCGCAAGGACAACTCTGAGCGCTCTGAAGAACACCGTCCGCCTCCAATCTGCAAAGGAACGTGCGGGGTTGCCGACGCCGGTACGCGGTGGGTACCGGGAAAGGTTCGGGGGAGGGGGAGCGGCGCCTCAGTGCACGATCGTGCGGCCGCCTTCGAGGACGAGGGTGGCGCCGGTGAGGTAGCGCATCCCGTCGTCGGCCAGCGCCACCACGGCCCGGCCGATGTCCTGCTCGGCGTCCCCGAGCCGGCCGAGCGGAATCTCCGACAGCACCTCGGCGTGCTTCTCGGGGTGCGCCTCGAAGTACGCGGCCGCGCCGGGGCTGAGCGCGACCGGGCAGATCGCGTTGACCCGGATGCCGTACGGGCCCCACTCCCGGGCGGCGACCCGGGTGAGGCCGCGGATCGCCTCCTTCGCCATCGCGTAGGAGGCGAAGCCTTCCTGGCCGATGAGCGCCGCGGACGAGGCGAGGTTGACGATGCTGCCGCCGCGCCGCTTGAGGTACGGCAGGGCCGCACGCATCGCGTGGAAGGTGCCCAACGGGCCGCTGCGGTAAGAGAGTTCGAGGTCCTCGTAGCTGGTCTCCGCCAGCGGCCGCTGCACGACCGACTGGGCGTTGTTGACGAGGATGTCCAGCCCCCCGAAGGCCCGGACGGTCTCCTCGACCATGCGGTCGACCTCGTCGCGCTGCCCCACGTCACCGACGACGGCGTGCCCGGCGGCCCCGCGCTCCTCGATCTCGGCGACCACGGCCCGCAGCGTTTTCTCGGTGCGCCCGGTGACGACGACGTCGGCGCCGTCGGCGGCCAGCGCCAGGGCGATGCCCCGGCCGATGCCCTGGCCGCCGCCGGTGACCAGAGCCGTCGTCCCGGCCAGACGCTGGTGGGAAGTCATGGAGTGGTGTGCCCTTTCGCGTGCGGTACGGGGGCGTCGTCGCCCCAGAAGGTCTGCCAGGTGGGGAAGGAGTGCGGGAGGGCGGGGCGTCCCGCGGGCGGCCAGTCCGCGAAGCCGACGGCCTGCGGGCGGTCCGTCACATCGGCGGCGTACCAGTGCCGTTCACGGCGCCGGGTGAAGAGCCATTCGCCGTCCACGCACGCGTAGTCGTCGAAGTAGCAGATCGCCATGACGATCCAGCGGTCGTCCACCTCGTGCTCGGCGCGGCAGTAGACCGTCCCGGTCGCCCGCTGCGTGCCCTGCCACTCGATGCGATGGCCGGTGATGTGGTGCACCGACCGGCGGAAGGTGCGCAGCATCGGTGCGATGTGGCGGCGCAGCACCTCGCGGCCGCGGCCGGCCCGCCCCATGTCCACGTCGGGGTGGAAGCACCCCACCCATGCGTCCAGGTCGCGTGCGTCGACGGCGAGCGCATAGCGGAACGCGAGCTGCTGGATCGCCAGGTGCGCTTCCACCCGTGCCAGACGCCGCTCGATCTCCGGGCCGGTCACCGCGTCCACCCTCCCACCACCACCCTCAAAGGACTATATTAGTTAACTAATATAGCGGGTTAGGTACCTGAAGGTAAGGGAGAGCCATGCCCGACAGAGAGTTCTTCGATCCGGAGGCAGAGACCCTGCCCAGGGAGCGGCTGCTGGCCCGGCAGGAAGCGCGCATCCTCGAACTCGTCCCGTACGTCTTCGAACGCTCCGCGTTCTACCGGGAGTTGTGGAGCGCACACGGTGTCCACCCGCGCGAGGTCCGCTCGTTGGAGGACTTCCGCCGGCGCATCCCGACGATCACCAAGGACATGGTCCGCGCGTACCGGGACCGCACCGGCGACCCCTTCGGCGGGCTGCTCTGCACCGACGTCTCGGAGCTGACCTCGGTCTCCTCCAGCTCCGGCACCACCGGCCGGCCGACGTTCTTCGCCGAACAGTGGGACCAGTGCCCGCCGCTGCCGGCCGCGATGCTGCGCGACCTGTGGGGGCTGGGGCTGCGGCCCGGCGACCGGGTGCTGAGCCAGCCCGGCACCATCCGCAATCTGCTCGACTACGTCTTCCACGCGCTGGGCACCACCGTCGTCTGCGTGGAGTCGGGACCCGGGCAGATGGCCGGGGTCGTCGAGGCGGCCCGGCGCTACCGGCCCGCCTTCTTGCAGCTCACCTACGCCCAGGTCGTCGAGCTGACCCGGCTCGCGGACCGGCTCGATCTGCGCGAGGCGTTCTCCTCCCTGAAGGCCGCCGCCTTCGCCGGTGCGCCCATGAGCCGCCGGATGCGGGAGATGGTCCGACAGGACTGGGGCATCGAGCTGTTCGAGTACACCAGCGCCGCCGACACCGGGATGGCGTGGGAGTGCGACCGGCACGACGGCTTCCATCTGTGGGAGGACACGGTCTTCGCCGAGTGCCTCGATCCGCAGGGCCTCGCCGAGGCCCCCGAGGGGGAACTCGGCGAGCTGGTCGCCACCGACCTCGACAACCCCACGGCACCGCTGATCCGCTACCGCAGCGACGACCTCGTCCGGCTCAGCCGGAAGGCGTGCGACTGCGGGCGCACCCACGGCCGGATGTGGCTGCGGGGCCGGTGCGGCGACGAGACCCTGGTCGGCGGGGTGCCCGTCATGCTGCGCGACATCGGACTCGCGGTCGAGGACCAGCCGGAGTGCGCCGGCGGGGTGTTCCAGATGGTCCGGCCGCAGCGCGAACTGAGCGCGCTCACGGTCCGGGTCGGCTATGAGACCGCCGGGGCCGGTGCGCCGCCCCCGGATCTGGCCGAGCGGCTGCGCACGGCGATTCACGCACGCACCGGGGTGACGCCGGTGCTGGAACTGCGCACGGAGCACGAGCTGCTGGCGGGTTCCAGCGGCGTGGGCAAGCTGACACGAGTGGTGAGGTCATGATGGTACGAACGGAATCCCTGGCACGCGCCACGTCCCTCGGCCGGCCCGAAGTCGCCTACGTGGCCCGGTTCACCGCCGCCGACGGCGCCGGCGAGGAGTTCAAGGTCACCTGGTCCGACATCGCCCGGGACACCATGTGGCTGCAACAGCGCTTCACGGCATGGGGGATGGGGCGGGGCAAGCAGGTCCTGCTCTCGACCTCGGGCCACGAGGGCGCCTGGTTCCTGCCGGTGATCAACGCGCTGAAGGCGATCGGCTGCACTTATGCGATAGCCGAGGCGATGGCCTGGGACTGGCGCCGGTCGCTGGTCTTCCACGAGGAGCTGGAGCTCTACGCGATGCTGGGGCTGTCCGGCGAGATCGTGGCGGAACAGACCAAGTGCCGCAAGGCGGCCGACCTCTTCGGCAATGTCCCGGTGCTCCTGGCGCGGCCCGCCGCCGTCCGGCAGCTGGCCGCCGGCGGGGTCGCCGCGGGCGTGCTGACGCCCATGGGCCCCGCGCTGGCCGTGCAGTGCCCCGAGTCCCCCGGGGCCCATATCGACTCGGTGCGGTGGTGGGTGGCGGAGCGCCGGGGCCGGATCCACCTCTCCGCCCGCGCCGGCGGCGGGGGCCGCGGTGCGGCGGAGACCGGGCTGGGCATCGAGGGCGTGGTGCTGGGCGGGCGGTGCGGCTGCGGCAGCGACGATCCCCGGGTGCTGCTGAGCTGACCCGGGCTGCCGCGCCCCGGTGCGGGCCGGGGCGCGGCAGCGGCGGTCAGCGGGTGCCGTCCGGCACGAAGTACGGCAGGCTGATCTCGTCGCTGACGGGCCGGAAGCTGACCCGGACCGGCATACCGATCACGACCTGCTCCACGGGTACGTCGACGACATGGCTGAGCAGGGTGCCGCCGTCCTCCAGATCGACGGCGGCCAGGGCGAAGGGCACCTCGAAGCCCGGCCCGGGGGCGCGGTGCACCACGGTCACCGCGTACACCGCGCCGCGGCCCGTGCTGGGCTCCCAGGTCCAGTCGTCCGACCAGCACGCGGGGCAGACCGGTTCGGGAGCGAAGAAGCGGAGGCCGCAGGGGGCGCAGGCCGGCACGATCAGCCGGCCGTGCCGCGCGGCCGCCCAGAAGGGCCGGGTCAGCTCCGTCGGTACGGGAACGGGGCGGGCCATCACCGGCTCCTTCCCAGCAGGCACATTTCGTAGTGCTGCGCGCCGGAGCCCGCATTGGCGACCAGCGCCAGCCCGGCGCCGGGGATCTGGTGCACGGCGCTGCCGCGCAGCTGCCGTACGGCCTCCACGACCCGCAGGGTCATCTGCTGGGTGCCGTTCCAGGCGTAGGACAGGCAGCCCCCGTCGGGGTTGACCGGATGCCTGCCGTCCGGGGCGATCGCGCCGGACGCCGCGAGCGGGCCGCCCTCGCCCTCCGCGCACAGCCCCAGCACCTCCAGCTGGCGTATCACCTCGAAGGAGTTCGGGTCGTAGAGGGAGAAGACGTCGATGTCGTGGGCGGTGAGCCCGGCCCGTGCGTAGCAGCGCGCGGCGGACGCGGCGCCGATCCGCCCGACCTCACGGCCCAGCGCCGGATTCACATACGCCGCATGGTGGTACTCCATCGATCCGGCGAGCACCGCGACCGGCGGCCGTGGCAGATCGCGGGCCCGTTCGGCCGTGGTGACCACGAAGGCGGCGCCGCCCTCGCCGACGATGCAGCAGTCCAGGAGGTGCAGCGGGCTACAGATCATCCGCGAGGCCAGCACGTCCTGGGCGGTGTACGGGCCGCGTCCGTACATCATCGCCTCGGGGTTGGTGCTGCCGTTGTTCCGCAGGGTGGCCGCGACCTGCGCCAACTGCTCCTCGGTGGTGCCGAATTCATACATGTGGCGGGAGGCGACCAGGGCGAACTGGGCCACCACGTACGCGCCCCACACATCGGTGAACTCCAGCGGCCGTCCTGCCCCGACCGGTGCGCGGTCCGTGCCGCGGGAGACCAGCTTGCAGCCGCCCACCACGACGGTGTCGGCGTATCCGGCGCGCACCGCGGCGGCCGCCTTCAGCAGCCCGCGCACCCCGGCGTTGTCCATGAAGGAGTCGCTCGTCCAGTGCAGCCGGCCGCCGAACAGCCGGGCCCAGGAGGCACCGTCGTCCGGCGCGCCCCCCGGCCCCGGCCAGTCCAGCTGCACACCGTCCACGTCCGCGGGACGCAGGCCCGCGTCGGCCACCGCCTCCCGCGCCGCCTCCAACGCCAGGTCCATCGCACTGCGGTGGGGGAGGGACAGCGCCTGTTCGGTCGCGTGAATGCCCACGATCACGGGCTGCCGGTCACTCATCTCAGCGCCCGGGGCCGAGCGTCGCCGAGCCCGGGTAGCCGCCCCCGCCGTACTCCTTGTCGAGCGCGTCGTAGTCCCGTGCGCCCGACACGGTCCGGGGCAGCGCCGCGGTGAACTCCACCGACTTGGGCTTCTTGTACGAGGCGATCCGCGGCCGGCAGTGCTCGATGATCTCCTGTTCGCTCAACCCGGCATCCGGCGCCAGGACCACGATCGCCTTGACGTCCTGCGCCCAGCGGGTGTTCGGCACGCCGATGACGGCCGCCTCACGGACCGCGGGGTGCTGCTCGATGCAGTTCTCCACCTCGGCGGGGAAGATGTTCTCCGCCGCCGACTTGAGCATCCGGGTCGTGGTGCCGAGGAAGGTGAGCGAGCCGTCCGGCTCCCGCCGGCCGAGGTCGGTGGTGTGCCACCAGCCGGAGCGGAAGCGGTGCGCGTTGACCTCGTCCCGGTTCCAGTAGCCCCGGTGGACGACGGTGCCGCGGGCACAGATCTCACCGGCCTCGCCCACCGCGCACTCCCGGCCCCCGGCGTCGAGGATGCGGACCGTCAGACCGGGGCCCGGCCGTCCCGCGTTGCCGGCGGCCGGTCCTCCGTACGCGGCCGTGACCGAGAAGCCGGACAGCTCCGTCTGGCCGTAGCCGCGTCCGGCCGCACCGCCGCTGCGGGTGAACCGGCTGGTGTCGGTGGTGGCCATGCCCTCCCACAGATGGGGCGCCACGGTCGCCCGCAGCCGGGAGAGGTCGTGCCCCGTACCGCGGTTGAGCCGGACGATCTCCGCGACCGTGGGCGGCATCAGGAACGCGTGGGTGCACTCCTCGGCGACGAGCAGGTCCCGCACCTCCTCGGCCACCACCCGCCGCACGATGACGTTCTTGCCGGCCATCAGCAGCGTCGGCATCCCCCAGAACTGGTAGTTGCCGATGTGGAACATGGGACCGGAGTTGAGGAACGCCGTGGTGTGGTCGATATCGCCCAGCCAGGCCGCCGCGGTGGCCATCGCGATCAGATTGGTGTGGGAGAGCAGCGAACCGCACTGCCGCCCGCTCATCGCGGCGGTGTACAGGACCAGGACGGGGGAGTCGGGATCGATGTCCAGGTCCGGGTCCGCGAGCCCGCCCGCGGCGAGAAAGGCCTCGTACCCGTCGGGGTCCTGTGGCGCGCTGTCATGGCGCAGCCACCGCGCGGTGTCGTCGGACCCCAGCGCCTCCCGGGTCCGGGCGACGGTCTCGTGGATCTCCTGGTGCTGCCAGACCACGAGGTGCGGGTCGAAGTCCCGCAGCGCGAACTCCATTTCGGGCGGCGCCCAGCGCCAGTAGCCGACGCACACCATCGCGCCGAGCTTGCCGGCCGCGGCGATCAGTTCGTAGACCCGGAACGAGTTCTGTCCCAGCCACATGATCCGGTCGCCGCGGCCGATCCCCGCAGCCGCCAGGGAGCCGGCCAGCCGGTTGACCCGGTCGTCCAGCTCGGGCCAGGTGAGCCGGACGGGGCCGTCGACCAGGGCGGTACGCCCCGGATGCGACCGGCGGTGTTCGCGCAGGACGTCGCCGATGGTCGTGTGCTGCAAGGTGGCTCCTAGGCGGTCGGGGACCCGGTCAGACCGTGGCCGGCAGGGCGGGCACGGTGAACAGATCGGTGAAGTTGCGCCGCGTGATCAGGTCGCGGACCTCGGGGTCCACCCCGGCGAACAGCTCGGTCACCACTTCCTGGGTGCGCGGGAAGGTGCCCTCCAGGTGCGGGTAGTCGCTGCCCCACAGCACGTTGGTGTAGTTCATCGCCGTGACCGCGCCGATCGCCGTCTCGTCGTGCTGGAAGGACGCGTACACCTGGCGGCGCACCAGCTCGCCGGGGAGCATCGAGAGCTTGGGCCGTACGAACATGCCGTGCTGGCGGTAGGCCTCGTCCATCCGGTCGGCGAGGGCGGGCACCCAGGCGCAGCCCGCCTCGGCGATGAGGACGCGCAGCCCCGGGTGGCGGTCGAGCGCTCCCGAGGCGACCAGCTGTGCCACGGCCCGCTGCGCGGGGAACAGGGTCTCCACGTAGTTGATGACCGCGCCGCCGGGGCCCCGCGCGACCACGGTGTCGGCGCCGGTGCCGATGTGGATGCTCACCGTCATGCCCGCTTCTTCGGCGGCGGCCCACAGCGGCTCCCACACGTCCATGTTGAACTCCCGGCCCGGCGGGGGAGTCGCGGCGAGGAAGACCGTCTGGTAGCCCAGGTCCGCGGCCCGCCGCAGTTCGGCGACCGCGTCGTCGGTGTCCAGCATGGAGACCATCGCGGCGCCGACCAGCCGCGGCGACAGGGAGAGGAAGTCCGACTTCAGCCAGTCGTTGTAGACCTTGATGCACTCGTGGGCCAGCACCGGGTCGGTCATCACGGCGGTCCACAGGCCCCGGGAGGGGAAGACCACCTCGCCCCAGATGCCCTGGTCGTCGAGGTCCTTGAGCCGGATGTGGTGGTCCAGCGCACCGGGCGGGCGCATGGCGTCGGCGAAGTCGAGCGGGTCGCGCCGCACGACCTGGCCGTCGACGTAGACCGTCTCGCGGCCGTTGTCGCGCACGCAGCGCGGCGCCCGGTCGCGCAACGCCGCGGGCAGGGCGCGCTCCCAGAGGTCGTCGGGCTCCAGGACGTGGGAGTCGGCGGAGTTGAGCCAGAGCTTTTCCATGGAATTCTCCAGACGTGAGCGGTTCGGTGGGCCCGGGACGGCGGGCGGATCGGGACCGGTGCGCGGCGTCCGGCGCGGGGGCCGGGCGGCGGGTGTCAGCGCACGGTGAGACAGGTGTCGGCCAGGACGGGCGCGTCCGCGCGGTCGGCGGCGGTGGCCAGGGCGCGGATCTCCCCCGCTTCCTGCCAGGTGCGGACGCACACGGTCTCGCCCGGGTGGAGGACGCCGGCGAACCGGGTGCCGTACGCGGCGACGCGGGTGACCTCGCCGCCGAGGTGCGCGTCCACCACGGCCTTGAGCACCAGGCCGTAGGTGCACAGACCGTGCAGGATCGGCCGGTCGAAGCCCGCCGCCGCGGCCACCGCCGGATCCGCGTGCAGCGGGTTGAAGTCGCCGCACAGCCGGTAGAGCAGCGCCTGGTCCTCGCGGGTGGCCAGGTGCAGGACGCGGTCCGGCGTCCGGTCCGGCGCGGGCCGCCGCCGGTCAGGGCCGGGTCCGCCGCCGAAGCCGCCCTCCCCGCGCAGATGGGCGTCCCCCTCGGCGGTCCACAACGGCCCGTCCGCGTCGGCGACGTCGGAGCGCAGCACCACCACCGCGGCCCGGCCCCGGTCCAGCACCTGGGTCACCCGGGTGGTCTGGACGGCCTTCCCGCGCACCGGCAGCGGACGGTGGAGCGTGAGGCGCTGCGCGCCGTGCAGCATCGCCGCGGGGTCCACGTCGATGCCGGGCAGGGTGAAGCCGCCGCCCGCGGCCTGCCCGCCGCCCGCCACGGTGGCGAAGGAGGGCAGCACCTGGAGCGCGCTCTCCAGCGTGTAGCGCAGCTCGCCGGGGTCGGTGGCGGGCCGTCCCGCGCCGATCGCCAGGTGGTAGAGGAGGACGTCGCGGTGGTCCCAGGTGAGGTCGGTGACGGTGGGCGGGGCCGCGAGGACGGCCGGGACATCGAGGGGCATGGGAAGGCCTTCTGCCGGTGGACGGGACGGCCGGCGGTCGGTGCGCGCGGGGCCGGCGGGCGGTCAGAGCGCGAGCAGCGGGATGGCGCAGAGCAGGAGGTCCCCGCCCATCGCCAGCGAGAGGCTGTGCTTGCGCATCGTGGACTCGTGCGGGAGGTTCTCCCGCGAGATGTGCCGCAGCAGCTTGATCTTGTCCACGAGGAAGGCGGCGCTCGCCAGGATGCCGAGCAGCGCCCAGAGGACGCCGTACGGCCACAGCCCGGCGCCGATGAACAGCAGCCCGAGCGCGGTCCACGCGCACGCCACCACCAGCGCATGGCGCGGGCCGTGCTGTACGGCGGGCGTACGGTCCCCGGCCTTGGCGTCACCGATCAGGTCCGGGATGCACCACCACAGGGAGCGGCCGAACAGCAGGATGCCGAGCCCGGTGAGGAACAGCCACGCGCTGAGCGGTACGTCCGCCCGCACCGCCGCATACGTCGACAGCGACGGCAGGAAGGCGAAGGTCGCCCCGAAGTAGGCGGGATTGGCGTAGCCGCGCCGCTTCAGCCGGACCGGCTCCAGGTTGTAGGCGAGGTGGAGCACGATCGACAGCGCCACCCCCACCGCGACGAGCGGCCGGCCGAGCCAGAGCGCGACCCAGACGGACAGCCCGAGGGCGAGTGTCATCTCCAGTGCCGCGCAGGTGAACGCGGTCCGGACGCTGAGGTGCTGGGTGGCGCGGGCGATGCTCTCCTTGCCGCTGGTGTGGGTGTCCGCCCGGATGTCCAGCCCGGCGTTGAGCGGGTTCTGGGAGATGATCGCGACGATATTGGCGAACAGCATGATCAGCACGGGCGCGGCGGCCAGGCTCCCCGGGCTTGTCGCCGCGAGGCAGGCGCCCCACAGGACATGGCAGAGATAGATGACCGGAAAGGGATATTCCAGCCGGTGGATGCGGACGAGGCTCCGCAGTCCTTCGCCGCGCGCGGCGGGCAGTTCCGACGTCATGCTGGACACTCGGTCACCGTCATTCTCAGGTCTTCGCTCGGACCCATCGCCGGACCGCGCAGCTGCGGCACCCCGGTCTCCGGATTGACGCACTTCAGTTCCCGCCGGCGCAGCACCGCCGCCACCACCATCCGCATCTCCAGCATCGCCAGGTCCGCGCCGAGACAGCGGCGGGTGCCGCCGCCGAACGGCAGGTACTCCTGGGCGGACTTGCGCTTGCCCAGGAAGCGGTGCGGGTCGAAGCGCTCCGGCTGCGGGTAGAGATCCGGCTGCTGGTGCGCCAGGTAGATGCACGGCGTCAGCCGGGTGCCCGCGTCGTGCGACACCCCGTCGATCTCCTGGCCCTCGTCGAGCACGCGGTTGCCGGCCACCACGGCGGGCGGCGAGATCCGCAGCACCTCCCGGCAGGCCGCGTCCAGCAGCGGTACGTCCTCCGCCGCCGCACCGCTGGAGGAGGTGGCCTTCAGCTCGTCGAGGATGTCGCGGCGCACCTCGTCGTGCTCCGCGAGCCAGAACAGCGCCCAGGAGATAGCCGAGGCGGTCGTCTCGTGGCCCGCGAAGAGCAACGAGACGATCTGGTCGCGCAGTTCGCCGTCGCCCAGCGGGCCGAGCGGCTCCTCGCCGCTGCGCAGCACCTCGGCGAGGGTGGCCGGCGACGGCTCCGGCGCACCGGAACCCGCACCGCCGCCGGCGCTCTTGCCGCTCACCGGGCACAGCAGCTCCTTGTCCAGGCTCTCGCGCTGCCGCACGAACGTGCGCCAGGGAGACGGCAGGGCGTGCGGCAGCCGCAGATAGCGGTAGGCGAGGGTGCGGCCGCGCGAGCCCAGCACCCCCTCGATCCAGGAGGTGAAGCGGTGCAGCAGACCGTGGTCCACCGGGCCGAGGATGATCTGGCTGACGATCTGAAGGGTGAGCCTGCGGGTCCAGTCGGGCACCTGGAAGTCGGTGCCCGGACGCAGTTCGTCGATCGCCGCCCGGGTGGCCTCGGCGATCAGCTCCTCGTAGCCGCGCAGCGGACGGCCGCGCAGCCGCGGGCCGATCACCTGGCGGTACGCGGCGTGCCGCGGCCCGTTGGCGAACAGCAGCGAGGTGTCGCCGACCAGCGGGCCGAGCGTGTCGGAGCCCTCCAGCGTCATGTTCCGGTCGCCGCGGAAGACCTGGCTGATGATCTCCGGCTTCCACACCAGCAGCGCCCGGCCGGGCGGCCCGCTGAGCTCGGCCACACCGGAGCGGTCGTTCTTGTGGGCGTCCAGGAAGGAGAGGGTGCGGAAGGCGAAGCGGTACTTGTTGCCGCGCGAGGAGGTCGGGGGACGGGTGGTCATCAAGCACCTCCGGAAGCGGCGGACCCGGCGCCGCCGAGCGCCAGTGCCGCGAGCCGCGCCGCCCGGATGACGGTCACCGGCGCGTAGATGTCCTTGTCGTGCCAGAGCCCGGGGTAGGAGGCCGGGTCGTCGTGGGCCAGCAGCGCGTCGCAGCCGCGGGCCGCCGACCGGGCGATGGTCCCCGGGCTCCCCGGGGTACGGGTACGCATCAGGAGCTGCACCATGTACGCGGTCTCCTCCGTGGTGCCCTGCCAGCGTCCCCAGGAGCCGTCGGCGCGCTGGGTCGCCAGCGCCCACTCGGCGGCCCGGCCGACCGCGGCCCGTGCGGACGGGCCGCCGAACTCGGCGAGCGCCAGCGCGCAGCAGGCCGTGGCGTAGTACGGCGAGGCGTGCCACTTGTCCATCCAGCTGCCGTCGGGCAGCTGGTTGTCCAGCAGCCAGTCGCTGATCATCCGGATCTCCGCGCCATAGCGTCCCGCGTCGTCGGGACGCACCGTGACGTGATGGCCGAGGGCCTCCAGGATGTGTGCGTTGGTGCTGGTGGAGGGGGTGCGCTCGACGCCGAAGCAGGAGAAGTAGCCGTCCCGGCGGAAGTGCATCAGGCTGTCGGGGCGGTGCGTCCGGCCGTGCTGCGCCAGGGCGAAGAGGACGGCGGCGGTGTCGTCGGAGTCGCTCGGCAGACCGGGGGCGGCGGCTATGCCCTCGTCGGTGAGACCCGCTTCGAGGCTGTCGAGGAGCGCGGCCGGGGCCTCGTAGCGCAGGCCCGAGGCGGCCAGCGAGTTGAGGACCCACGCCTGCTCGAAGTAGACGATCGGGGTGATGGAGGGCACCGGCCCGCCGAACCGCGCCTGGACGTCCCGGAGATAGGCGACGCCCGGGGCGGCCGGATCGGGCGAGGCGCCCAGCCAGGCGGCGGTGGCGGCGGGGGAGCAGCCGACCGAGCCGTTGTGCGGCGGCGCGCCCTCGTGCGGCCGGGCGCCGCGGGTGCCGTCGCGGGTGATGGCCTCCAGGGTGTGCCACAGCTTCTCCGGCAGCGGCGCCTGCTCGGTCATCTCCCGGACGCCGGCCAGCAGCGCACCGTCCAGGTCGGGCGCCGCTGACGTCAGGGTGGTGCCGGACCACGCCCCGAGCTTGCCGGGCGCCCGCTCGGTCAGCGCGGCCAGCCGGGTGTTGATGTCCGCGAGCAGGGACGGCGCGACGAACTCGACGCCGATGGTGTCGGGCACCGGACCGGCGAGCAGTCCGTCCTGGAGGGCGCCCAGACCGCCGGCGCAGGCCGCCGCGAGGTCGTCGTGGGGTGGGTGCGGCGCACCGGATGCCGGCCGGGCGAGTTCGGTCAGCAGCGCCTCCACCGCACTGAGCGTGGGCACCAGGCCGTACCCGTCGGGTGCGCCCCAACTGCCGTCCTGGTTCTGCTCCTCGACCAGATGGCCGAGACGCTCCCGGTGGCCGTCGAGCCACGGGGCGAGGGAGACCAGCCGGGCGGTGTCGTACACCGACGGAGCGACCAGCCCCCAGGGGTCTTGGACGGTCGCCGCGAGCAGCGCGGCCGCCTCGGCCTCGCGGGGGGCGGGCGTGGGCTGAGCGGGAACTTCGAGCACGGCTCTCCCTTGGTCGGGCGGCGGCCTGGCGGACGACGCGGCGATCGATGAATCATTTATATAATCCAACTTAGAGTGCTAGTCTCGCAACTGTTGTTGTCGTTCGTGGTGTTGGGGGGCTGGCTGGTGGCTGGGCTGGTGTGGGAGCCGACGTCTGCGGGGTGGGGTGCGCGGGTCGAGGGGGTGGATCTGGGGGCGCCGTTGGGTGCGGAGTGTGCGGCGGCGTTGGTGGAGTTGTTCCGTGCGCGGCATCTGCTGGTGTTTTCGGGTCAGGGTTTCTCGTTGGAGGAGCAGATCCGGTTCATGGGGTATTTGGGGCCGGTGTTGCATGAGGAGGGTTCGGGGATCGGGTTTGTTTCGAATGTGAAGGAGGGGGCTGCTCTGGGGGTGAGTGAGCTGTCTTTCCATTCGGATACGGGGCATTGTGCGGTGCCGTTGGAGGCGGTGTCGCTTTTTGCTGAGGATGTTGAGGGGTGTGTGACGTCGACGCGGTTTGCGAATGTGGCGGCGGCGTACGGTCGTTTGCCGGCGGGTTTGCGGTCGCGGGTGGCGGGGCTGGTGTGTGAGAACGCGATGCCGGTGTCGTTGGACGGCCGGAATGTGGGGTTGCCGGTGGCGGAGGGGATGCCGCGGGCGGAGCATCCGGTGGTGTGGCGTCATCCGGTGTCGGGGGAGCCGGGGCTGATGGTGAATGCGAATCAGACGACGCGGATCGTGGGTCTTGAGGATGTGGAGAGCCGGGGGTTGCTGGAGGAGTTGTTCTCGGTGATGTATGCCGAGGATGCGGTGTATGAGCATTCCTGGCAGCAGGGGGATGTGGTGATCTGGCACAACCTGGCGGTTCAGCATGCCCGGGGTGGTCTGGAAGGCAATGGGCGGCGGACTCTGCGGCGGGTGGCGTTGGGTGAGAAGGGTTTCTGGGAGCAGTGCCCGACCCTGCGTTACGCCGATTTCAAGAACCAGCAGAATGCCGCCGAGGACAAGGCCACCGCGTAATGAGGCGCACGCTCTTCACCCCCGAGCACGAGCAGTTCCGCGACACCGCCCGCGCCTACTACCTCAAGGAGTGCGTGCCCCACGCGGAGGAATGGGAGCGGGCCGGAATCGTCAGCCGCGAGGCCTGGCGCGCGGCCGGTGCGGCCGGTCTGATCGGGTGGGAATTCCCCGAGGAGTTCGGCGGACAGGGCATCCGTGACTTCCGCTACAACGCCATCATGGCCGAGGAGATGGCGGCCACCGGCACGGTGGGCATCGGCCTCGGGCTCCAGAACGACGTCCTGCCCTCCTACCTGTCGCACCTCACCGAAGAACAGCAACACCGCTGGCTCCCCGGGATCGTCTCCGGCCGGACCATCTGCGCACTGGCCCTGTCCGAGCCGGACGCCGGGTCGGACCTGGCGGCGATGCGCACCACCGCCCGGCGCGAGGGCGACCACTATGTGCTCAGCGGCCAGAAGACCTTCATCACCAACGGCATCCTCGCGGATTTCGTCATCGTCGCCTGCAAGACCGACCCGGACGCCCGCCACAAGGGCATCAGCCTGCTGGTCGTCGAGCGCGGGATGCCCGGCTTCGAGCGCGGCCGCCGGCTGGACAAGGTCGGCCTGAAGGCGCAGGACACCGCGGAGCTCTTCTTCCACGACGTACGGGTACCGGCGGCGAACCTCCTCGGCGCGGAGGGCCGTGGCTTCGCGTACATGATGGAGAACCTGCCCACCGAGCGGATCGCCATCGCGGTGAGCGCGCTGGGCGGCGCGCAGCGCGCCTTCGAACTGGCCCTGGAGTACGCCAAGACCCGCACCGCGTTCGGGCAGCCCATCGGCACCTTCCAGGCCAACCGCTTCGCGCTGGCCGACATGCGGGCCAAGCTCGACGCGGCCCGCACCTATGTCGACGGCTGCATCATGGCGCTCGTCGAGGGCCATCTCACGGCGGTCGACGCCGCCGCGGCGAAGTACTGGACCACCGAGACCGCCTGGCAGATCATCGACCGCTGCGTCCAGCTGTTCGGCGGATACGGATACATCAACGAGTACGAAATCGCGCGCATCTGGCGCGACAACCGCATTGAGCGGATCTTCGGCGGCACCTCGGAGATCATGCAGGAGATCGTGGGGCGCTCGCTGGGGCTGACATCGGCGACCGTGAGGAAGCAGGAATGAACAACAAGCTCGTCTCCCACTTACTGGACAGCGCGGACCCGGCGGTGCGGGCCAAGGCCGTCGAGGCCGGGGCACTGGCGCGCCAATGGGCGAGACCCGTCCAGCAGGAGCTGAGCGACAAGGTGTACGACACCCTCGCCGCCACGGTGTGTGTGATCGCGCCCGGACTGGACGTCGCCGACCACGCGTTGCTCGTCGAGTACAGCCTGTGGCTCTATCTGCTCGACGGCCGGCTCGACGACTCCGAGCACTACGGCACCCGGCCCGAGGACGTCGGCCGGCGGGTGCTCGCCGTGCTCCGCGGCGGCCGTGCCGAGGCGACAGAGGGCGACTTCTTCGAGACCTCGCTCGCCGCACTGGTCGAGGAGCTGCGGACCCGGGACGGCTGCTGCGGGCTGCTGGAGCGGTTCGTGCTGCGGCTGGTGGACGGGGTCCGTGCGGGGGTGCGCCAGGCGGTGCTCAGCCGGCGGATCGCCGAGGGCGTGGAGCCGCTGCCCACCATGGAGGACTTCCTCGAACTGGCCTACCGGCACGTCAACTACCGCAGTGTGGCCCTGGCGCTGCTGATCACCGTGGGCGAGCACCCGGACAGCGCGGCACAGGAGCGGCTCGACGCGGCCCTCGTCCCGGCGTCGAGGGCGGTCCGGCTCGCCAACGATCTGCGGACCTGGGCCAAGGACGCCGAAGAGGGCACCTTGAACGTCGTCCAGCTGGTCGCCCGCGACGGCACCCGGATGACGCCGCACGCGGTACGCGACCGCATCCAGGCCTACCGCGACGAGCAGGCCCTCCTCCTGGACGAGCTGCACCGCAGCGCCCCGGCCTCCGCCGCCGCGCTGGAGAACAACCTCAGGGTCGCCATCGACCTGTACACCGTCGACGACCTCCAATTCGACCTGCCGGACGCCGAACAGGCCGTCGGCTAGGGGGTGTTCACACCGTCCCGTCCGGCTCGCGACGCCTGCCGTGAGCCCCCGCCCCCCGGGGCGGGTGACGGGACGTCGTGCTCACCCCGGCTTGCCGCAGTCCGGTCCCCTCCCGATCAAAGGACGCGATGTGACCGACGCTTCCTCGCACCCCGCGCCGCTGCCGCGCGCGCGCCGCTGCCCGCTGGACCCGCCCGAGGAGTACGCCGCGCTGCGCCGGAGTGATCCGGTCAGCCGGCTCGCCTTCCCCGACGGCTCGGCCGGCTGGCTCGTCACCCGGTACGACGACGTCCGCACCGTGCTGACGGACCCGCGCTTCAGCGCCCGCGGCGACCTGGTGACCTCCCCCGTCGCCAGCCAGCTGCGCCGCCGCGACGCCCCGGCGCCGGGGATGTTCGCGCGGATGGACCCGCCCGACCACACCCGCTACCGGCGGCTGCTGGCCCGGCACTTCCATGTGCGCCGGGTCCGCGCCCTGGTACCGGCCATCGAGCGCATCGTCGCCGGCCGGCTGGACGCGCTGCGCCGCGCCGGGCCGCCGGCCGACCTGGTGGAGATCTTCGCGCTGCCCGTGCCGACCCTGGTGATCTGCGAACTGCTGGGGGTGCCCTACGAGGACCGGGCGGCGTTCCAGAGCTGGACCGCGAGCATGGTCTCGGTGGACAGCACCCGCGAGGAGTCGGACGCCGCGGTCGCCGCCCTCGCCGGCTATGTCCGCACCCTCGTCGTGGCCAAGCGCGGCGCACCCGCCCACGACCTGCTGGCGGACCTGGCGGCGGACGGTGAGCTGACGGACGAGGAGACGGCGAACATCGGGCTGAGCGTCCTGGTGGCGGGGCACGAGACCACCGCGAACATGCTCTCCCTCGGCGCCTTCGCCCTGCTGCGGCACCCCGGGGAGCTGGCCGCCTTCCGGGCGGATCCCGGCCTCACGGAGCCGGCCGTCGAAGAGCTCCTGCGCTATCTCACCATCCCGCAGTTCGGCCGGGAGCGCGCCGCCCTGGAGGACATCGAGCTGGGCGGGCGCACCATCGCGGCCGGTGAGGTGGTCGTCGCCTCGCTGCTCTCCGCGAACCGCGACCCGGGGCGCTTCGACGACCCCGACACCCTGGACCTCGGCCGCCCGCCGGCCGGGCATCTGGCCTTCGGGCACGGCATCCACCAGTGCATCGGCCAGCAGCTGGCGCGCGAGCAGCTGCGGGCCGGCCTGCGGGCGCTGTTCACGCAGGGCCCCGCGCTCCGGCTCGCGGTGCCGCCGGAAGAGGTGCCGATGTGCGAGGACTCCCTGAACTACGGGGTGCGCAGGCTGCCGGTCACCTGGGACACGGGCCGGTGACCGGCGCCGAGGTGCCGCGGGTCCGCGCCGACCTCGACGCGGGGTGGCTGGAGGCGGCGCTGCGCGGGGCCGGCCACCGGGTCCGGGTGACCGGCCTGCGGGTGGCGCCGACCGACCAGGGCACCTCGACCCGTATCCCGCTGGCCGCCCGCTTCTCGGGTCCGGACGCCGCGGCGCTGCCGGAGCGGCTGTTCGTCAAGACCTCGCTGTCCCATCCGCTGCACGAGGTCATGGCGGCCGCGGGCATCTACGTCACCGAGGTGCGGATGTACCAGGAGGTGCTGCCGACGGCCCCCGTGGCGGTGCCCGCCGTGTACGCGTCCGGCTACCGCCCCGACGACGGACGTTTCTTCCTCCTGATGGAGGACCTGACGGCGCGCGGCTGCGACTGGGGGGCGGCGGGGCAGCTGCTCACGCCCGATGCGGTGGCCGGGGTGCTGTCCGAACTCGCCGCGCTGCACGCCAAGTTCCGCGATCCGGTGCGGCGGGGTGCGCTGTCGTGGGTGCGGCGCTGTGCGGCCCCGGCGGGGTCGGCGACGTACGCCTATGCGCGGCGCGGGGCCGAGGCGGTCTGCTCGGCGGCGGACCGCGACGGCCCGGCCGGGAAGCGGGCCGCGCCGGAGTCCTGGCTGGCCGCCTTCGCGCGGCTGACGGCCTTCGACGACGCGGTGCAGCCCACCCTGCTGCACGGTGATCCGCATCCGGGCAATCTGGCGTTCGCGCCCGGCGGGCGGCCCCTGCTGGCGGACTGGCAGGCCGCCCGCCGCGGGCACTGGGCGCACGATGTGGCCTACCTCCTCGCCTCGGCGCTGAGCCCCGGGGACCGGGCGGCGCACGAACGGGACCTGCTGGCCGGCTATCTGGACGAGGTCGCGGCCCGGGGCGCCGCGCCGCCGTCCTTCGCCGGGGCGTGGGACGCCTACCGGGCGCAGATGGTCTACGGCCTGCTGATGTGGGCCGCCACCCCGGAGGGCTCCCACCCGGCGGAGGTGCTGTCCGCCGTCACCCGGCGCTTCCGTACCGCCTGCACGGAGCTGGAGAGCCTCACCGCCCTGGGTCGCTAAATCATTTATATAATCCAACTTAGAGTGCTAGTCTCGCAACTGTTGTTGTCGTTCGGGGTGTTGGGGGGCTGGCTGGTGGCTGGGCTGGTGTGGGAGCCGACGTCTGCGGGGTGGGGTGCGCGGGTCGAGGGGGTGGATCTGGGGGCGCCGTTGGGTGCGGAGTGTGCGGCGGCGTTGGTGGAGTTGTTCCGTGCGCGGCATCTGCTGGTGTTTTCGGGTCAGGGTTTCTCGTTGGAGGAGCAGATCCGGTTCATGGGGTATTTGGGGCCGGTGTTGCATGAGGAGGGTTCGGGGATCGGGTTTGTTTCGAATGTGAAGGAGGGGGCTGCTCTGGGGGTGAGTGAGCTGTCTTTCCATTCGGATACGGGGCATTGTGCGGTGCCGTTGGAGGGGGTGTCGCTTTTTGCTGAGGATGTTGAGGGGTGTGTGACGTCGACGCGGTTTGCGAATGCGGCGGCGGCGTACGGTCGTTTGCCGGCGGCAATGCGGTCGCGGGTTGCGTCGTTGGTGTGTGAGAACGCGATGCCGGTGTCGTTGGACGGCCGGAATGTGGGGCTGTCGGTGGCGGAGGGGATGCCGCGGGCGGAGCATCCGGTGGTGTGGCGTCATCCGGTGTCGGGGGAGCCGGGGCTGATGGTGAATGCGAATCAGACGACGCGGATCGTGGGTCTGGAGGACGGCGAGAGCCGGGAGTTGCTGGAGGAGTTGTTCTCGGTGATGTATGCCGAGGATGCGGTGTATGAGCATTCCTGGCAGCAGGGGGATGTGGTGATCTGGCACAACCTGGCGGTTCAGCATGCCCGGGGTGGTCTGGAAGGCAATGGGCGGCGGACGCTGCGGCGGGTGGCGTTGGGTGAGAAGGGTTTCTGGGAGCAGTGCCCGACCCTGCGTTACGCCGATTTCAAGAACCAGCGGAATACCGCCGCGTAGACCGCGTCGCGCCGTCGCACACCTTTCTGTCGGATTTCTGTCGGACCGAACCAAGAGGAAGAGTTCCGTGCACGCTGACACAGTCCAGCCCCTCGAGAGCAGTGTCGACCTGGCCCACCGCAACGCCTCGCGGGCCGCCGGCCTCGTCACACCCGCCCTGCGGGCCACCGTCGACACCTTCGACACCCGCATCCGCCCGATCGTCGCCTACCACTTCGGCTGGATGGACACCAGCGGACGCCCCACGGCGAACAGCGGCGGCAAGATGATCCGGGCGGCACTGACCATCCTCGCCGCCGAGGCCTGCGGCGGCGACGCCCAGCAGGCCGTACCCGGCGCCGCCGCCGTCGAACTCGTCCACAACTTCTCGCTGTTGCACGACGACGTCATGGACCACGATCTGGAGCGGCGCGGCCGGCCCACGGTATGGAGCAAGTTCGGCACCCCCGCCGCGATCCTGGCGGGCGACATCCTGCTGGCCCGCGCCTGCGGCATGTTCGACGAGGCCTCCGGCCACCAGGGCTGGGCGACCAAGGCCCTGATCGACGCGATCGCCGAGCTGGCCGCGGGCCAGATGGCCGACCTCGCGCTGGAGCGCCGCGCCACGGTGACCCTGGAAGAGGCCCTGACCGTCTCCGAGCAGAAGACCGCGGCGCTGCTGCGCTGCGCCTGCACGCTGGGCGCGGGACTCGTCGGCGCACCCGACGCGACCTGCCGCCGCTTCGGCGCCTTCGGCATGCACCTGGGCATGGCGTTCCAGCTGGTCGACGACGTACTCGGCATATGGGGCGACCCGGCCGTCACCGGCAAGCCGGTCCGCTCCGACCTGCACAACAAGAAGAAGAGCATTCCCGTCGTCGCCGCCCTCCACAGCGGCCGGCCCGGCTCCGCGGAACTGGCCGCGCTCTACGCGGACACCGACCCCATGACGGAGGACGGCGCCCGGCGCGCCGCCGAGCTGGTCGAGCTGGCCGGCGGCCGCGCCTGGACCGAGAGCGAGATCGAGCGGCACCGCGGCCTCGCCGTGGCGCAGCTCGACGCCCTCGGGCTGACGGAGGCGCAGCGCGCACCCCTGCTCGCCCTCGCCGACTACGTCGCCTTCAGGAAGCACTGATGACCGCCGCCATCGTGACTGTCGCCGCCCGACCGCTGAGCACGGCGGTGCGCCACGGCGACGTGGTGCTCGCCGACCGGCTGCACCTGGCGTCGGGCGCCCGCGAGGGCCGCGTCCACCGGCTGCTCGCCGGGGCCCTCAGGGCACAGGGGCTGACGGTCCACACCGGCGGGGCCGCCGTCGCCGGCGCCGAGGCTCCCCGGGGCGCCGACGCACCGCTGGTGGAGGTCGCCGCGCCGGCACAGCTCCCGGAGGCGGACGGTGACGCGCTGCTGTGCCTGGTGCGCGACGACGCCGGATCGGCCGCCGTCGACCGCGCCGAGGAAGCCCTGGCCCGGGTCCTGGGCGCCTGGGAAGCGGCGAAGGGGGACCGAGAGGTGGCCCTGGCCGCCCCGCGGTCGTTCTGCGCCGGTGTGGACCGCGCCATCGAGATCGTCGAACGCGCCCTCGACCGGTACGGCGCCCCCGTCTACGTGCGCAAGCAGATCGTCCACAACCGGCATGTCGTCGAGGACCTCGCCCGCCGCGGCGCGGTCTTCGTCGAGGAACTCGACGAGGTGCCGGAGGGCGAACCGGTCGTCTTCTCCGCCCACGGGGTCGCCCCGGCGGTACGTGACGCGGCGGCCGGGCGCGGTCTGCGGGTGATCGACGCGACCTGCCCGCTGGTCACCAAGGTCCATGCCGAGGCCAAGCGGTTCGCGGGCCGCGGCGACACCGTCGTCCTGATCGGCCACGCCGGTCACGAGGAGGTCGAGGGCACGCTGGGCGAGGCGCCCGACCGCACGGTGCTGGTGCAGGACGCGGCGGAGGCGGCGCGCCTGGAGGTCGAGGACCCCGAGGCGGTCTCCTTCCTCATGCAGACCACGCTGGCGATGTCCGAGGCCACCGAGGTGGCCCAGGCCCTGGCCGGCCGCTTCCCGTCGGTCAAGGCACCGCGGTCCGAGGACATCTGCTACGCCTCGACCAACCGGCAGCGCGCCGTCGAGGAGATCGCCGGCCGGGTCGATCTGCTGCTGGTGGTCGGATCGCCCAACTCCTCCAACTCCGTACGCCTGAAGGAACTCGCGGAGCGGATGGGCACCCCGGCCCAGCTGGTGGACGACGTCTCGTACGTCGGCCTGGAGCAGCTGCGCGGGGCCCGGCGGATCGGCCTGACGGCCGGCGCCTCGGCCCCGGACACCCTCGTCCAGGAAATCGTCGCCAATCTCCGTGCCCTCGGCCCCGTCACGGTCACCGAGCACCAAGTCGCGACGGAGAACGTCACCTTCCAGCTTCCCAAAGAGCTGAGGAGCGCCCGGAAAGACCGCGCCCGCAAAGACTTGGAGAAGACCGTTGACAGCTGTTGACCTTGCCGTGCCGACGACACCGCTGCGTCGTCCCACCCGGCAGCTGATGCTCGGCGGCGTGGGCGTCGGCAGCCGCCACCCCGTCTCGGTGCAGTCCATGACGACCACCGTGACGGCCGATGCCCAGGCCACCCTTCAGCAGATAGCCGAACTCACCGCGGCGGGCTGCGACATCGTCCGGGTCGCCTGCCCCAGCCGGGACGACGCCGAGGCCCTCGCGGAGATCGCCCAGAAGTCGAAGATCCCCGTCATCGCGGACATCCACTTCCAGCCGCGCTATGTCTTCGCCGCGATCGAGGCGGGCTGCGCCGGTGTCCGGGTCAACCCGGGCAACATCAAGGAATTCGACGACAAGATCAAGGAGATCGCGCAGGCCGCGAAGGAGGCCGGCACCCCGATCCGTATCGGGGTCAACGCGGGCTCGCTCGACCCGAGGATCCTGCGGAAGTTCGGCAAGGCGACCCCGGAGGCCCTGGCCGAGTCGGCGCTGCGCGAGGCGGAGCTGTTCGCGGAGCACGACTTCCACGACTTCAAGATCTCGGTGAAGCACCACGACCCGATGGTGATGATCCGGGCGTACGAGCTGCTGGCCGCGCGGTGCGACTACCCGCTCCACCTCGGCGTCACCGAGGCGGGACCGGCCTTCCAGGGCACGGTCAAGTCCTCGGTGGCCTTCGGCGCGCTGCTGCGCCAGGGCATCGGCGACACCATCCGCGTCTCGCTGTCCGCGCCGCCCGTGGAGGAGGTCAAGGTCGGCATCCAGATCCTCCAGTCGCTCGGCCTGCGCCCGCGGCGCCTGGAGATCGTCTCCTGCCCGTCCTGCGGCCGCGCCCAGGTGGACGTCTACAAGCTCGCCGAAGAGGTGAGCGCCGGGCTCGAAGGGCTGCCGGTGCCGCTGCGGGTCGCCGTCATGGGCTGTGTCGTCAACGGTCCCGGCGAGGCCCGCGAGGCCGACCTCGGTGTCGCCTCCGGCAACGGCAAGGGGCAGATCTTCGTCAAGGGCGAGGTCGTCAAGACCGTCCCCGAGTCGAAGATCGTCGAGACCCTCATCGAAGAGGCACTGCGCCTCGCGGACGAGATGGGGGTGGACCTCGATGAGACTGGCTGACCTCACCGGCCCGGGCGATCTCGCCGCACTGACGGAGGAGCAACTCCAGGCGCTGGCCGCGGACATCCGCTCCTTCCTCGTGGAATCCGTCTCCAAGGTCGGCGGACACCTGGGCCCCAACCTCGGCGTCGTCGAGCTCACCCTCGCCCTGCACCGGGTCTTCGAGTCCCCCAAGGACACCCTGCTCTTCGACACCGGCCACCAGGCCTACGTCCACAAGCTGCTCACCGGCCGGATGAAGGCCTTCTCGACGCTGCGCCAGGAGGGCGGGCTCTCCGGCTATCCCGACCGCAGCGAGTCCGAGCACGATGTCATCGAGAACTCCCATGCCTCCACGGCCCTTTCGTACGCGGACGGCATCGCCAAGGGCTTCGGCCTGGCCGGCGCCGCGCACCGCAGGGTGGTCGCCGTCGTCGGCGACGGCGCGCTGACCGGCGGGATGAGCTGGGAGGCGCTCAACAACATCGGCGGCGCCCCGGACCGCCCGGTGATCATCGTCCTGAACGACAACGGCCGTTCCTACGCCCCCACCGCCGGCGCCCTCGCCACCCACCTCGGCGAGCTCCGGGCGGGCCGCGGCGGGGCCGGTCTCTTCGCGAACCTGGGCCTCGCCTACCTGGGCCCGGTCGACGGCCACGACCGCCCGGCCCTCGAGCGCGCACTGCGCCGGGCGGCCGCACTCGACCGCCCCGTGGTGGTGCACTGTGTGACGCGGAAGGGCCACGGTTACGCACCGGCCGCCGAGGACCCCGACGACTGCTGGCACGCGGTGGGCACCTTCGACCCCGAGACCGGCGGCAAGTCCGCTTCCGGCGGCCGCTCCTGGACCGCGGTGTTCGGTGCGGAGATGACGGAACTCGGTGCGCAGCGGCCCGACGTGGTCGCCCTCACCGCCGCGATGCTCCAGCCCGTGGGCCTGGCCGGCTTCGCCCGCCGCTTCCCCGACCGGGTCTTCGACGTCGGCATCGGCGAACAGCATGCCGCCGTCTCCGCCGCCGGGCTGGCGCACACCGGACTGCACCCCGTCGTGGCCGTCTACTCCACCTTCCTCAACCGCGCCTTCGACCAGGTGCTGATGGATGTGGCGCTGCACCGGCAGCCGGTGACCTTCGTCCTCGACCGGGCGGGCATCACCGGCCCCGACGGCCCCAGCCATCACGGGATCTGGGACGCCTCCTGGCTGTCGCTGGTACCGGGGCTGCGCCTGGCGGTGCCGCGCGATGCCGAGGAGCTCAGGACGCTGCTGCGGGAGGCGGTCGCCGTCACGGACGGGCCCACCGTCCTCCGCTTCCCGAAGGCGCAGGCCGGCCCGGCCCTGCCGGCGCTCCGCCGGGAGGGCGGCATGGACGTCCTGCACGAGGCGCCCGGCGCCCGGGTGCTGCTGGTCCCGACCGGTCCGCTCGCCGACCCGTGCCTTCAGGCCGCGGCCGCGCTGGACGCCCTGGGCATCCCGTCGACGGTGGTGGACCCGCGCTGGTCCGTCCCCGTACCGGAGGGGCTGCCGGAGCTGGCCGCGCGGCACGAGCTCGTGGTGACCGTCGAGGACAACCTGAGCGACGGCGGGCTCGGCGCCCGCCTGCTGCGGCAGCTGTCCGAGGCCGGCGCGCCCACCCCCGTACGGACCGTCGGCCTGCCGACGGAGTTCCTCCCCCACGGCAGCAGGACGGCCCTCCTGCGCCGGCATGGGCTCACCGCCGACGGCCTGGTCGCACGGGTCGGCGGATGGCTGCCACAAGCGGCCCCCCGCTGACCCGGGAGCCCGGGCGGCCATCCCCCGCCCACATTCGGCCACATGGCGTCAAGCCAGCCTGTAAGGAGTCGTATCCCATGCCTTCGCACCTTCCTTTCGCACGTCAGCTCAGGCTGCGGCGGCTTCACCGGCACGATGACGACAGACTCGTGATCGTGCCGCTCGACCACTCCGTCACCGACGGTCCGATCACCGGCGGGCGCCATGTCGACCGGCTCGTCGGGGAGTTGGCCGTCAGCGGCGTCGACGCCGCCATCGTCCACAAGGGGACGCTGCGCTGTATCGACCCGATGCGCTTCACGCAGATGTCGCTCATCGTGCACATGAGCGCGAGCACCGTGCACGCCCCCGATCCCAACGCCAAGTACCTCGTCGCCGGCGTCGAGGAAGCCGTACGGCACGGTGCCGACGCGGTCAGCGTGCACGTCAACATCGGCTCCGACGAGGAGAAGCAGCAGATCGCCGACCTGGCCGCGGTGGCCGAGGCCTGCGACCGGTGGAACGTGCCGCTGCTCGCGATGATGTACCCGCGCGGTCCCCGTATCGACAACCCCCGTGACCCCGAGCTGATCGCCCATGCGGCCTCGCTCGCCGCGGACCTGGGGGCCGACCTCGTCAAGACCCTCTACACGGGCTCGCCCGACACCATGGCCGAGATCACGGACATGTCCCCGCTGCCGATCCTGGTCGTCGGCGGCCCGCAGCGCAGCGGCCTCGACGCGACCCTGTCGTACGTGGACGAGGCGCTGGGGGCGGGCGCCGCGGGAGTGGCCATGGGCCGCAACATCTTCCAGGCCGACGAGCCGGGCAAGGTCGCCCGCGCGGTCGTCGAACTCGTCCACGAGGGCTCCTCCGCCGGGTCCCGCCTCGCCGCGGACATCCAGGCCCACGAGCTGTCCCTGCCCGTCTGAACCGCACTGGTCCGCCGTCGACCTTGCCCCACCATATTTGTGGAGAAACAACATGAAGCTGAGCTGGCTGGACGTCCGAGCGGTCGGGGACGCGAAGGAAGCGATCCTCCAGGAGGCGCTGCACCACCGCATCGAGGGCGTCGTCACCGAGGACCTCGCGGACCTCGAAGGGCTGCCGCCCACCCTCACCAAGGTGCTGTTCCCCGCGCCGGGCGCGGTGCCCGAGGAGCTGGGGCGGGCCGATGTGGTGATCGTGGACCCGATACGCCATGGCATCACACCGGCCGAGCTGGCGATCCGTCACCCCGAGGTGACCTTCGGCCGCTTCGTGGAGATCGTGGACGCGGACAGCCTGGAGCTGGCGTGTGAGTCCGCGCGCAGCGAGCAGCTGAGCCTGCTGCTCTTCCGCGACCCGACCAAGATCCCGCTGGAGATCGTGATCGCGGCCGCCGCCAAGGCCACCGGCAGCCTGATCACCGTGGCGCAGGACGCCGAGGAGGCCGAGATCATCTTCGGTGTCCTGGAGCACGGTTCGGACGGCGTGATGATGGCCCCCAAGGGCGTCGGCGAAGCGGCGCACCTGAAGGCCGCGGCCCAGCTCGACACCCCGAACCTGAGCCTGGTCGAGCTGGAGGTCACCGCGACCAGCCACGTCGGCATGGGCGAGCGGGCCTGTGTCGACACCTGCACGCACTTCCGGGAGGACGAGGGGATTCTCGTCGGGTCGCACTCCAAGGGCATGATCCTCTGCGTCAGCGAGACCCACCCGCTGCCGTACATGCCCACCCGGCCGTTCCGCGTCAACGCCGGCGCCATCCACTCGTACACCCTCTCCAAGGACGAGCGGACCAACTACCTCAGCGAGCTCAAGTCCGGCAGCAAGGTGCTGGC
The DNA here is from genome assembly GCF_023544705.1 of Streptomyces sp. MCA2. Taxonomy (NCBI): domain Bacteria; kingdom Bacillati; phylum Actinomycetota; class Actinomycetes; order Kitasatosporales; family Streptomycetaceae; genus Streptomyces; species Streptomyces sp. MCA2. Next base: position 76,119 of record NZ_JAMJFM010000046.1, read on the forward strand.
CGTGGACGTCAAGGGCAACACCCGGCTGGTCACCGTGGGCCGGGTGAAGATCGAATCCCGCCCGCTGATCTCCATCGACGCGGTCGCGCCCGGCGGCCAGGCGGTCAATCTGATCCTCCAGGACGACTGGCACGTACGGGTGCTCGGCCCCGGTGGCGCCGTGCTCAACAGCACCGAGCTCAAGCCCGGCGACCGCGTCCTCGGCTACCTGCCGAGCGCGGACCGCCACGTGGGCTACCCGATTGATGAGTTCTGCCTGGAGAAGTGACACCGGTGACGCACATAAGCACCCACCGGCCCCGGATCGCCGTGATCGGCGGCGGGATCGCCGGCCTGACAGTGGCCGCGTCGCTGTTGCGGGCCGGCATCGAGTGCACCGTGTACGAACAGGCCACGGTGTTCGCCGATGCCGGCGCGGGGATCCAGCTCGCCCCCAACTCGGCCCGCATCCTGCACCGCCTCGGGCTCGCCGGCGCACTGGAGAGACGGGCCACCCGGGCGCACGCCATCGAGACGCGCCGCTGGCAGGACGGCGCGCCGCTCGCCCGGACGGAGCTCGGCGAGACCTGCGTGGAGCGGTACGGCGCGCCCTACTACCTCATCCAGCGGGCCGATCTGCACCGCAGCCTGCTGGAGTTGCTGCCGCCCGGCGTCGTCCGGCACAGCGCCGCATGCACCGCCGCCGAGGAGCGCCCGGACGGGGTCACCCTGCGCTTCGCCGACGGCACGAGCGAGGAGGCCGGGGTCGTCGTCGGCGCGGACGGCATCCACTCGGCGCTGCGCAACACCCTCGTGGGCGACCGTCCCCGGTTCTCCGGGCACACGGTCCACCGCGGTCTGGTGGCGGCCGACCGGCTGCCGTCCCTCTTCGAGGTGCCGAAGGTGCTCTTCTGGCTGGGACCGAACGGCCATGTGACGAGCTATCCGATCGCCCGGCACGGTCTGGTCCACTTCAGCGCGGTGATCACCTCACCGGAGTGGGACCCGGAGGTGTGGTCGGCGCCGAGCCGCCCGGAGGAGGCCGCGGCCGCCTTCGCCGGCTGGAACTCCGATGTCGCCGAGCTGATCGGGGCCGCGGAAGGGACCCACCACTGGGCCCTGTTCGACCGCGACTGCGTGGGCGGCTGGAGCACCGGCCGGATGACGCTGGCGGGCGACGCGGCGCACCCGATGGTGCCCTATCTGTCCCAGGGCGCCAACCAGGCCATCGAGGACGCCTGGGTGCTCGCGGATCTGCTCAGCGCCGCGGACGTCGATCCGGGGCCCGCACTGCGGCGGTACGAGGAGCTGCGGCTGCCCCGCGTACGCGAGGTGCACCGGCGCTCCCGGGAGCGGGGCCATGAGTTCCACCTTCCCGACGGCCCGCGGCAGCGCCTGCGCGACCGGTCGATGCCCACGGCCGAGCGGCTGGACGACTACGCCTGGCTCTACGGCTTCGAGGCCGCGCCGGTCGGGAGCCGGTAGCCGCCAGGTGAGCCGGTAGCCGCCGGCGGCCGCCCGTGAGCCCGTAGCAACCTGTGGAACGAAAGGGGAGAGACCTCGGTGGACCAGAGCACACTCGACGCCTATCTGCGCCGCCTGGGCATCGGGCGTCCGCGGCGTACCGACGCCGGGACGCTCCGGGTGCTCCAGGAACGTCATCTCGTGTCGGTGCCGTTCGAGAACATGCACATCCGGTCGGGGAAACCCACCGCACTCGGCCCCGCGGTGATCGACAAGATCGCGCACCGCCACCGCGGCGGCACCTGCATCGAACTGGCCAGTGCCTTCGAGCAGTTGCTGCGCACCCTCGGCTATCCGCAGGTGACGGTGCTGGGCGGACGCATCTTCCACGCCGGCCGCTTCATGGCACCGGTGGTGCACTACGTGCTGAAGGTGGAGACCCCCGAGCCGTGGCTGGTGGACGTGGGCTTCCTGCGCGGCAGCCGCTATCCGCTCCGGTTCGATGTGCGCGCGCCCCAGCAGGACCCCGAGGGCGTCTTCCAGCTGGCCGACACGGACGGCGGCGGCATCGAACTGCGCCGCGACGGGGTGCCCCAGTACCGGCTGGACCCCACCCCGCTGCGCTTCGAGGACTTCCCGCCCACCTGGTGGGCCTGGACGCTCCCGGAACTGCCCATGTCGCATCTGCTGGTGGCCTCGATCCTGGACGCCACGGGGCGGACGACGATGGTCGACCAGCGCCGGCTGCTGGAGGTGTCGGGCGGGCGGACCTCCGAGCGGATCCTCGACGGCGCCGCCGAGGTGCTGGAGGTCTACCAAAGCCGGTTCGGGATCGCGCTGGACGAGCTCCCGGCCCCCGGGCCGGGCCCCGAGGAGGACGATCCGGTGGTGCTGGAGCAGTACCGTGCATGGTTCCGCGCGCAGTACGGAGACCCCGAGGTGTCC